>NZ_JBQEPU010000038.1:0-66403 GCF_052045835.1 Paraburkholderia sp. 22099 | reverse complement strand
CCGTCGGCATCTGCATCGCCGGCAGAAGGAACCTCACGTGATTCGCAATCTGTTCAAGGAAAAGCATGTTCGTTACGCCGCCTGAGAACATAAGGCAATATTTGATGCACCCATCAGTATGTGATGAATGCGTCGCTCGCTCGAAGGCCGAGCGAGCGCGAATAGCGAATAACTCAGATCGGCGAATAACTCAGATCGCGGCCGATTCCGCCGCGAGAGTCGCCGCGAGAAGGTCGCAGACCGCATCGGTCACCTGCGCGGTGGTGGCGCCGCCGCCGAGGTCGCCGGTATGCAGCGCGGGGTTCGCCGTGATGCGTTCGATCGCGTCCATCAACTGGCGCGCGGCGTGCGTCTCGCCGAGATGATCGAGCATCATCACCACCGACCAGAAGGTGCCGACCGGATTGGCGAGACCCTTGCCCATGATGTCGAACGCGGAGCCGTGAATCGGCTCGAACATCGACGGATAGCGGCGCTCGGGGTCGAGATTCGCCGTCGGCGCGATGCCGAGGCTGCCGGCCAGCGCCGCGGCCAGGTCGCTGAGAATGTCCGCGTGAAGATTGGTGGCGACGATCGTGTCGAGCGTCGCCGGCCGGTTGACCATGCGCGCGGTCGCGGCGTCGACGAGTTCCTTGTCCCAGCGCACGTCGGGAAACTCCTTCGAGACCTGCAACGCGATCTCGTCCCACATCACCATCGCGTGACGCTGCGCATTGCTCTTGGTAATTACCGTCAGCAGCTTGCGCGGGCGCGACTGCGCGAGCCGGAACGCGAAGCGCAGAATGCGTTCGACACCGGCGCGCGTCATCATCGAAACGTCGGTGGCGACTTCGAGCGGATGCCCCTGATGCGCGCGCCCGCCTACGCCGGAATACTCGCCTTCCGAGTTCTCGCGCACGATCACCCAGTCGAGATCCTTCGGCGCGCAGCGTTTCAACGGCGCGTCGATGCCGGGCAGGATGCGCGTGGGCCGCACGTTCGCGTACTGATCGAAGCCCTGGCAGATTTTCAGGCGCAAGCCCCACAAGGTCACGTGATCGGGAATATGCGGGTCGCCCGCCGAGCCGAACAGAATCGCGTCCTTGTCGCGGATCGCGTCCAGTCCGTCGGCCGGCATCATCACGCCATGCTCGCGGTAGTAGTCGCCGCCCCACTCGAAGTTCTCGAATTCGAAGCGCAAGGCGTCGTGGCGCGCGGCGATGGCTTCGAGAACCCGCTGGCCGGCGGGCACGACTTCCTTGCCGATGCCGTCGCCGGGGATGGTTGCGATGCGGTAGGTCTTCACTGGCGTCTCCTTGATGTTGAAGGTATGGCTCGCATCGTAAGACGCGCACGGCTCGCGGAAACGTTGCTAGACTCAAAGCATCCTTAACCTGAAGTTAACGATACGTCCGCGGTTTGCGCTGATCCAATGACCTCATCGATACAACCCGACGACCTCGCCTTCTTCTCCACGCTGGCCGCAAGCGGCAGCCTGACCGCCGCCGCGCGTGAACTCGGCCTGAGCACGGCGGCGGTGAGCAAGCATCTCGCGCAGATGGAATCGCGCGCGGGCGTTTCGCTCGTCAACCGCACGACCCGGCGCATGAGCCTCACGCCCGAAGGCGAGCTTTATCTGACGCGCGCCCGGCGCATCCTGAGCGAAATGGACGATCTCGCGCAGTTGCTCGGCGGCTCGCAAGCCGCGCCGAAAGGTCTGTTGCGCGTGAATGCGACGCTCGGGTTCGGCCGCAGCCACGTGGCCCCGCTGATCTCGCGGTTCGTGCGGCGCTTTCCCGAAGTGGACGTGCAGTTGCAGCTTTCCGTCGACCCGCCGCCGCTCAGCGACGACGCCTTCGACGTGTGCGTGCGCTTCGGCGAACCGCCGGATGCGCGCGTGATCGCCCGCCGGGTCGCGCCGAACCGGCGCCTGCTGTGCGCGTCGCCCGCCTATCTCGCGAAGCGGCGCGCGCCGCGCGGCCCCGCTGAGTTATCGCAGCACAACTGCATCGGCATTCGTCAGGGCGACGACGGCTACGGGCTATGGCGTCTGACGAGCGGACGCGGCGCGACGCAAAAGACGGAGACCGTGAGGGTACGCGGCAACCTCACCACCAATGACGGCGAGATCGCGGTGAAGTGGGCGCTCGATGGCCACGGCATTCTGATGCGCGCCGAGTGGGACATCGCGGAGTATCTCGCCGATGGCCGGCTCGTTCATGTGCTGCCCGACTATCGAACGCCGGGCGCGGACATTTATGCGGTGTATCCGCAGCAGTTGCAGATGACGGCGCGAGTGAAGGCGTTCGTCGACATGCTGGTCGAGACGCTCGGCGGACGGTGAACCCGCGCGGCTCACATGCGTCGAGCGGCAGCGCGACGAGCTAACGCCGCGATCGCTCATTGGCGGAAATTCACTGGACGCTGTCCGTGTTGTCCAGACAGTCTGCTTCGTTAATTGAAAACAGCCGCGCGAGCCCGGTCGGCACTACGCGGCTGTCGCACGGTTACTGGCTCGCGCCCGTTCCGATGCCCGCCTTCTTCTGCGCTTTCTGCAGATCGTTCGGATAGTTCGGGTCGTTTCTGGACGGCTGATAGCCCGCGTCCTCGAGTTTCTTCAACTCGGCATTCTTTTTTGCGCGCGCCTGCTTGCGCGCCGCTTTACGCTCGGCCTTGGTCGGCTTCGCGCTGCTCGCCACGCCGGGCTGGGCGGCCTCGGCCGCGGGCGCGCTCGCGGCATCCTGCGCGACCGCGAGCGGCATGCCGCCGGCCACCAGGGCGGTGACCGCGAGCCCGCGCATGATCTGTTTGACGGCGAATGACTTCATGACTGATATCCCCTCTGGAAAGTTGGCAATGACGTTGAAGCCTGTCTGCGATGTCGTTCATGACGACGAGTCGCGCGATAGGCAGCACGGACTCGTCGATTAAAGCTTACAGGCAAACGCGCGCGAGTGAGGCCTGGGCACACTGGGTATCCATACAGCATGGCGGCGATCGCCGATCGCCGATTGCCGATTCCCGCGGAGGAAGCGAGGTCCGCATATTGCTGCCCGGCAATACATCCATGATCTTTCGACGATCCCGCACGTTTAGCCATGAGCGAATCGCATCGACACCTGCTGGTCATCTCGCCGCACTTCGACGACGCCGTTCTCAGTTGCGGCGAACTGCTCGCCGCGCGGCCGGGGGCGCGGGTCTGCACCGTCTTCGCCGCGCCGCCCACGGAAAACATGACGACGGACTGGGACCGCCGAGCCGGTTTCGCCGACGCCTTCGAGGCAATAAAAGCGCGCACCGAGGAAGACACGCGCGCGCTCGCGATACTGCAAGCCACACCGCTGCGCCTGCCCTTTTGCGACGCGCAGTATCTGGCGTCGCCTTCTCACGATGCGCTCGTGAGCGCGCTGCGACAGACGCTGACCGAGTCGGAAGCGGACATGCTCATGGCACCGCTCGGCCTGTTTCACGCCGATCACATGCTCACGGCACGAGCCTGCCTCGCATTGCTGATCGACACGCCGGGTCTCGCCTTTTATGTCTATGAAGACATCCCCTACCGGTGCATCGAAGGCGCGGTTCAGGCTCGCGTCGCCGAACTATCCTCGCTTGGCTACACGGCCACCCCCGCCGAGGAATTGCAAGCGCCCGCCGATAGGCGAGCCGAACGCGAGCACATGGAACTGAAGCGTGAAGCAATCGGCGCGTACCGCAGCCAGTTGCGCGCTTTCGATCCGAACGCACGCGCCAGCCTGTTTGCGCAGGAGCGCTACTGGCAGGTCCGCCGCAAAAACGCATAGCGCATGGGCACATCGTTTGCTCGACAGCACGCATCGACCATCAGAAGAACATCGAACCGCATGGAACAGAAGCCGCTTGCCTCGCGCATCTCCGTGGTCGTCCTCACGCACAATCGCGCGGACGAACTGATCGCCACCCTCGAACGACTGCTAGCCCTCCCCGAACGTCCCAGCATTTTCGTCGCGGACAACGCGTCCGGCGACCACACGGTTTCACTCGTCAGAACGTTGTTTCCAACCGTCCGCGTGATCGAATGCGGCGCGAATCTCGGCGCGGCCGGCCGCAATCGCGCGGCCGAGTGCGTCGGCACCGACTATGTCGCCTTCTGCGACGACGACACCTGGTGGGAGCCGGGCTCGCTCGAACGCGCGGTGCAATTGCTCGACGCATGGCCGAACGTCGGCGTGCTGAGCGCGCGCGTGGTGGTGGGTGAAGCGCGAGCCCCCGACCCGATCTGCGCGGTGATGCGCGCAAGCCCGCTCGGCGGCGACGGCCTGCCCGGCCCGGCATTGATCGGCTACATGGCGGGCGCCTGTGTATTTCGCACCGCGCTGTTTCGCGAGATAGGCGGCTACGAGCCGCGTCTTTTCATCGGCGGCGAGGAAGAACTCGTCGCGCTGGATGTGCTCGCCTCCGGTCATGCGATCGTCTATTGCGATCAGTTGACCGTGCATCATCATCCGTCGCCGGCTCGCAATAGCGGCTTGCGGCGGCGCACGCTGGCGCGCAACGCGGCGTGGATCGCGTGGCTGCGTCTGCCGTGGCAGGAGGCGTGCCGCGCGACGCTGCGCGCTTTCGGCGTGTGGGCTCGGGAAGGCACGCTGCTGCGCGACGGCGTGGCGCTGCTGCGCGGGCTCGCGTGGGCGTTGCCGCGTCGCGAGGTCGTGCCGCCCCATGTGCTGGGTCTGCGGGAGCGTGTGCGGCTGGGCGAGCGCGCGGCGCTGGCGTCGAATACCGGCACGGGGGTGGGCGTGGGTACGGGAGTGGGCGTGGGTGCGGGCGTAGCTTCAGGCCCGGGCGCGGGGGTTGGCGCGAAGCGCGGCGGCTAATGGCGAGCCGTGTATCCGAAGCGCGGCCGGCAAGCTCACGCTTCATACAGCCGCGCGCGCCGACGCCATCGCCAGATGCCGGATATCGGCGATCAACTGGTCCGCCGCGACCGGCTTCGTCAGATGCGCCTGGAAGCCCGCCGTTTTCGCGCGAATGCGGTCTTCGGCCTGCGCGTAGCCGGTCAGCGCAATCGCCGGCAAGCGTTCCTCCAGCGGCAATTCCCGCTCGGCTTCCAGACGCCGCAAGCGGCGCAGCACGTCGTAGCCGTCTTCATCGGCGAGCACGATATCGCACACCAGCGCATGCGGCCATTGCTGCGTCGGCGTGTTCGCGAGCCACGCCAGCGCCTCGTCGCCGGATGCCGCCAGCCTGACGCGCGCGCCGCCCGCGTTCAGCACCGCTTCGAGCGCGTCGCGCGCGTCTTCCTGATCGTCGATCGCCATCACGAAGAGACCGTCGAGCGGCATGGCGCGGTCGACAACGTCGGGCCCCTGGGTAGCGGGCGCGGGCGCGTCGGAGTCTGCCACCGGGCGCAGCGGCAACATGGCGACATAGGCGAGCCGCCCGCCCAGCGGCGTCAACGTGAAGCCGCCGCCCGCCGCGGCCAGGGTTTCTTCCATGTGCCGCGCGGCGGCCTGCGACAACTCCGCGGGTTTGTCGCCCATGCCGAGCACGCTCACCCATGCGTAGTTGTCGTGGCGCTCCACCCGTAGTTCGATGCGCTGCCCCGGCTTGGCCTGGACGATTTCGTCGCGGCACAGTTCGGCGATCAGCGGCTGCAACACGCTCGGGTCGCCGGTCACGCGCAAATCGGTGTCGGTGAGCACCGGATACAGCGTGACCCGATGAGCCGCAAGTTCGTCGTGCAACGCGTCGATCACGCCGGCCGTCAACGCGGCGAGACTCACCGATCGCGCGGTGAGCTTGCGTTGCGCGTGCTCCAGTTCGCCTTGCTGCCATTGCAGCGACCACATCTTCGAATACACGCCCTCGCGCGCCAGCAGTTCGCGATGCGTGCCCTGCTCCACCACGCGCCCATGCTCCATCACCAGAATCCAGTCGGCGTCCACCACGGTGGAGAGGCGGTGCGCGATCACGATCGACGTGCGGCCTTGCGCGAGCCGCGTCAACTCGGTCTGGATCGCGCGCTCCGAGCGCGTGTCGAGCGCCGAGGTCGCCTCGTCGAACACGATGATGCGCGGGTCCTTCAGAATGGCCCGCGCGATCGCGATGCGCTGCCGCTCGCCGCCCGAGAGCCGCACGCCGCGCTCGCCGACGCGCGTGTCGTAGTGATCCGGCAGACGTTCGATGAACTCGTTCAGTTGCGCCGCGCGCGCGGCGCGCACCACGTCGGCGCGGGTCGCCCCAGGGCGTCCATAGGCGATGTTGTAGGCGATGGTTTCGTTGAACAGCACCGTGTCCTGCGGCACGATGCCGATCGCCTCGCGCAAGCTCTTCTGCGTGACCTGGCCGATGTCCTGACCGTCGATGCGGATCGCGCCGTGGTTCGGCTGATACAGACGGAACAGCAGCTTGACGAGGGTCGACTTGCCCGAGCCGCTGCCGCCCACCACCGCCAGGGTCTTGCCCGGATACGCGTGAAAATCCACGTCGTGCAGAATTTGCCGCGCCGGGTCGTAGCCGAAATCCACGTGCTCGAACGAGATTTGCCCGGCGCTCACCTTGAGCGGTTGCGCCGCGGCTTCGTCGATGTCCTCGCCCACGCGCCCCTGCGTGCCGAGAATCGCGAACATGCGCTCGACGTTGACCATCGCGTCGTTGGTCTCGCGAAACACGAAGCCGAGCGTGTTGAGCGGCATGCAGATCTGAATGATGTAGGCGTTCACCAGAATCAGGTCGCCCACGCTCATTTGCCGCACCATCACATGCTGCGCGGCGAGCAGCATGATCGCCGCGATGCCGAGCGCGATCACCGCGCTTTGTCCCACGTGCAGCGCGGTCAGCGCGCGCTGATTGGCGGTTCGCGCATGCACCCACTTTTCCAGCACGGCGTTCAGCCGCCGGGTCTCGGTGTCCTCGGTGGCGAAATACTTGACCGTGTCGTAGTTGAGCAGGCTGTCCACCAGCCGTCCGTCCGACTGCGCCTCCAGCACGTTCACCGCGCGCTGGTAAGCCACCCGCCGCCGCGTGAACACGAACGTATAGGCCGCATAACACACGAAGGTCGCGAAGATCACCAGCGTGAACTCGCGCGCATAACTGCTCACCATGATCGCCACGATCGCGCTGATCTCGAAGGCGGTCGGCACGATCGTAAACAGCGCGACGCCGAGCAGAAAACCGATGCCGTCCGCGCCTTTCTGCACGTCGCGGACGATCGCGCCGGTTTCGCGCTTCGTATGAAAACGCGCGCTCATGCGGTGCAGATGCGCGAAGGTGCGCTCGGTGAACGCCGCGACCGTGCGCTGCGTGACGATGCTGAACACCACGTCGCGGGCTTCGTTGAGCGCGTCGCCGAGAAAACGCAGCAGCGCGTAGGCCAGCACGAGGAACACCGGAAACAGCGCCTGCGCCGCCGGATGCCCGAGGTCGTCGACCACCCGCTTGAGCGCGAGCGGCATCAGCACGATCGCGAGTTTCGCCGTCACCATCAGCACGACCGCCGCGACGGTCTGGTTGCGGTAGCGCCAAACCGCGCGCGCGAGATCGGCGACGATCCGGCGCGTCAGATCGGAGCGGGGCAGCGTGGCGGAATTCGGCATGGTGTCCCTGATGAGAATCGAGTGGCGGCAGTCAGAGATATTGTGCGCGGCTCATCCGCGATGCGCGAGCCCGGAACATTTCTGCGGCGCGTTCGACGCTTGTGCAAAACCTTGCGGGCGAGCCTGGCGGGTAACGAGCGGCAGTCAAGCAGCAAGCAAGCGCGCAGCAAGCGCCGCGCCCGCCGAACAGCGAAAAACGGCCTACGTATAGCGTAATTCGGTTCATCGCGAGGTTCGAGATCACGCCAAAATTTTCCTCCTTGCATGACGCGACGCATGCAACGCACGCGAAATTACATACCGCTTGTAGAAACAGGGAACGCCACAGCGTTGGTCCCGATGCAAACAGGGAACGCCACAGCGTCATAGGTGCAGTGCATGCGCCGGCAAGCGTTGCGGCCCGGCGTGGAAACGAACGGGCACATCGGATGCTCAGGCCGAAGTACATGCGTAGCCTCTGCGCCCCGCCCACCCGCTCTCGCGAGGGCGCTCACGCCAACGCTTTGAAAACGCCCATCATGCGAAGGAACGTCAATGAAAGTCGCCCTCATCAGTGAACACGCCTCCCCTCTCGCGGTCGCCGGTGGCGTCGATAGCGGAGGACAAAACATTTACGTCGCGAACGTCGCGCGCCAACTGAGCGGGATGGGCCATCAAGTGGATGTGTTCACGCGGCGCGACCGCGCGTTGCTGCCGCTCGTCTCCGACATGGACGGCATTCGCGTGATTCACGTTCCGGCCGGCCCGCCGAAGCAGTTGCCGAAGGAACAACTGCTGCCCTTCATGGGCGAATTCGCCGCGTTTCTGATCGAGTTCTTCCGGCGCGAGCGCCAACCGTACGACGTGATGCATGCGAACTTCTTCATGTCGGGCCTCGCCGCGCTGAAGGTAAAAGCCGCGCTCGGCATCCCGCTCGTCACGACGTTTCACGCGCTCGGCCGCGTGCGCCGCCTTCATCAAGGCGCGGACGACGGCTTTCCCGACGAACGCTTCACCATCGAGGACGACCTCGTCGCGCGATCCGACGTGGTGGTGGCCGAATGCCCGCAAGACGAAGCCGACCTGATCGAACACTACCGGGCCGATCCCGCCCGCATCGAAATCGTGCCGTGCGGCTTCGACGCCGACGAGTTCCAGCCGGTCGACCGCGCCACGGCCCGCAAGACGCTCGGCTGGCGGCAAGATGAATTTACGGTGCTGCAACTGGGGCGGCTCGTGCAGCGCAAGGGCATCGACAACGTGGTGCGCGGCGTCGGCATGCTCAAGCAAAGCTTCGGCGCGCACGCGCAACTGTACGTGGTGGGCGGCAACTCGGACGCGCCCAACGAGCTCGCCACGCCCGAGATCGCGCGGCTGCGGGGCATCGCCGGGCAATGCGGCGTGGCCGGGCAAACCACCTTCATCGGCCGGCGCGGGCGCGCGCAACTGCGTTACTTCTATAGCGCCGCCGACGTGTTCGTGACCACGCCCTGGTACGAGCCGTTCGGCATCACGCCGGTCGAGGCGATGGCCTGCGGCACGCCGGTGATCGGCGCGGATGTCGGCGGCATCCGCTATTCGGTGGCCGACGGCGTGACCGGTTTCCTCGTGCCGCCGCGCGATCCGGCGGCGCTCGCCGCGCGTCTGGAGCAATTGCGGCGCGACCCGGCGCTCGCGCGCCGCATGGGCGAAGCGGGCCTCGCGCGGGCGCGCGCGGAATTCACGTGGCACGGCGTGGGCGAGTCGCTTGCGCAAATCTATCGGCGCGCGGCGCGGCTTGCGCCCGCCCGCACGCGCGAGGAGCGCGAGGAGGTGCCGCTGCGCGCCGCGGCCGGCGCGTCGTTCCGCTAGCCGGCAGTTGCCGTTTCGATCCGCCAGGGCACGCCGCGCGCCGCGGCGCCTGGCCACTCGCATCCGTTATGGGCAGGCGACACATCATGCTGGATACCGCCGTTTTCCTGGACAAGGACGGCACGTTGCTCGACGACGTGCCGTACAACATCGACCCGCAGTCGATGCGTTTCGCGCCCGGCGCGCGCGAGGCGCTGGCGCTGCTGGCCGGTCATCCGTTCCAACTGATCGTGGTCAGCAATCAGTCGGGCGTCGCGCTCGGCAAGTTCGAGCGTGCCGCGTTGATCGAGGTCGAAGCGCAACTGCGCCGCATGTTCGCCGAATGCGGCGCCACGCTGGCCGGCGCCTATTGGTGCCCGCATCATCCGCGCGGCAGCGTGGCGCCGTACGCGACACTCTGCGATTGCCGCAAGCCCGCGCCCGGCATGCTGCTGCGCGCGGCGCGCGAGCACCGGCTCGATCTCGCGCGAAGCTGGTTCATCGGCGACATTCTCGACGACGTCGAAGCGGGCAACCGCGCGGGCTGCCGCACGATTCTGCTCGATAACGGTCACGAAACCGAATGGCTCGAAGGACCGCGCCGCGTGCCCACCGCGCGCGCCGTCGATCTGTACGAGGCGGCGCGAATCGTCGTGCGCGACAGCGGCGCGGCGGCGCATGCCGCGCCGGCCGGCGAGGAAGCCGTGTAATGAACGCGCCGAACGCCCCGCTTCTTTTAGTTCAGCCGATGCTGGCGCATGCCCGCGTGCCGGACACGTCACCGGTCACGCGCTGGGGCGACGAGGTCAAGCGCATTCTGTGCGTGCGGCTCGACAATCTCGGCGACGTGCTGATGACCACGCCGGCGCTGCACGCATTGCGCGAGGGCGCGCCCGGCCGTCATCTCACGCTGCTCGGCTCGAAGAGCGGGGTCGCGCTCGCGCCGTTCCTCGACGATGTGGACGACGTCATCGAATACGACGCGCCTTGGGTCGCGAATCCGCATACGAACGCCCGCACGCTCGCCGACGATCAACAGATGCAGGAGCGCTTGCGGCGCGGCGGCTTCGACGCGGCCGTGATCTTCACGGTGTATAGCCAGAGTCCGCTGCCCGCCGCGATGCTGTGCTATCTCGCGGGCATTCCGCGCCGTCTCGCGCATTGCCGCGAAAACCCCTACTCGCTGCTCACCGACTGGTTGCGCGAACCCGAGCCGCAGCAGCGCACGCGCCATGAAGTCGAACGGCAGCTCGATCTGGTGCGCCAGGTCGGTGCGCACTCGGCGGACACGCGCATGCGCTTCAGCGTCCACGCGAACGACCGCGCGACGTTGCGAGCGCAACTGGCGGCGCGCGGGATCGATGGCGACGCCGCTTATATCGTGCTGCACCCCGGCGCGACCGCCGCGTCGCGGCGCTATCCGCCCGAACGCTTCGGCAAGGTGGCCGCGCGCCTCGCGCGCGAAACCCGCGCGCCCGTGCTGATTACCGGCGGTTCCAGCGAGCGGCCGCTGGTCGAAGCCGTGATCGAGACGGCCGGTCCGCGCGTGCGCAAGCAACTGCACGACTTGAGCGGCGCGTTGAAGCTGGGCGAACTCGCCGCGTTGATCGAACGCGCGAGCGTGCTGATCTCCAATAACAGCGGTCCGGTGCATCTCGCGTCCGCGCTCGCGACGCCGGTGGTCGATCTGTACGCGCTGACCAATCCGCAGCACACGCCGTGGCAAACGCCGAATCGCGTGCTGTTTCGCGATGTCGAATGCCGCTGGTGCTATCGCAGCGTGTGTCCGCAGCAGCATCACGCGTGTCTGCTCGGCGTCGCGCCCGGCGAGGTCGTGCGAGCGGCACTGGACTTGCGGGCACAGGCGCAGGCGCATCGGCAACCAGTCGACGGCGCGGCTGAAACGGCCACCCAGGCCGCGCACGAGCCCGGAGACGCCCCGCGCGCCGACTCGCCGCCTCCATTCACCGGCATACCGGTGGCCCCCTGAAACCCCACTTCATGGCGAACGCTCATGTACACACTCGGAATCAATGCCGTCTACCATGACAGCGCCGCGGCTCTTATGCGCGACGGCGTCGTGCTCGCCGCCGCCGAAGACGAGCGCTTCACGCACGTCAAGCATGCCAAGCGTCCCGTACCGTTCTCGACGTGGCAACTGCCCTTCGACGCAATCGACTACTGCCTGAAAGCCGCCGGCATCACGCTGGCCGAGGTCGATCACGTCGCCTATTCATACGATCCCGCCTTGTTCGGCGGCATGCCCAGGCGCCCCGGCGCCACCATCGAACTGCCGTTCGATCCGGCCAGCACGCGCTTGACGGACCCGTCCGCGTCGCCGTGGGACCCGCTCTTTCTCAGCTACATCGCCAATGCGAAGGGGCAATTGCTCGACGGCGCGCCGCATCATCTGCGCAAGCGTTTTCAGGGCGTGGACCGCGACAAGGGCTTTACGTGGCACTTCGTCGAGCATCACCTCGCGCACGAGGCGAGCGCGTTTCTCGCCGCGCCGTTCGACGACACCGCCGTGCTCACGATGGACGGACGCGGCGAAGGCGTGACGACCAGCATGGGGCAATTCGTCGGCGGCGACTATACGCGGCTCAAGCAGGTGGAATTGCCGCATTCGCTCGGCTTGCTCTATGAGGCGGTGACGGATTGGCTCGGCTTCCTGCATTCATCCGACGAGTACAAGGTGATGGCGCTCGCGTCATACGGCAAGCCGGCCTACGTCGACGTGTTCCGCGAGATCGTGCGCTATCGCAGCGACGGCAGCTACACGGTGGACGCGCCGCGCCTCGTCGAACGGTTCGGCCCGCCGCGCGAACGTGGCGGCCCGCTCGAACAGCGTCACTTCGACATCGCCAATTCGCTGCAACGCGTGCTGGAAGAAACGGTGCTGCAACTCGGCAACTGGCTGCATGAACAGACCGGCTTGAGCAAGCTGACGATGGCGGGCGGCGTCGCGCTGAACTGCGTGATGAATTCGAAACTGCGCGACGCGGGCCCGTTCGACACGGTGTGGGTGCAACCCGCCGCGGGCGACGCGGGCACCGCGCTCGGCGCGGCGCTGTGGATCGACTATCAGGAACGCGGCAAGCTCGGCGACCGCACGCGCCGCTGGCGAATGGATCACGCCTATCTCGGCCCCGAGTACAGCGACGAGGAAATCGAGCAATTCCTGCGCTGGTCCAAAGTCCCCTATCGCCAGCTCATCGACATCGCCGGGGAAACCGCCGACCTGCTTGCCGAAGGCCAGGTGATCGGCTGGTATCAGGGGCGCACGGAATTCGGGCCGCGCGCGCTCGGCGCGCGCTCGATTCTCGCCTCGCCGATCGATCCACGCATGCAGGCGAAGCTCAACGAGATCAAGGACCGCGAGGACTTCCGCCCGGTCGCGCCGGTCGTGATGGAAGAGCATGCGAGCGAGTGGTTCGTCGACGGCCAGGTCGCGCCCTTCATGCTGTTCATTTTCGACGTGCGCGCCGACAAGGCCGCGCGCATTCCGGCCGTGCGTCACGTGGACGGCACCGCGCGCGTGCAGACCGTGAACCGCGCGCAGCATCCGCTCTATTACGATCTGCTGGACGCGTTCAGGCAGCGCACCGGCGTGCCGATTCTGGTGAACACGTCGTTCAACACGCGCGGCGAGCCGATGGTGAATTCGCCGCGCGACGCGGTCGAATCGTTCTGGACCTCGCCGCTCGACGCGTTGGTGATCGGCCCGTTCCTCGTGCGCAAAGCGGGAGCCGGCGCATGAGTTCATCCGCGGGCGGACCGATCGAGCTGGGTTCGATCGACATGCCGGAGCACGCGGCGGAGCCGATCGCGGCCGGCTATCCCGGCGCGCTGCTTGCGCATCTGGACGTCTCGGTGGTCGTGCCGACCTACCGGCGCCCGGCGATGCTCGCCGCCTGCCTGCACGCGCTGATCGCCCAGGACTTCGCGCCCGAGCGCTACGAGATCATCGTGTGCGACGACGGTCCCGACGACAGCACGCGCGCCTGCGTCGAACGGTTTCGCGACGCCCAGGCGGCACGCGGCCCCGTGCTGCGCTATGTGCCGGTCACGCGCACCCAGGGACCGGCGGGCGCGCGCAATGCCGGCTGGCGCGTGGCCCGTTCGCCGATGATCGCCTTCACCGACGACGACACGCTGCCCAACCGGCAATGGCTCGCCAACGGCGTCGCGGCGCTCGCGCACGGCGCGGCCGCCGCCGCGGGCCGCATCGTCGTGCCGCTGCCCGCCTTGCCGACCGATTACGAAGCCGACGCGAGCGGCCTGGAACGCGCCGAGTTCGCCACCGCGAACGCGTTCGTGGTGCGCAGCTTCCTCACGATGACGGGCGGCTTCGACGAACGTTTCACGTCGGCGTGGCGCGAGGACTCCGATCTGCAATTCAGGCTGCTGCACGCGGGCGGCAAGATCGTGCGCGCCGACGATGCGGTGGTCGTGCACCCCGTGCGGCCCGCGCGTTGGGGCGTGAGCCTCGCGCAGCAGAAGAAGAGCCAGTTCGACGCGCTGCTGTTCAAGAAGCACCCTGCACTCTTCAGGACGCGGATTCGCGCGACGCCGCCGCTGCTCTACTACGCGATTCTCGGCGCGGCGTTGCTCGCGCTGATCGGCGGCCTCGCGGGCGACGTTGCCGCCGCCTCCACCGGCTTCACCGTATGGATCGCGTTGACCGGCTACTTCTGCGTGCGCCGTTTGCGCGGACGCGACCTCGGCTGGCGTCACGTCGCCGAAATGGCGTGGACCTCGATCCCGATTCCGTTTCTCTCGATCTTCTGGCGGCTCTACGGCGCTGTCCGTTTCAAGGTGTTCTTTCTATGACTCCACCCACGTTTTTCGCGGCGCTCGCGCCGCGCCGCATCGCCATTTTTCGCGCGCTGCAACTCGGCGACATGCTGTGCGCGGTGCCCGCGCTGCGCGCGTTGCGGCTCGCCGCGCCGCACGCGCATATCACGCTGATCGGCTTGCCGTGGGCGCAGGCGTTCGTCGATCGCTATACCGATCTGGTCGATGAACTCGTGGTGTTTCCCGGCGCGACGGGTTTTCCCGAGCAGCCGGAAACGGATGCGGGCTTGCCCGCGTTTCATGAAGCGATGCGCGCCCGCCACTTCGATCTCGCCATTCAACTGCACGGCAGCGGCGGCGTGGCGAACGATCTGCTGTTCGAATTCCGCGCCCGCGCCTATGCGGGCTTCGTGCAGGCGAACGAGCCGCACCGCGAGGGCGGCTTCATTGCCTGGCCCGAGCACCTGCCGGAATCCGAGCGCTATCTCGCGTTGATGAGCGCGCTCGGCGCGCCGGTCATCGCGCCCCGTCTGTCGTTTCCGCTAACCGAGCAGGACGCGGCCGAATACGCGTCGCTCGTCGCCGGGCATGGCATCGAAGCGCATCGGCTGGTGCTGATTCATCCGGGCGCGCAGTTGCCGTCGCGCCGCTGGCCCGCCGAGCGCTTCGCGCAGGTCGCGGACCAACTCGCCGCCGACGGCTGGCAGATCGCGATCACCGGCACCGCGGCGGAAGCGCCGGTCACCGGCGCGGCGCTCGGCGCGATGACCGCGCCCGCGCTGCACCTGGGCGGCGCGACCTCGCTGGGCGGACTCGCCGCGCTGGTCGACCACGCGCGGCTGGTGGTGTGCAACGACACCGGCATGTCGCATATCGCGGCGGCGATGGACACCGCCTCGGTCGTGATCGCCTCGGGCAGCGACACGCGGCGCTGGGCGCCACTCGACCACGAACGGCATCGCGTGCTGGCCGACTATCCGGCGTGCCGGCCGTGCATGTTCCGCGACTGTCCGTATGGTCATCCGTGCGCGTTGAACATCGGCGTCGAACGCGTGGTGGAGACGGCGCGCGCGCAGCTTGCGCGAGTTGGCGACGCGCGCCCGGCGCAGCCGTACGCGCTGCACGCGTCATCCGGCAACCCCGGTTTTCAGGAGCCGCATCATGCTGCGTGACTGCCGCCGCCTGCGGGTGCTGACCTGGCACGTGCACGGCAACTATCTGTACTACCTCACCCAGGCGCCGCACGATTTTTATCTCGTCACGCGGCCCGGCCATCCGCCCGGTTATGCGGGCAAGGTCGGCGTGCTGCCGTGGGGCGACAACGTTCACGAGGTCGACGCGGAGGACGTGCGCAACCAGGAATTCGACGTCATCCTGTATCAGCACAAGACGCATTGGGAACACGACCGCGAGCATGTGCTGAGCGAAGCGCAACGGCGCTTGCCGCGCGTCTATGTCGAGCACGATCCGCCGCAGGACAATCCGTTTCAGCAATGGCATTGGGTCGACGATCCCGACACGCTGCTGGTACACGTCACGCATTTCAACCGCCTGATGTGGGATTGCGGCGTCACGCCCACCCGCGTCATCGAGCATGGCGTGGTGGTGCCCGAGCGCGTGCGCTACACCGGCGAACTGGGGCGCGGCATCGTGGTGGTGAACCATCTGGCGCAGCGCGGACGCCGGCTCGGCGCGGACGTGTTCAGCGAGGTGCGCACGCGCGTGCCGCTCGATCTGGTCGGCATGGACGCCGAGCGGCTGGGCGGGCTCGGCGAAGTCGGCAATCTCGATCTCGCCGGGTTCAGCGCGCGCTATCGCTTCTTCTTCAATCCGATTCGCTGGACCAGTCTCGGCCTCGCGATCGTGGAGGCGATGACGATCGGCATGCCGATCGTCGGCCTCGCCACCACCGAACTCGCCACCGTGATCCGCAACGGCGAAAACGGCTTCGTGCATACCGACGTGGATGCGCTCGTCGACGCAATGAACGACCTGCTGCGCGATCCGGACGAAGCGCGGCGTCTCGGCGAAGGCGCGCGGCGCACGGCGCTGGAGCGCTTTCACATCGACCGCTTCGCGCAGGACTGGCACGACGCGCTGCTGCAAGTCACCGCCTGAGCCGGCCGGCCCGCGAAACCGACGCGCTCCACTATCGAGAACACATCATGAAAGAACTCACCCGCAAGCGGATTCTCGTCACCGGCGGCGCCGGTTTTCTCGGCTCGCATTTGTGCGAACGGCTCGTCATGCAAGGGCACGACGTGCTGTGCGTGGATAACTTCTACACCGGCACGAAGGACAACATCGCGCATCTGCTCGATTGCCCCAACTTCGAATTGATGCGGCACGACGTGACCTTTCCGCTCTACGTGGAAGTGGACGAGATCTACAACCTCGCCTGCCCGGCCTCGCCGGTCCACTATCAGCACGATCCGGTGCAGACCACCAAGACCAGCGTGCACGGCGCGATCAACATGCTGGGACTCGCGAAGCGCGTGAAGGCGAAAATCTTCCAGGCGTCGACGAGCGAGGTGTACGGCGACGCGCTCGTGCATCCGCAGAAAGAGGACTACTGGGGCCATGTGAATCCGATCGGCCCGCGTTCGTGCTACGACGAAGGCAAGCGCTGCGCCGAAACGCTGTTCATGGACTACCGGCGCCAGCACGGGCTGTCGATCCGTATCGCGCGCATCTTCAATACGTATGGGCCGCGCATGCATCCCGCCGATGGCCGCGTGGTCTCGAACTTCATGATGCAGGCCTTGCACAGCGAGCCCATCACCCTCTACGGCGACGGTTCGCAAACCCGCTCGTTCTGCTATGTGGACGACATGATCGACGCGTTCATCGGCTTGATGAACACGGCGGACGATCCGGGCGGCCCGGTCAATCTCGGCAATCCGCATGAAGTGAGCATGCTGGAGATCGCCGGGCGCATCGTCCAGTTGACCGGTTCTTCATCGCGCTTCGAACTGCGGCCCTTGCCGACCGACGATCCGTGGCATCGCCGGCCGGATATTTCGCGCGCGCGCGAGTTGTTCGGCTGGGAGCCGCGAACCGGACTCGACGAAGGGTTGAAGGCGACCGCGCAATACTTCCGCGCGCGAATCGAGGCAGGCGCGGCGGCTGCCCGGCCGCCGCATGTCAGCGGAACGACAGCCTGAGTTATGCAAACGAATGGCGATCGAGAGGTGACGTAATGTCCACGCCCCGAAATCTTAATCAGCGGGTGTTTCAATGCGCGCAGTTTCTTGCGGCAAGACCATCAGCACCCTTTCTAACAATATCCCCAGCTCATTTCCACACGCACGTCGATGGAAACGCTGAACGGCGAAGTCGAATCTGGAGCCCGTCACATGTTCCGTAGAACCCTCTTACCCATTCCGCTTGCGGCGCTGCTCGCGCTCGCCGCGTGCGGCAACGATACCGTGAGCCCGAGCGCGTCCGCGCCCGCCGCGATGGTGTCGGCGCAGGACGCCGTTGCAACGGCCACGCCGATCAAGCACGTGGTCGTGATCTTCGGCGAGAACGTGTCGTTCGATCATTACTTCGCGACCTACCCGCAAGCCGCCAACCCGGTCGGCGAGCCGCAATTCACGGCGGCGGCCGGCACGCCGGCGGTCAACAACCTCAGCAGCAACAACCTCATCGCGACGAACCCGAACGCGCTGCCCACCTCGCCGAATACGGCGGGCCGCACGGTCGGCCTCGTGACGATTCTCGGCCTCGGTCTGCCGGCAGCCGATCTGCTGCCGTTCCGTCTGGACCGCTCGCAGGCCAACACGGCGAGCCAGAATCACGCGTATGCCGCGGAACAGCTCGCCTACAACAACGGCGCGATGGACTCGTTCCCGCTCTTCACGGCGGCGGGTTCGACGATTGCCGGCAGCACCGGCGCGTTTGCGACGAAGGGCCAGGTGCTCGGCTACTTCGACGGCAATACCGTCACCGCCTTGTGGAACTACGCGCAGAACTTCGCGATGAACCAGAACGCGTACACCGATACCTACGGTCCGTCGACGCCGGGCGCGCTCGCCGTCGTGTCGGGGCAGAACAACGGCGTGATCGTGTCGGGCGGCACTTCCGCCAACGCGATTCCCGATTCGACGGGCGGCTTCACGATGGTCGGCGATCTCGACCCGACCGGCGACGTCTGCACGATCGCGGCGCACAGCACCGTGACGGGCACGATGTCGTCGCAGAACAGGAACATCGGCGACCTGCTCAACGCGAAGGGCCTCACGTGGGGCGGCTTCATGGGCGGCTTCAACCTGCAGACGGTCAATGCGAACGGCACCACCGGCTGCGCGCGCTCCACGTTCTCGCAAGTGCTGAACGCGACCAAGACCGACTACGTGCAGCATCATGCGTGGTTCCAGTATTACGCGAGCACGGCCAACCTCGCGCATACGCGTCCGTCGTCGACGGCGCTGATCGGCTCGACCGATCCGCTCGACAACACCGCCACGCCGGTTCACCACCAGTACGACACGGACGACTTCTTCGCCGCGGTGAAGGCGGGCAACTATCCGTCGGTGAGCTTCCTGAAAGCGCCCGCCGTGGAAGACGGCCATCCGGGCAACTCCGATCCGATCGACGAGCAGGCCTTCGTCACGAAGGTGGTCGACTTCCTGGAACAGCAGCCTGACTGGAAGAACACCGCCGTGATCGTCGCCTACGACGATTCGGACGGCTGGTACGACCATCGCTTCAAGGCGCCGACGAGTTCGTCGTTCGACTCGACCACCGTGCAATCGGCCGGCGGCAAGACGGTGGCCGGCAGCGACAACCTCTCCGGCGCGGGTCAGTGCACGGCGGCGGGCGCGGTGCAGCCGCAAGGCGTGAACGGCGGCGCGGTGAACGGCCGTTGCGGTCCGGGTACGCGCACGCCGTTTATCGTGGTGTCGCCGTGGGCCAAGGTCAATTTCGTCGACGACACGCCGATCACGCAGGCCTCCGTGGTGCGCTTCATCGAGGACAACTGGCTGGGCGGCCAACGCCTCGGCGGCGGTTCGTTCGACGCGAGCGCGGGCAGCATCATGAACCTGTTCGACTTCGCGGGCGCGGGCAAGACGCCGCCGCTGTATCTCGATCCGAACCTGGGCACGAAGCTCTCTGCGCCGCCGGCTATTTGAGCGCGCTCATGCCTCATGCCGTGCGTGGCGCGATCCACACAGCCGTGTTCGTGCATCGCGCCCGCAAGCAAGGTTTCAAATTCAGCGTGAAAGACCGCGAGATGTAATCAGGCGTCGAGCCAGTGCAAAGGTGCTGGCTCGATTCGCGTTTTGATCGCACCAATCGAGTTACTTGTCACCAACGCCATGAACCATTCTTCAGACGCCACCTTGCCATCGCCTTTGCCCGCGGGCGGCGAGCCGGGTCCGGCGATCGCCCGCCGCTCGCGGCGCAAACGGCTTGCATGGAGCGCGGCGGGCATCGCGCTCGCCTTCGTCGCCTATTGCGCGTATGCGCTGCTCTACCCCGAGCGCATGCCGCCCGCGGTGGGCGCGATCGTCGAGGAGCTCACCGGCGCGAATCCGCATCCGGTTCATTTGCTGCGTCCGCAAAACGCACCGCTGAGCGCGGTCGCGCTGCTCGGCAAACAGATTTTCTTCGACACGAGCCTGTCGGCTTCCGGCACGCAATCGTGCGCGTCGTGCCACTCGCCGCAGCATTCGTATGGGCCGGATAACGCGTTCCCCGTGCAGTTCGGCGGCGCGCATCTGAATCAGGCGGGCTACCGGCCGCCGCCTTCGCTGACGTACCTGTACCGGCAGGCGCCGTTCAGCATCGGCCCGGATCAGGGCGACACCGACGCGCCGGTGGACATGACGCAACTCGCGTCGCAGGCCGCGGGCATGCAGCGCGCGCAAAAGACCGCGCTCGCCGCGCCCGCCGCTCCGGCGATGGTGCCGCAAGGCGGCTTGTTCTGGGACGGCCGCGCCGATACGTTGCAGGACCAGGCGCTTGGGCCGCTGACGAATCCGGTGGAAATGGCCAATGCCACGCCGGAGGATGTCGCGCGCAAGCTGCTGCAAACCCGGTACGTGGATCAGTTCAGGCAACTGTTCGGCCCCGCTATCGTCGGCAACCCGAGCCTGTTGATTTCCGAGGCGATGTTCGCCGTGGGTCGGTATCAGATCGAGGACCGGTCGTTTCATGCGTTCAGCAGCAAGTACGACGACTGGCTCGAAGGCAAGGCGCGTCTCACGCGTGCCGAACTGCATGGCTTGCAGCTATTCAACGATAAAGACAAGGCCAACTGCGCGGGCTGCCACTTGAGCCAGCCGAGCAAGGACGGCTTGCCGCCGCTCTTCACCGACACGCAGTATGAAGCGCTGGGCGTGCCGCGCAATCCGGCGATTCCGGCCAACAAGGACCCGACCTTCTTCGACATGGGCGTATGCGGGCCGTTTCGCCATGATCTCGCACAACAG
This sequence comes from Paraburkholderia sp. 22099, assembly GCF_052045835.1. NCBI lineage: Bacteria > Pseudomonadati > Pseudomonadota > Betaproteobacteria > Burkholderiales > Burkholderiaceae > Paraburkholderia > Paraburkholderia sp. 22099. The sequence goes on along the minus strand of NZ_JBQEPU010000038.1, from coordinate 45,807 downwards.
ACGCAGTACTGCGGGATGTTCCTGACGCCGACCTTGCGCAATGCGGCGCACCGCAAGGTGTTTTTTCATAACGGCGTGTATCACGATCTGAAGCAGGTGATGGACTTCTATAACCTGCGCAATACCGCGCCGGAAAAGATCTATCCGCGCGACGCGGCCGGCAAGGTGCGGAAGTACGACGATCTGCCGGCGCAGTATCACGCCAACGTCGATGTCGGCGACGCGCCGTTCGATCGCAAGTTCGGCGATCAGCCCGCGATGAACGATCAGGACATACAGGACATCATCGCGTTCATGAAAACGTTGAGCGACGGGTATCAGGACGGCAAGTCCTGAAGCGTGACGGCGTATGGATGCCTCGCGCTGCCGCCGCGCTGCGCGGCGTCGTGAGAGCCGGTGAGGTATCCTTGCCGGCTCCACGAACTTTTATCCGTACCCGCCAGATGGCCGATTTTCCCTTCGACGCCGTACTCTTCGACTGCGACGGCGTGCTCGTCGATTCAGAACCCATCACCAACCGCGTGCTCACCGACATGCTCGGCGAGTTGGGCTGGCATTTGAGCGTCGAAGAGACGATGCGCATTTTTGTCGGCAAGGCCGTGAAAGACGAAGCGGCGTTGATCGAGGCGCGCACCGGCTACGCGATCACGGCGGACTGGCTCATGCAGTTTCGCGCGCGCCGCAATGCGGCGCTCGATCGGGAACTGGTGGCGATTCCGGGCGCGGCGGCCGCGGTGCGCGCGCTTCATTCGGCGCTGAACGGACGCATTGCGGTGGCGTCGGGCGCGGACCGCGTCAAGGTGGAATTGCAACTCGCCAAGGCGGGGATTCTCGAGTGCTTCGAAGGGCGGATTTTCAGCGGTCACGAAACGCCTCGCAGCAAGCCGTATCCCGACGTTTATCTGGCGGCCGCCGCCGCATTGGGCGTGGACCCGCGCCGTTGCGCGGTGGTGGAGGATACGGTGACGGGCGCAACGGCGGGCGTGGCCGCCGGCGCCACCGTGTTCGGCTATTGCCCGAGCGAGTTGGGCCACAGCAGCGCCACCGCCTTGCATGGCGCGGGCGCGGTGCAGATCTTTCGGGACATGGCCGGGTTGCCTCGCCTGCTCGCGGAATGGAGCGCGCGTTAAAGGCGCGTTGCGTTTAACGCTAACGCCGCGTTCGGCTATTCGAACGCGGGGTCGATCGGTACGCGATAGCCCACGGCGAGACGGTTGGTCTCGTTCGCCATGCCGACCACCGCCAGCAGTTCGCCGAACATCTCGTCGGTCATGCCGGCGCGCCGCGCCGCGGCCGTGTGGCTCGCCACGCAATAGCCGCAATTGTTGGTCACGCTCACCGCGACGTAAAGCAGTTCCTTGATCAGCGGATCGAGCGCGCCCGGCGCCATGACGTCTTTCAGGCTGTCCCACGTGCGCGCGAGTGTCGGCGGATGGTTGGCGATGAATTTCCAGAAGTTGTTGACGTCGTCCACCTGGCGGGTCTGCTTGATGTCGTCGTAGACCGCTTTGACTTGCGGGGATGCGGTGGAATAGTCGATGGGTTGAAGCTGGCTCATGGGGGCTCCTTTTGGTGCTGGGTTGGTGCTGGGTTGGTGATGGGCGGCGCGGCTCGCGCCTTTGTCAATTGTGCCCACAATCTTGCGAGCGGTGCGCGCGGACGGTCGGCGCCGCGATCCAGCGCCGCACTATCGCGGTTTATCGAGCGGCCGCAGCACTTGCCCGCTCAAGCTGTCTTCCACATGCCAGCCCGCCGCTCGCAACGCATCACGCAGACGGTCGGCTTCGCTCCAACGCCTGGCCTCGCGGGCCTTTACGCGCTCTTGCGCCAGTAGCGCGACTTCCGCGGGAATCGTGGCGGTGTCGTCTCGCCAGTCAGCGAGACCGAGACCGAGTACCGCATCCAGGCGATCGACGGTCGCTCTTCGCGTCGCGGCAGGCAATTCGCTCCTCACCACGTCCCACAACACCGCCAGTGCGCGCGGCAGGTTCAGATCCAGATCGACCTCGGCCTTGAAGCGGGCCATGCAATTCGCGTCCGGCGTGCCGCCCTCCGGCCACTGTGCGTAAGTGCGGCGCAAGCGTTCCAACGCGGCTTGCGCCGCATTCAGCGCGGCATCGTTAAAACGTAAACTGCTCCGATAATGGGCGCTCAGGCACAAATAACGGTAGGCAAGCGGATCGATGCCGCGCTCGCTCAACGTCCTCAGGCGCACAAAGTCACCTCCCGACTTCGACATCTTGCCGGTGTCCAGCGTGAGGAAATGGCCGTGCATCCAGAAATTTGCGAGTCGCGTGCCGTGGCGCGCCTGAGTCTGCGCGATTTCATTGCTGTGATGCACGGCAATGTGATCTTCACCGCCGCAATGAATATCGAACCACGGTCCGAGATATTTCGCCGACATCGCCGAGCACTCGATATGCCAGCCTGGAAAACCGCGTCCCCACGGACTGTCCCATTCCATTTGACGCGTGGCGCCGGGCGGGCTGAATTTCCACAGCGCGAAGTCCGTCGCATGCCGCTTTTCCCCAAGCGCAATCCGCTTGCCGGCATGCAGGCCCGCTGCGTCGAGACGCGCCAAATAGCCGTAATCGTCCTGCCTGCTCGTGTCGAAGTAGACACCGTCCGTCGTCGTGTACGTGTAGCCATTGCGCTCGAGCCCGTCGATAAAGTCGATCTGCTCGGCAATGTGATCGGTCGCGCGGCACCAGACGGCGGGCTCCAGCAAATTGAGCGCGCGCCAGTCGTCCATGAACGCCGACGTGTACCGTTCGGCAATCGCCCATGCGGATTCGCCGGTGCGCCGGCTGCCCTTTTCCATCTTGTCTTCGCCTTCGTCCGCATCGGAGACGAGATGGCCGACGTCGGTAATGTTGACGACGTGCCGCACGATGTAGCCGTTCAGCGTCAGCACGCGCCGCAGTACGTCTTCGAACACATACGTTCGAAGATTGCCGATATGCGCGTGGTCGTACACGGTGGGGCCGCAGCAGTAGAGGCCAACGTGATTCGCGCGAATCGGCTTGAAAGCGCGCAAGGCGCGCGACCACGTGTCGTACAGGGTGAGCGGCATTTTGATTCTTTCGCGCTGAGTGCTTCATGAATGAAAAAAGCCACCGGTCGTGTGACGAGTGGCCTCAGGGATACGGACGTGTTCAGCTCGACTCGCTAGACGCAAGCTCCCCTCGGCAGGCTGTGACAGCATGCGCGCAAAGAATGCGGACGGGAAAGAATAGAAGCGATCATGGAAACGATGCTAACTGGTGTTGGTGGGCGGGTCAATCTGAAAGCCGTCGAGCCCACGGCGCGCCATATGCCTGTCGGCACAAAAAACCCTTCAAGACGCGCCGATCACATGAGCGCGGTCAGCGCTGTGAACGAGCACGCTTCCAAACCAGAGGTCTTCATGTGCGGGAAGAAAACCGGATGCACGACGACCTGCACGAGAATCTGAACCACCGCGTCATGCAAGAGCGTGATTCAAGAGGCTTGTATCGAAGCGCGCAGAACTGTTTTTGACGCAGCATCCGCGCCGCACATGCCGCACCCGCAATGCACCCCGCCGCATCAGCCCGGCGTGCGGACCGCCGCTGCGGCGGGAACCGCTGCCTGCAAATGATCGCCGCCGTCCGGCGCCGACTCCGCGGGACGTACCGACCGCTCCGATTGCGCCAGCAGCGTGCCGACCGAAGGATCGATCGCATCGGTAAACGGCTTCGGATCGAGGCCGATGGCGAGCACGAGCAACGCCATTGCGCCGAGCAACGCAAACTCGCGCTTGCCCAGATCCCGAAGCTTCGCGACGCGTGCATTGGCAATCGCGCCGAAGATCACGCGCTTGTACATCCACAGCGTGTAGGCCGCGCTCAGGATCAGCGTGGAAGCCGCGATCGAGCCGATCCAGAAGTTGAAGCGGATCGCGCCCATCAGCACCATGAACTCGCCGACGAAACCCGAGGTGCCCGGCAGGCCGATATTGGCCATCGAGAACAGCATCACGAATGCGGCGAAGCGCGGCATCGTATTGGCGACGCCGCCGTATTCGGCGATCGACGCGGTTTTCGTGCGGTCGTACAGCATGCCCGTACACAACAGCATCGCGCCGGACACCACGCCGTATGACAGCATCTGCACGATCGCGCCGGCCTGGCCGATGCGGTTGAAGACGAACAGACCGAGCGTGACGAGCCCCATGTGCGCGACCGTCGAATAGGCGAGCAAACGGCGCATGTCGGTTTGCACGAGCGCCAGCAGGCTCGCATAGATCACCGCGACGAGCGACAGCGTGATCATCATCGGCGCGAAGAAGTGGCTTGCCTGCGGCGCGATCGGCAACGCGAAACGCAGCAGGCCATAACCGCCCAGCTTCAGCATGCCGATCATCACGGCGGCGCCGGTCGGACCGTCGAGGTGAACGTCCGGCAGCCAGCTATGCAGCGGCCACATCGGCACCTTCACGCCGAAGGCGGCGAGAAAGCCCAGGAAGATCAGAACTTGCGGCATGGTGCCGAGGCGCGTTTCACGCCATAGCGCGAGGTCGAAGCTGTGCGTCTGACTATACAGATACAGCATCGACATCAGCATCATCAGCGAGCCGAGGAACGAGACGAAGAAGAACTTCACCGCGGCGTAGGAGCGGTTCGAATGCCCCCACGTGCCGATCAGCAGATAGAGCGGAATCAGCGTCGCTTCGAACGAGATGAAGAACAACATGCCGTCGAGCGACGTGAACACGCCTTGCATGAAACCGGACAACATCAGGAACGCGCCGAAGTACTGCGCGGTGCGCTCGGTGATCGACTCCCACGAAGCCACCACGATGATGATCGTCGTGAGCGCGGTCAGCGCGACGAGCCACAACGAAATCCCGTCCACCCCCACATGCCACGCGATATCGAAGGTGGGCGACCAGCGGACGTTCTCGACGAACTGCATCGACGTGACGTCGTTGCGGAAATTCGCGACCAGCGGAATGACCGGCAGGAAGCCCGCCACCGCACCGGCGAGAGCGAGCATGCGGGTGCGGCCGCGGGCCTTGTCCGATCCGGCGCGCAGCACGACCAGGCCGGCAACAATGGGGATCCAGATGAGCAGACTGAGAAGCGGAGGCAATGGCATGTGTTCTTGGATACTTGGTGTGCGAAAACGAGTGCAAAACACCCCTCCAATACTTTCAAATGAGAAAGCATTGAAACGGATTTGAAGGCTTTGGTTCGCTGAGGAAGTCGGGCGGCGCTAAACGACGTTTCTTTGAGGCAAATCAGCAAGGAGTAGGAGATTACCCTTATATAAAAGATTTTGCAGCGCATCAATGAAAAAAAGTACTAGGCGAAATGCGCCATTGCCAGGAACGCTCTTGAACGAAAAGACGGAATGTGCAGACGCACATTCCGTCACTCGTCAAACGAGGAAGACGAAGGGCTGCATGCCCCAAAGCGAGGCATGAGGAGAAGAGGAACGCGCGACTGAACTGCGCGATGTTATGTTTTTGAAAGTATTCGGTGACGGGAGCAGGTTCTTCTCATCGCCCTATTACGTTCGCGCCTAATTCGTTGAGCGCCGGCGCGAGCCGCGCCCCGACACCACGTTGCCGGTACTGTCGAGGATCGCGACGTCGGTCTGTTGCTCCGTCTCGCTGATCGCGGTTGCCGAGGGAAGCATCGGGTACGCCGCGTCCGCACCCGTTTGCTGCGCGTCGTCGCCGGCGGCGCTGATCCACGCCTCGAATTCGCGCGCGTAGTTCGCGAAGCCCTGCCGCGCCGTGGCGATCAATTCAAGCTGATTCTGCGCGACGATTTCGCCGAGATGCGTCACGTAGGCTTTCGCCTTGGTCGCGGCGGCTTCGGTCAGTTGCGTCTGCAAAAAGAACAGGTCGAATGGCGAGGCAGGCGACAGCGCTTCGGACACAATCGCCTGACGTTCCGCGAGACTCGTTTTGATCGCCTGCACATTCAACTGCGTCACTTTTTCGAAACCCTCGAACGCACGTTGCGCGAAGTCGCCAAAAGCGGCGATGCCGGCGCTCTGTGTGTCGATAAGTTGCTGTGAGATCTGGCTGGTCATGGTGCACTCCGGAAAGGACGTTTTCGCCGCGCTGAGGCTGGCGAGCAGTCGTCGACCGCCGCTGGGTCGCAGCAAGCGCTGTTCCATCGGGGTACGGCGGCGAACGATAATGAAGCGCGTCCCGGAGCGCGCGCGGCGAGCCCTGCGCCACGCCGGCAAGCCGCTTATACTGCGCCGGTTCACAAACAACACGCATGCGCGGCGCGCACATTCATCGGCCGCCGCCACGCCGCCCTCTTCTGCCTGACTGACCGGATACCGCATGCCTGGTGAGGACACTGCCGTTCCCGCGCTCGAGTGCCGCGGGCTGAGCAAAAGCTATGGCGCCGGCCGCATCGTGCTGGCGCAACTCGATTTCACGCTGGAGCAGGGAGAATTCGTCGCGATCATGGGCGACTCGGGCGTCGGCAAGTCGACGCTGCTCAATCTGATCGCCGGTCTCGACAGCGCGGATAGCGGCGAGGTGGTCATCGACGGAAGCGCCGTTGCGCGTCTCGACGACAATGCGGCCACGCGTCTGCGCCGGCAAAAACTCGGCTTCGTGTTTCAGGCATTCCACGTGCTGCCGCATCTCACGCTCGCGCAAAACGTTGCGCTGCCACTGTTGCTGAACAATCTGTCCACGGCCAGTGCGCTCGACATGCTCGCGGCGGTCGGCTTGAGCGGCCGCGGCGACGATTTTCCGCGCCAACTCTCCGGCGGCGAGTTGCAGCGCGTCGCGATCGCGCGCGCGCTCGTGCATCATCCCAAACTGATTCTCGCCGACGAACCCACCGGCAATCTCGATCCCGATACCGCGCACGACGTGCTCGCCCTGTTTCGCGCGCAAAGCAAGGCGACGGGCGCGGCCACGATCATGGTTACGCACTCGCAAGCCGCCGCCGCAATCGCCGACCGCATTCTGATTCTGAGCGATCGCGGTTTGCACGCATCGTCCGGGCACACCGCGCGATCCGACGATGACGCGCACTGAGCCACGTTCACTGCCGCGCACGCCCGGACACCGCCTGCTCGCGCGCTGGCTGCTCGGCGCCGAATGGCGCAGTCATCGCGGACGCGCGCTGGTCGCGATCTCCACCATCGCGCTCGGCGTGGCGCTCGGTTACGCGGTGCAATTGATCAATAGCGCGGCCTTCATTGAATTCTCCGCGGCGGCCCGCAGTCTCTCGGGCGTCGCGGATCTTCAGGTGCGCGGCGCGCACGCTTCATTCGACGAGTCCGTTTATCCGCGCCTCGCAACCGAGCCCGGCGTCGCGCTGGCGAGTCCCGTGCTCGCGCTCGACGTCACCGTGCCGAATCAAAGCGCCGCGCTGCCGGTGCTCGGCATCGACGTCTTCAAGGCGAGCCGCATTGCGCCCGATCTGACCGGCGTGCCGTCGCCGGACCGGCCGTTCGATACGCTCGCGAGCGACACGGTGTTTCTCTCCACGGCGGCGCAGCAATGGTTGAAGGTGACAACCGGCGACCGCATCGCGCTGCGAAGCGGCACGTCCATCGTGCATTTGCGCGTGGCCGGCGGCCTGGTGAGAACGCGTCCGGGTCAGCGGCTCGCGGTGATGGACATCGCCGCCGCCCAATGGAAGTTCGGCAATGCCGGCAAGCTCTCGCGCGTCGACTTGCTGCTCAAACGCGGTGTGGATCGCGAGCGCTTCAGGCGTGAACTGCAGACACGCCTGGGCAACCAGTGGGTGATCGCCGAAACACGCGATGCCGAGAGCCGCACCGATCGTCTGTCGCGCGCTTATCGAATCAACATGAACGTGCTTGCGCTGGTCGCGCTTTTCACCGGCGCGTTCCTCGTGTTTTCGACGCAGGCGCTGAGCGTCGTGCGGCGGCGTGCGCAGTTCGCGATGCTGCGCGTACTCGGACTGACACGCGGCCAGTTGCTGCGCCAGATCCTGATGGAAGGCGCGTTGCTCGGGCTGCTCGGCTCGCTCTCCGGTCTCGCGCTCGGCTATGCGATGGCCAGCGGCGCGCTGCGTTTTTTCGGCAGCGATCTTGGCGGCGGCTACTTTCCCGGCGTAGAGCCGCAAGTCGGCTTCGAACCGCTCGCCAGCGCGCTGTTTCTGACGTTGGGAATCGCGGTGTCGGTATTCGGCAGTCTCGCCCCGGCGCTGGAAGCGGCCCGCGCGAGGCCCGCGGCCGCGCTCAAGGCGGGCGCCGAGGAAGGCGCGTTGGCGCGGCTCGCCACGCCGTGGCCCGCTCTACTGTGCCTGCTCGCCGCCGCCGTTCTCACGCGATTGCCGCCTTTGTTCGATGCGCCGATTGCCGGCTATCTCGCCGTCGCGCTGTTGTTGCTCGGCGGGATCGCGTTGATGCCGCGCGTGACCGCGCTCATCTTCGGCGCGGCGAGCCGTGCGTTCGGTGCGCGGCGTCGCGTGGGCGCGGCGGGCACACTCGCGCTGGCGCGTCTCGCGAATGCGCCGGGCCACGCGTCGATCGCGATGGGCGGCGTGTTGTCGAGCTTCGCGCTGATCGTCGCGATGGCGATCATGGTGGCCAGCTTCCGTGTTTCCGTCGAGGACTGGCTGGGTCATCTGCTGTCGGCCGATCTGTACGTGCGCGCAGCACCGAACGGCGATACCGGCGGCTTGCGTCCCGCTGAACAGACGCTGCTCGCAGCCGTGCCCGGCATCCGCAGGGCCGCGTTCGCCCGCACGTCGCATCTCACGCTCGATCCCGCGCGCCCGGGCATCGCCGTGCTCGCGCGTGAAATCGACGCCGCCGATCCCGGCGCGAACCTGCAAATGACCGGCGCGATACTGAGTCCGTCCGAGCTTCACGAAGGCGAAACACCCATCTGGGTATCCGAAGCCATGATCGATCTGTATGGGTACCAGCTTGGCCGGCGCGTGCAATTGCCGCTTGGCGAGCGCGGCCACGTGTTCGTCGTGGCCGGCGTGTGGCGCGATTACGTGCGGCAGACGGGCGCGATCCAGATACGGCTCGCCGACTATCGCCGCCTGACCGCCGACACGAGCGCGACCGATGTGGCCGTGACCGTGCAGCCGGGAACGAGCGTCGAACGCGTGATCGCGGGATTGCGCGCGCTGCCCTTCGGCGCATCGCTGGATCTGTCGCTACCCGGCGAGATTCGCGCGCGCACGCTCGTCATCTTCGACCGGAGCTTCGCGGTCACTTATCTGCTGGAGGCGGTGGCGATCGTGATCGGCCTGTTCGGCGTGGCCGCGACGTTTTCCGCGCAGACGCTCGCGCGGGCTCGCGAGTTCGGCATGCTGCGGCACGTGGGCGTGACGCGCTCGCAGATTCTCGCGATTCTCGCGCTCGAAGGCGGCATGCTTACCGCTTGCGGCATTGCGATGGGCTTCGCGCTCGGCTTCGCGATCAGTCTGATTCTGGTGTTCGTCGTCAATCCGCAATCGTTTCATTGGAGCATGTCGCTGCACGTTCCGTGGACCGTGCTGGGCACGGTCGCGCTGGTGATGCTGGCTTCGTCGTGCTCGACGGCGGTGATCGCGGGACGCGGCGCGGTGTCGGTGGATGCGGTGCGCGCGGTGAAGGAGGATTGGTGATGCGGGCGCTACTTTGCGCGGGCGTTTTGCTGGCTTCGTCGGTGTTCGCCGCGACGCCGGAGTTTGCAGCGGTAACGCCGGGCCATTCGATCTCGCTGGCGCAAGACAGCGGCGCGCATGACGGTTTTCGCACCGAGTGGTGGTACGCAACCGGCTGGCTTGATACGCCCGACAAACAGCCGCTCGGTTTTCAGATCACGTTCTTTCGCTCGGCAACGGGTCATGATCCGGCCGATCCGAGCGCGTTCGCGCCGTCGCAATTGATCATCGCGCATGCCGCGTTGAGCGATCCGGCGTTGGGGCATCTTGCGCACGATCAGCGCATTGCCCGCCAGGGTTTCGGACTCGCTTATGCGAAGCCGGACAACACCGACGTCAAGCTCGATGCATGGAAAATCGTTCGCGCCGCGGACGGCCACTACGAGGTCACGGTCGACGCGGACGGCTTCTCGCTGCATCTCGCGCTGACGCCAACGCAAGCGCCCTTGCTCCAGGGCGAGCGCGGCTATTCGCGCAAAGGTCCGCGGCCTGAACAGGCGAGCTATTACTACAGCGAGCCGCACTTGCGCGTAACCGGCACTGTCGTTCGACCAGCCGCGGCGGGCGGCAGATCGAAGGACGGCACGGTCGTCACGGGCGCCGCGTGGCTCGATCATGAATGGTCGAGCACGCTGCTCGACGCGAATGCGCTCGGCTGGGACTGGCTCGGCGCCAATCTAACGGACGGCTCGGCGTTGATGGCGTTCAGAATTCGCGGTCGCGATGGGCGCGCGATGTGGGCGCATGCGGCATTGAGAAATCGCGCCGGCGAAGTGACGACCTTCGGCCGCGATCAGGTCGACTTCACGCCGGTACGCACGTGGCGCTCGCCGCGCACGAATACGCCCTATCCGGTTTCGATGACGGTCAAGACCGGCGCGCTGACATGGCGGCTCGATCCCTTGATGGACGACCAGGAACTCGATTCCAGGCAATCGACCGGTGCGGTGTATTGGGAAGGTGCGGTGCGGGTGAGTCGCGATGGCGCGGACGTCGGACGGGCGTATCTGGAACTCACCGGCTATGCGGACGCGCTGCGAATCGGCAGGGATTGAAGGCGAAAGACCAGCGGGATGTTCGCGCACTGCGACGCGCGCTAACCGATCAGTTCTTCCGGCGTAAAACGCCGCGCGTCCCACGCGTCGACCAGCGCTTCGCAGCGGCCCAGCCGTATCGCCTCACGTTCGAAATCGACGAATACTATTTCATCGGCGTCGAGCGGGCGAGTCGGCTGATCGCTGCTGCGGCCGTCGGTCAGGATCCACAGCCAGCGTTGCTGCGCCGGACGACGGCGCGCGCTGCGTTCCAGCAAGCGTGCCGCCTCGCGAACGCCGGACGCGAGCGGCGTGCCGCCGCCGCCGCCCACGGGACGCAGCCACCGTTCATTCCACCAGCGCGGCACGGCGGGACCGAAACGCACGTCCGCCCCATTGCCGCCGAAGCAGATCAGCGCCGCTTCGGCGCGCGCGGCGCTCGCGCGGTCGAACAAGGCAATCAGCAGCCCCTTGGCGAGCGCGAGGCGCTGCCCGGCCAGCATGGACCCGGAGCAATCGAGGACGAAGCAATGCAGCACACCGCCGCGCGGCGCCTCGCGCACGAAGCGCAGATGCTCGGCGCGCAGCGTCTCCTGGCGCATCGCGGCGAGCGTCGGCGGCCACGCGATCCGCTTGCCCGGCGTGCCGCGCAAGCGGTTGCGCGAATTCACGCCCGCGCCTTGCCGCCATCGAAAACCGCTGCGCGAGTCAGCGGCGGCGCCCTTCCGATGGCTCAGCGTTTTTTTGCGCTAAGTGGAATGACGCCTTTGACCTGAGTGATGGCGGAACGCTCGGGCGGCAGGTAGCCCCAATCGCTTTCGCTACTGGCTGCGGCCGCATCGTGTGCAGTCGGGGACGAGTCCTTTGAACCGCTCTCGCGCGCGTCATCGCCCTGCTGAGGGTCACGCTGATGCCGCCGATGAACCAGCACAGCCTCGGCGACCCGATCGACATGCTCGGCGCTAATCGCCGCCGCCTGTTCCAGCGCCGCCAACGCCCGCGCCGCGCGCAACATCACGAGATCGGCGCGCAAACCATCCACGGCCGCGCCGATGCACAGCGCGCTGACGCGCGCGTGCACCGTATCGTCGAACGCGAGTTGCGGCAGCGCTTCGCGCGCCGCGCGAATCCGCTGAACATAGCGCTGCTGCGCTTGCTCATGACGCGCGCGAAAACCGCCAGGATCGAGATCGAACGCCAGCCGCGCTTTCACGATTTCGTGACGCACACGCGGCTCATAACAGTTCTGCAACTCGACCATCAAACCAAAGCGGTCGATCAACTGCGGACGCAACTCGCCTTCCTCGGGATTCATCGTGCCGATCAGCACGAAGCTCGCATCGTGACTGTGCGACACGCCGTCGCGTTCGACGGTATTCACGCCGCTTGCCGCGGCGTCGAGCAAGGCATCGACGAGCGCATCCGGCAGCAGATTGACTTCATCGACATACAGCACGCCGCGATGCGCCCTGGCGAGCAGGCCCGGCGAAAAGCGCACCGAACCATCGCGCAGCACGGTTTCGATATCGAGCGTGCCGATCAGACGATCCTCGCTCGCGCCGAGCGGCAAATTCACCAGTTGCCCTTCCGGCAGCAACTCAGCAAGCGCGCGCGCGGCGGTCGACTTCGCCGTGCCGCGCGGTCCGCTCACCAGCACGCCGCCCAGCCCCGGATCGATCGCGGCCAGCAACAGCGCCTGCTGCAACGGCGCCTGGCCGATCAGCGCGGCAAAGGGAAACGCGGGTCGCTGGGTTGCTGCCGTCATGTCGCTGCCTTCATGTTTGCCTTCCTTCGATCTGCTGCTCGCTCGCGAGCAGATGCCGTTCGACTTGCGCGCGATAGTCGCCGGGCGCCTGCCACAAACCGCGCTGCATGGCTTCGAGCAGGCGCTCGCAGATCGAATGCAGTGCATGCGGGTTGTGGCGCTGCAAGAACTCGCGCGTATCGGCGTCGTTCAGATAAGCGTCGGTGACGAGCGCGTATTGATGATCCGCGACCACGCGCGCGGTCGCATCGTAACCGTACAGATAATCGACGGTCGCGGCGATTTCCGCCGCGCCCTTGTAACCGTGACGCTTCACGCCATCGAGCCATTTCGGATTGACTACGCGCGAGCGCACCACGCGCGCGATTTCCTCGTGCAGCGTGCGCACGCGCGGCGCGGCCGGGTTGCTGTGGTCGGCGTGATAGACGTGCGGCTGATTGCCGGCCAGATGACGCACCGCCGCGACCATGCCGCCCTGGAACTGGTAATAGTCGTTCGAGTCGAGCAGATCGTGCTCGCGGTTGTCCTGGTTCTGCAAGACCACGTCCATTGCGGCGAGGCGTGCGCCGAACGTGTCGCGCGCTTCCTCACCCGCGTTCTTTTGCGTGTAGGCGTAACCGCCCCACGCCTGATACGCGTTCGCGAGATCGGCATCGGTTTGCCATTGCCGCGAGTCGATCATGTCTTGCAGACCCGCGCCATACGCGCCGGGCCGCGCGCTGAACACACGCCAGCCGGCGCGCTTGCGCGCCTCGGCGGCGTCCATGCCGCGCGCGATCAACGCGTCGCGTTCGCGCAGCACGCGGGCGCGAATCGGATTCAGGTGTTCGGGTTCGTCGAGTTCGGCCACCGCCTGCACGGCCGCGTCGAACAGATGCATCACGTTCGCGAAGGCGTCGCGGAAAAAACCGGACACGCGCAAGGTGACGTCGATACGCGGCCGGTCGAATACCTCGATCGGCATGATTTCGAAATCGGTCACGCGGTGGCTGCCCGGCGCCCACTTGGGCCGCACGCCGAGCAACGCGAGCCCCTGGGCGATATCGTCGCCGCCCGTGCGCATGGTCGCGGTGCCCCATACCGACAGGCCGATAGCGCGCGGATAGTCGCCGTGTTCCTGCAGATGCCGCTCGATCAACTGCTGCGCGGATTTCAAACCGAGCGACCACGCGGCTTGCGTGGGAATCGCGCGCGTGTCGACCGAATAGAAGTTGCGGCCGGTGGGCAGCACATCGGGCCTGCCACGCGACGGCGAACCGCTCGGCCCCGGCGGCACGAAGCGCCCTTCGAGGCCGCGCTTCAGATGCCGCATCTCCTGCGGACCGCATGCGTCGAGCCGTGGCAGTACATCGTGACGCAGACGCTCGATCACCCGTTCGGCTTGCGGCAAGCTTCCGGCCGCCGGCGCCACGGCATGCGCATCATCGCCGCATACAGCGCGCAACATCTGCGCCGCCAGCAACTCCAGACGCTCGCGCGTATCGCCGCCGTGCCGCCACGGCGCATCGCTCACGTGCTGCAAGAGGTCGGGACGCGGCCCGTTCCACACCGCCGACCAATCCACCGACAAAGGATCGAACAGATGATCGATGCACAGATCGCGCGCCAACGCGTCGATCAAACCGGCGTTGCCGCCTTGCCCGTTGCCGACCGGAAAGCGCCCCAAAGCCAGCAACGTATCGCGCCGCTGCACACCTTCGGGCGATTGCCCGAAGGTGTGCAAGCCGTCGCGGATCTGCGCTTCCTTCAGCTCGCACAGCCACGCGTCGACGCGCGTGAGCAGCGCGTCCTCGTCATCCTGTCCAGCGGGCTCGGCGAAACTCAGTTCCTCATGCAGCCTATGTTCGACGATGGTCGCGAGAATCGTGCGCCGCAACAGCCTGGAACGGCGCGGATCGACCATCAGCGCTTCATAGTATTCGTCGACCTGGCGTTCGAGATCCTGCAACGGCCCGTAGCTTTCGGCACGCGTGAGCGGCGGCATCAGGTGATCGACGATCACGGCCTGCGCGCGCCGCTTCGCCTGGCTGCCCTCGCCCGGATCGTTGACGATAAACGGATACAGGTGCGGCATCGGTCCAAGAATCAGGTCGGGCCAGCACGCGTCGCTCAATGCAACGCTCTTGCCGGGCAGCCATTCGAGGTTGCCATGCTTGCCGACGTGCACGACCGCGTCGATGCCGAACTGGTGACGCAGCCAGAAGTAGAACGCCAGATACGCGTGCGGCGGCACGAGTTCGGCGTCGTGATAGCTCGCGTAATCGCCCTGCTCGCGCGAGCGCGACGGCTGAATGCCGACGAACACATGCCCGCAGCGCCAGCCGGCGATCATGAAACGGCCGCGCCGCAACGTGGGGTCCTGCTCGGGCGGCCCCCAGCGCGCGTTCAACGCATTGCGTGCCTCGGCGGGCAACGCGTCAAAGTACACGCGGTAATCGTCGAGCGCGAGGCTTTGCAATGCCGGCCGCAAATCACGCACGACCGGATCGTTGGTCACGCCTTCGGTGAGCTTCTTCAACAGCGCGTCGCCGTGCGCGGGCAAGTCCGCGAGACGGTAGCCTTCATCGCGCAGCATCGACAGAATGCCGACCACCGAGGCCGGCGTATCGAGGCCCACGCCATTGCCGATGCGCCCCTCGCTCATCGGATAGTTGGCGAGGATCAGCGCGAGCTTCTTGTCCGCGTTGTCGAGCGTGCGCAGACGGCACCAGCGGCGGCTCAGTTCCGCCAGAAAGCTCACGCGTTCGAGGTCCGGTTGATACCGCACCACGTCGACTTCCGTGTGCGGACAGCGATACGCGAGCCCCTTGAAGCTGATCGCGCGCGTGATGATGCGGCCGTCCACTTCCGGCAGCGCGACATGCATGGCGATGTCGCGCGAATTCAGACCTTGATTGTCCTTGAGCCAGTCGTCGCGGTTGCCGCCGCTCAGGATCACCTGCAACACCGGCGCGTCGCCGGCGAGCGCGAGCGGCTCGGGGTCGTCGATCGCGGACGCGGCGAATGCGGTCGTATTCAGCACCAGCGCGACGTTATGTTGCGCACAGAGCGACTGCACGACTTCGCGGCTCATCACGTCTTTCAGCGACGTGATCGCGATCGGCAACGGATTCAGACCTTGCGCCTCGAGCGCATCGATCAGCGCATCGAACACCGCCGTATTGGCCGCTTGCAGATGCGCCTTGTAGAACAGAATCGCGGCCACCGGCGCGTCTTGCCGCCAGCGCGCCTGCCAGTCGGCGATCGTCGGCGTATCGCGCTCGGGGTGATAAAGCGTCGCGGCCGGCAACGCGCGCGGCGGCGCGGGCTCGCGTCCCCAACCGAAGCCGCGATACGCGATGCAGCGCAGAAACGCCTCGGCGTTTTGCGGGCCGCCTTCACGCAGATAACGCCATAGCTGATGACAGAGATCGGCGCTCGCGGTGCTGCGCGCAAGCAGGTTCGGGTCTTCCTGGAGATCGCCGGAGAACATCGCGAGCGTCTGCTGCTTGCGCTCGGCGAGCGCGACCACCTGCTCGATGCCGTAGGGCCAATAGGCTTCGCCGCCAAGATGATCGACCACCACGACGCGCGCATGCTGCAACACGTCCTCGACATAAAAATCGACCGAGGCCGGCTGCCGCAGATACGTGACGTTCGCGAGCCTCACGCTCGGGAAGCCGTCTCCGAGACGAGGAAACACGCTGGCGAGCAGCGACAGCGTGGTGTCGGCGGAACTGAGCACCACGATATCGGCGGGCCGCTGATCGATACGGATCACGCCTTGCGTGTCGTCGACAAAACCACCCGGCGTGGTGCGCAGCAGATGCATGGGCGCTTACGCCTGTTGCGCTTCGGCGCTCGACGCCACGCCGAGCGCCGCGTCGAATGCGCGTTGCAGCGCGTGCTGATCCAGGTCCTCGCCGATCAGCACGAAGCGGCTTTGCAGTCCCGCATCGGTTTCATGCGCCTGCCAGCGCCGATCGAAATAACTATCGAAACGCCGGCCCACGCCCTGGATCACCAGACGCATCGGCGCGCCCGGCAAAGCCGCGAAACCCTTGACGCGGTAAATCGTGTTCGTTTCGACCAGCCCTTGCAACGCGGCGATCACCGCTTCGCGCGACGGCGCGCTCGCCTGCACCACCACCGAGTCGAATTCGTCGTGGTGGTGATCGGCGTCGTCGGCGGAACCGTGGTGATCGTGGCGCAAGTGGATGGTTTCTTCCGAAGCCGCCTCGAGACCCAGCAACGTGTGCAGATCGAGT
Source organism: Paraburkholderia sp. 22099 (assembly GCF_052045835.1). NCBI lineage: Bacteria > Pseudomonadati > Pseudomonadota > Betaproteobacteria > Burkholderiales > Burkholderiaceae > Paraburkholderia > Paraburkholderia sp. 22099. The sequence continues at coordinate 29,126 of NZ_JBQEPU010000038.1, read as the reverse complement.
TGGCCCATCTGCGCGCGCACGATCTTCACTTGCGGCGGAATCTCTTCACGAATGAGCGCTTCCACGGCGCTTTGCCGCGCGTCGTCGAGCAAATCGGTTTTGTTCAGAATCACCAGATCGGCCGCGGACAACTGATCCTCGAACAGTTCGTGCAGCGGCGATTCGTGATCGAGATTCGGATCGGCCTTGCGTTGCGCATCCACGGCGGCCGGGTTGTCGGCGAACTGGCCGCTCGCGGCGGCGGGGCCGTCCACTACGGTGACCACCGCATCCACGGTGAAGCTGTTCTTGATCTGCGGCCAGTTGAACGCCTGCACCAGCGGCTTGGGCAAGGCGAGGCCCGACGTTTCGATCAGCACGTGATCGATCTGCTCGCGGCGCTCGACGAGTTTTTCCATCACCGGAAAAAATTCTTCCTGCACGGTGCAGCACAGGCAACCGTTCGCCAGTTCATACAGTTGCCCTTCGGTTTCGACGCCGTTTTCGTCGCAACCGATTCCGCAGCCCTTGAGGATTTCCCCGTCGATGCCGAGCTCGCCGAACTCGTTGACGATCACCGCAATGCGCTTGCCGCCCGCATGCCGAAGAATGTGCCGAAGCAGCGTGGTCTTGCCGCTGCCGAGAAAGCCCGTGACGATGGTGACGGGGATCTTGCGCATTTGAGTTTGCATCGTGAGGTCCATTCGATCGACGGCGTTGCTGCAACAGGGAAAGACAGCAAGCGGGGTGAGGTCATGAACGCATGCCGCATCCCCGCGGCGTTCGTCCTGCGTGCTCTGGCCGGTATCCGGGCTGGCGAAAGCGCCGCTTCCCCTTCCCGTGCGAGTGATTTCTCGCCCAGTGGTTGTATGCCGACGCGGCCTTGCGCGTGGACATCGAAGCCGGCTCCGCGGTACGTGACGTACCGCATTTCGCTTACCGTTGCGGGGGCAGCACAGGTTGACCCGGTCCTTGAAGGCGGGCGCCCTGTTTCCCGTTTAACTGCATGCGCAGGAGCGCGCACACGAGCACCAAAGTGCGTGCGAGTGTAGGCCCGCGACCCGGCGCAGTCAAGAAAACGCGAGGACGGAGGCGCTTATCGGATGGGGCGTCATGTGCTATCGTAAGCGCGCGTTTGGTGCCCGCACATGCATTCGCGTGTGCAGTTAAACGGGAAACAGGCCGCGCTTGCCGCGCTCAACCTGTGCTGTCCCCGCAACGGTAAGCGACCTGCGGCGCTCGATGGGTTTTATAGCGCCGCGCATGCGTTTTCGATGCCACTGTCCGACGAATGCGGACGGGAAGGCAAAGCGCATGAGGCCGCCAGCCCGGATACCGGCCAGACGCGGAGGCAGCGAACGTCACGCTGCCGGCCGCCGGAATCCGCGAGGGACGGATGTGATGGCGCTGAAGCACGGCGTGGTCCCCGCTTGCATGTATCTTGGTGAAGCGGCGCATTACGTCATGCCTGATATCCGTAGCACCGCATGAGTTCTTCCCTTTCCGCCGGCTCGCACGCCCTCCTGGCGCTTCGGCCCTTCCCGTCCGTCACGACATGGCGCGCGCCATGCATGCCGCGATGAGCCGCGCGTGGCTGATCGGCGCGGGCCCCGGCGACGTCGAACTGATGACGCTCAAGGCAACCCGCGCGCTCGCGCAAGCCGACGTGGTGCTGGTCGACGATCTGGTGAATCCCGACGTATTGCAGTTCGCGCGCGCCGACGCGCTGGTGATTTACGTCGGCAAGCGCGGCGGACATCCGTCCACGCCGCAGGCCGGCATCGTCGCACAGATGCTCGCGCATCTGCGGGCCGGGCGCAGCGTCGCGCGTTTGAAAGGCGGCGATCCGTTCGTGTTCGGGCGCGGCGGCGAGGAATTGCAGGCGCTGCAAGCAGCGGGCATCGACGCGGACGTGATCAACGGCATCACGGCGGGCATCGCGGCGCCCGCGGCGATCGGCATTCCGGTCACGCATCGCGATCATGCGCAAGGCGTGGTATTCGTCACCGGACATAGCGCCGGCAGCGGCGAGCCCGATTGGGCCGCGCTCGTCGCCACGCGCATGACGCTGGTGATCTACATGGGCATGCGGCGCTTGAGCGATATCGTCGCGGCGTTGCTCGCGGCCGGCATGAACGCTGATACGCCGTGCGCCGCGATCGAATCGGCCACGCGGCCCGAGCAACGGCATGCGCTGGCGCGGCTCGGGGAGTTCGCCGATACGGTGTCTCGCGCCGGGCTCGGCTCGCCGGCGATCGTGGTGATCGGCGGCGTCGCGTCGCTGGCTTTGGCGCGGCGCGCGCCCATGAAAACGCTGAGCGTCGGCGTCGGTTGCCGGTTGCACACCTCGGCCGTGCAGATCGAAACGGCCGTGCGTGCCGCGCTCGGGTCGCATACGTTCGACGAAATCAGCACGATCGCCTCGATCGACAGCAAAACCCACGAAGCAGGCCTGCTCGAATTCTGCGCACGCCACGCGTTGCCGATCGCACTCTTCAGCCCCGAGCAGATCGCGGCGATACCTGTAGACGAGCCTTCGGCGGTTGCACGCGAGCATCTCGGCGTGGACGGCGTTTGCGAGCCGTGCGCGCTGCTCGGCGCGGCTAACGTGTCGGCCGGGTCCGCTGCATCGGCTGCGTCGGCTGCGTCGGCTGCGTCGGCTGCGTCGGCTGCGTCGGCTGCGTCGGCTGCGTCGGCTGCGTCGGCTGCGTCGGCTGCGTCGGCTGCGTCGGCTGCGTCGGCTGCGTCGGCTGTACCCAACGCCCAACTCCTCGTCCGCAAGACCGCGCATGCCGGCGTGACCGTGGCGATTGCCTCGATCATCGCCCGGACCGAACACGAACCGACAACCCACGACACCGAGAAACAGGACCTTCCATGAAAACCGATCCCGAATCGCATCAACGCATGACCGAACGCCGGCGCGAAGGCCACGAGAAAAAACAGGCCAACGCCACCGTCGAAAAGGGCTTGCTGATCGTCAACACCGGCACCGGCAAGGGCAAGACCACGGCCGCGTTCGGCATGGCCGTGCGCGTGCTCGGACACGGCATGCGCCTCGGCGTCGTGCAGTTCATCAAGGGCGCATTGCACACGTCGGAGCGCGATTTTCTCGGCGCGATCGCCAATTGCGATTTCGTCACGATGGGCGATGGCTACACCTGGAACACGCAGAACCGCGACGCCGACATCGCCACCGCCCGCAAGGGCTGGGACGAAGCGCGCCGGATGATCGAGAGCGGCGACTACCAGATGGTGATCCTCGACGAGCTGAACACCGTGCTGAAGTACGAATACCTGCCGCTCGACGAGGTGCTGTCCGTGATCAACGCTCGCCCGCCGATGCTGCACGTGGTGGTGACCGGCCGTCACGCGCCGGATGCGTTGATCGAGGCCGCCGATCTCGTCACCGAGATGCGCATCGTCAAGCATCCGTACCGCGAGCAAGGCGTGAAAGCGCAGCGCGGCGTGGAGTTCTGAGCGATGAGCGCGAGCCCCGATAAGAGCGCTTCGGAGGCGCAGCCGAAAGGCACTTCGTCCGGAGCGCCCGCCGAGGGCAGTTCTTCAGGGGCGTTCCCGAACGGAACGACCTCGACGGCATGTCCCGCGCTGTTCATCAGCGCGCCGGCTTCGGGTCAAGGCAAGACCACGATTACCGCGGGTCTCGCGCGCCATCATCGGCGGCTGGGGCGGCGCGTGCGCGTGTTCAAGACCGGCCCGGATTTTCTCGACCCGATGATTCTCGCGCGCGCGAGCGGCGCGCCCGTGCTGTCGCTCGATCTGTGGATGGTCGGTGAAGCCGCTTGCCGCACGCTGCTCGCGCAGGCGGCGGCCGAAGCGGACCTGATCCTGATCGAAGGCGTGATGGGTCTATTCGACGGCACGCCGAGCAGCGCCGACCTCGCCGCCGTGTTCGGCGTGCCGGTGCTCGCGGTGATTTCAGCGAAGGCGATGGCGCAGACCTTCGGCGCGGTCGCCTTCGGGCTCGCGCGATTCAGGCCCGAGCTGCCGTTTTACGGCGTGCTCGCCAATCGCGTCGGCTCCGCGCGGCACGCGCGGACGCTCGAGGAAGCGCTGCCGCCGGACATACGCTGGTGCGGACACGTCAGCGGCAACGACGAGATCGAGTTGCCCGACCGCCATCTCGGCTTGCATCAGGCGGCGGAAATCGACGACCTGGACGCGCGGCTGAACCGTGCCGCCGATGCGCTCGCGAACACCGCGCTGGCCGAACTGCCGCCGCCGGTCGAATTCGGCGAGCCTGCGCCGGACGTGCCGCCGCGTCTTCTGGAAGGCAAGCGGATCGCGATCGCGCGCGATGCCGCGTTCTCGTTCGTCTATCCGGCCAACGTCACGCTGCTGGAAGCGCTCGGCGCACAGGTCGTGTACTTCTCGCCGCTCGCGGACGATCCGTTGCCCGACCATGCCGACGCCCTCTATCTTCCCGGCGGCTATCCCGAACTGCACGCCGCCGCGCTCGCAAGCAACACGCGCAGCGGCGCGACGATCCGCGCGCATGCGGCGGCGGGCAAGCCGCTCGTCGCCGAATGCGGCGGCATGCTGTATCTGCTCGAACAGCTCACCGATACGCATGGCGTGAGCACGCAAATGCTCGGCCTGCTGCCCGGCCACGCAACGATGCAAACGCGCTTCACCGCGCTCGGCATGCAACAGATCGACAGCGTGCACGGCCCGATGACCGGCCACACGTTCCACTATTCGAAGCTGACGACGCCGCTCACGCCGCTGCGTTCGGCCACCCGGCCACAGGGTGACGCACCCGGCGAGGCCGTGTTCCGCGTCGGTTCGATCGTCGCGACGTACATGCATGCTTATTGGCCCTCCAACCCGGCTTTCGCGGCCGCCCTGTTCCATGGCGAAGCCTTTTAACGACGCCGAGCGCGAGGCGGTCTACCGCGCGATTCACGAGCGGCGCGACATGCGCCACTTCGTGCGCGATCCGGTCGACCCCGCCGTGTTGCAGCGCCTGCTCGACGCCGCGCATCATGCGCCGAGCGTCGGTTATATGCAGCCGTGGCGGATTGCGCGCATCACCGATCCGGTGTTGCGCGAAGCCTTGCACGCAGCCGTCGAAAGCGAACGGCTCGCCACCGCCGACGCCCTCGGCGAACGGCGCGAGGCGTTCATGAAACTGAAAGTGGAAGGCATGCGGGACTGCGGCGAACTGCTGGTGATGGCGTTGATGGACGGCCGCGAGCGGCACATCTTCGGGCGCCGCACGTTGCCCGAGATGGATCTCGCGTCGGTGGCGTGCGCGATCCAGAACATGTGGCTCGCCGCACGCGCGGAAGGTTTGGGAATGGGCTGGGTGTCGCTATTCGACGTCGACGTGGTGCGCACGCTGCTGCATATGCCCGAGGGCGCGCGGCCGGTGGCGATTCTGTGTCTCGGGCACGTCGAGGCGTTTTACAACCAGCCGATGCTGGAAACCGAACGCTGGGCTAGCCGCATGGCGCTCGCCGATTGCGTGTTTGAAAACCGCTGGCCGGAAGTTGAAACGGAAGGCAAAAAGACGCTGGGTTAGCGGCAAGCGAGTCGCAGGATGCGCGAGGCGCGCCTAATCGACTCATGATTTGAGGCGATTAGGCGCGCAATCGCCTCACGGTCGGCTATACTGGTATTCGACTCACGATATGAGTCGATTAGAGCCCGTAATCGCCTCAATATTCACCGAGCGTCATGACATCCACCCACCCTCTCATCTGGCAAGCGTCCACGTGGCCCGGCATGCACTACGACGCTATTCGCGTCGGCGGCGAACTGGCCCGCGCGCACCGGGCTCAGGGCATCGTTGAAGGCAAACTGGCGAGTCTCGGCTTCGAACAGCGCCTCGAACTCGCCGCCGAGGCCTGGAGCCAGGATGCGGTCGCGACGGCAGCCATCGAAGGCGAACGCATCGACCTCACCGCCGTGCGTTCGTCCGTGGCACGGCGACTCGGCGTCGGGAATCAGGATGGCCCCAACGCGCCGCGGAGCGTCGAAGGCCTGCTCGACATCATGGATGACGCGGTGCGGCAAAGGCAAGCGGCGCTCACACACGAGCGCTTGTGCGCCTGGCAGGCGGCTCTCTTTCCTACCGGCTACTCAGGCATGGTCAAAATCCTTGTCGGGGCCTATCGCGAGCATGCCGAGCCAATGCAGATCGTCAGCGGCCGCGTTGGACGCGAACGGGTCCACTACGAGGCCCCGGCCTCGGCCCAGGTCCCGGCGGAAATGCAGCAGTTCCTGGACTGGTTCAACGCAACGACCGAGCACGACCATCTGGTCAAGGCAGCACTCGCTCACCTGTGGTTCGAGACGATTCATCCTTTTGAGGACGGCAATGGCCGCATCGGTCGCGTCCTCATCGACCTTGTGCTGGCGCGCGACAGCGGTGAGGTCAGCCGCTTGATTCGTACCTCGCAGCGCCTGCTCGACAAGCGCCGCGACTATTACGAGCAGCTCGAGCGCGCCCAGCATGGCGAGCTCGACGTGACCGAATGGGTTCTATGGTTCGTCGAACAGGTGCGTGTGTCCTGCGAGGAAGCATCCGGCGTCGTGGACGCCACGCTCGATAAAGCCGTTTTCTGGATGAACCATCGGGACAAGGTGCTCACGACCCGGCAACGCAAAGTCGTCAACGTTCTGCTCGATGCCGGTCCCAAGGGCTTCGAAGGGGGCATGAACACCCGCAAGTACGAGAGCGTCGGCAACACCTCGCGGGCCACGGCGTCGCGCGAACTCATCGAACTCGAGAACATGGGGCTGCTGTCCAGGGTGGGCGCCGGCCGCTCGACCCGCTATTACCTGAACATGCCAGGGTGGGCGGCAGCGGACACGGCCATCGCCGATACGCCCTCCCGCGACGGCTGACTTGCCGTCATGGCTAAATCGTCGGCCGCTCAGGCGGCAGGCTTGCCATGACGGCGACGCCTCACGGCCGAGACCGAGCCTGCACCGGCTTCACCGACACCACGTCCAGCGCGCCGCTCGCCTTATCGGTGCGTAGCTTCACATGCCAGTCGGGCGGCGCATCGAACGGAAATTTTGCCAGCGCGCTTTTCGCGAGCGCGGGCATTGCATGCAGCGGATCGGCATCGCGATCGCTCATCACCGCGCTGACTTTATAGACCTCCTGTCCGCTCGCGCGCTCGAACAGGCGCAGCGTCAATGAATGCCGGTACGCGCGCCCGCCGAACAGCGAGAAGGGCGGCTCGCTCTGCCGGCCGCAGCCGCTTGGCGCGCAATCCTTCATGTCGTTCACGCCGACGCCGATCGTCGCCGGCCGCGTGTCATAAGCAATCGACAGCAAGTAGCGCGCGGGCTCGCCCGTCATCTCGACGAAGCCGTTTTTCGCCAGCTCGTCGCGCACCGCGGCTTCGAAGCGCGGCTGATCCGCGCTCGCCGCCTGCGACGGCATGCGCGTAATCGCGTAGGTTCGTTCGCCTTGCCGCGCGGCAGCGGAACTGGCGGTATGGACCTCGGCGCTCGGACCCGCGCAACCGCTGAGACTCGCCGCGGCCAGCGCGGCACAGATCAAAATCGCTTTCACCATCTTCTCGCTTCGGTAAGCCTCGGTAAGCTCCATCAGCCTCGATAAGGAACGTGTGCGCGCGTCATGCGCCCGGCCTCGCGGAGACATCGGATTGCGTGTCCTCGAACGCGGGCAGGCAGAGGGTAACAGCGGTGCCCTCGCCCGGCGCGCTGAGCACCGCAACCTCGCCGCCGTGACGCGTCACGACGGTCTTGACGAACGCCATGCCGAGCCCCGCGCCGCCCACTTCCGGCCGGTCGGTTTCGTGAAAGCGCCGGAAGCGCTCGAACAGATCCGCCTGCTGCTCCTTCGGAATGCCGTAGCCTTCGTCGCGGATCGTGCAGGACACGCGCCGCGCGGCGCCAGGCGTCGCCGTCACGCCAGGAAGATTGTCGAGGCTGCAGGAAATCCGCGTGTCCGGCGGACTGTATTTGATCGCGTTGTTCAGAATGTTGACGAGCGCGCGCGTCATCAGCGAACGGTCGGCGCAGATCCAGTGGCCCTCGTCGAGCTCGGCCGCGCCGCCCGCGTCCGTTTGCAGCGTGATGCGCTTCGCGTGCGCTTGCGGCCATACTTCGTCGCTGGCGTCGATCATCAGCTCGGTCAGGCTCACCGGTTCGAGCAGGTAGGTTTGCGATTCCGCGCGCGCCAGTTGCACGAAGTCGTCGGCAAGCGTCAGTGCGCGCTGCGCGTAGCGTTCGATGCGCTCCAGCAAGCCGCGCGCGAGCACCGGTTCGCTGCGGGCGCGCTCGATTTCCACCAGCGCCAGAATCGACGCCTGCGGCGAGCGCATATCGTGCGACAGCAGCCGCAACGCGTCTTCCCGTTGACGCTCGGCCGCATGCAGGGCCGACACGTCGACGAGACCCGCGATCCACCCGGTCGTCTCGCCATGCGCATTGGTGCAGTTCGCGTAGCGCAGCAGATGGTCGCGCTCGTGCGCGTCGCGCACCTCGACGCCCTGCGCCATCAGCGCGGCAAATTCATGCCGCGCCGGGTCGAGCGGCGCGGGCCAGTGAGCGTGGGCGAGCAGATTGTTGTCGGCGTCGGACGCATCATCGGACGCACCCGACGCGGCGCCCCGGTCGATGGTCTTGACGAAGCTCAGCCCGCCGAGCACCGCCTGCATCGGCCGGCCTTCCGGCGGCGGCGCGCCGAGGCGAGCGAAATGCGCTCTCGCGGCATGGTTCGCGATCAGCACGACGCCGTGCAGGTCGCTGACCAGAATCGGCTCGGGCATGCTGTCGAGGCTGTCCCACACGAAGCGCTTCATGTCCTGCACGCGCTGCGCGGCCTGCGCCATCAACGCCATGTGCTGCTCCAGCACGTCGCCGCCGAACTCGCGGCGGCGCTTGGGCGTTTCGGGCAGCAGGTGCGGTTCGTCGGCGAGGCGCTGCAACTCTTCGCGCAGATAGGCCATCGTCATTTCGAGGCGCCGCCAGTTCCAGATCGGATACACGACGACTACGCCGGCGATCGCCGGCACCGGCGACATCCATAGCCGCAAGCCGTACAGCAGCACGGCGCTGCCCGCGGCGGCGAGCGCGCAGAGCGCGCCGGTCAGCAGCAGCGAGCGGCGCGGCGACAACACCAGAAAACCGGCCAGCAACGCGGCGAGCGGCGCGAGCGAGGCCAGGAACAGCGCCCAGCGCCCGACCGGTTCGATCTCGCGGCCGCTCAGCAGCGTGTCGAGCACGTTCGCGTGGATGTAGACGCCCGGCAGCGGACCCAATTCGCCGGACACCGGCGTCGCGAACCGGTCGTACAAGCCGGACGCGGTCACGCCGATCAGCACGATACGCCCGCGCAACTGGTCCGCGTTCACCTCGCCGGCGAGCACGCTCGCGAAACTGACTTTCGCGTAGTTCTGCGCGTTCGGGCCGAACGGGATCAGGAAGCGGCCTTCGCCTTCGGCAGTGTTCGATGAACGGATCGCCGCCGCCTCGCTGAACGACCGCCGGCGCGGCAGCCGCTCGTTCAACTGAATCGCGCCGTGTTCGACGGCTTGCGCCACCGGCACCATCAATTGCGGCCAGCGTGACGTTGCGTCGCCCTCGAACTGCGCGACGCTGCGCACGATGCCGTCGCTGTCCACTTCGAGGTTGATATGGCCGAGCCCGGCCGCCGCGTGCGCGAGCGGCGCCACCGGTTCGACGACGACGCGCCGCCCCGCGCTGTCGGGCGGCGTGAGCAGCACCGGCAGGTAGGTCGGAGTCAGCGCGATCGCGCGGGCCAGCTCGGCGTCCTCGGGATTGGCCTCGGTGAACAGCACGTCGTAGATCACCGCGGCGGGCTCGGCCTTCGCGATCTGTTCGAGCAGTTTGGCGTGGGTGCCGCGCGGCCACGGCCAGCGGCCGAGTTGCGCGATGCTGGCGTTGTCGATCTCGACCACCACGATATTCGGCAACAACGGCGGTGCGCGCAGGCTTAGAAAGCCGTCGTAGACGAGATTGTCGACGCTCGCGGTCAGCCGCCCGAGCGAGGCGAGCAGAATCACGACGAGGCCGAGACAGCCGATCCCCACCCATTCGAACAGGAAGCGGCGGCCGGCGCGCCGTCCGAGACGGGCGCGCGGATCGAGGCTCAGGCGTGTAGGTGTAGTTGGCAAAGCGTCGCGTGGTTGATGAAAAGGGCCGGCTGGGTCGCCGGCCCCGTGAATCTACCAGCGTCAGCGCGCCAGCGTAAACGAGCGGATGCTGCTGCTCGTCTCGTAGAAGCGGCCGTTCTCGAACTGCTCGGCGATGATCGTCCAATAGTAGACGCCGGCCGGCAGATCGCTCACGACGAATTGCCCGCCGCTCAGATCGGTGCGGTCCACGATCGGATGGCGCAGATCGGCGCTCGCGGCCAGCACGAAGCGAAAGCGCGTCTCGCCCGCGGCGCGGCTGACGAACCAGCGGAATTCGTAGTCGCGGCTGCCGGCGCGCTGCGCCGCCGATGCGGCCAGCCCGAGCCGGCGCCGCTCGAAGCCGTACACCTGGGGCATGCCTTCGAGACCGTGTCCGTCGATGGCCGCGATGCGAACGAAATAGGTGCCGTCGGCCAGATTGCCGAAGTCCGCGTGCGGCGCGCTCACGCGCAACTCGCGGATCAGGTCGAGCTGGTCGGCGTCGCGCGCGATCTGCACGCGGTAGGCCACGGCGCGCTCGGCCGGCACGAGGTCGAACGCGACGGTCTCGCCGTCCTGCACCTTGGCGGGCTGCGTGAGCGCGGGCGCGGGCAGCAACTCGACGGGCTCGCCGATCGCCTCGCCCGCGCGCGTGATGCTGCCGAAGCGCGCCTTCACGAGTTGCACCGACGCCTGCAGCGGCACGCCGGGCGGCGGTCCGGCGCGGTGGGCGGCGACGCCGGGATCGACGCCGACCGCGCCGTCCAGCACCTCGACGGCGGTGGTTTGCGCGTCGCCGTCATAGGCCACCTTGAAGCGCGTGCCGCGCACGCCCGCCACCACCGACGGCGAGCGGATCTGGAAGCGGTCGTCTTTTTTCGTCGCACGCGTGACCTGGCTCTCGACCGCGCCGCGGCGCAGTTCGAGAACGCGGTCGGCGGCGCCCGTCAACGTGGTGCGGCGCAGCCTGCCGATGTCCAGCTCGCCTTCCTGCGCGATCGTGACATGCGAGCCGTCCGGCAATTCCAACGTGACGAAACCATCCGGGCCGGTGCGGATGCGGTCGCCTTCGCCGAGCGTCGTTCCGGGCTTGACCGGCAGATAGGGGTTCTTGCCGAACGCATGCTCGACCGGGCCGCTCGTCGCGATCACGCGGGCCGATTCGGGATCCTGTTTGAGCCGGTCCGCCGGCAGGCGCAAGGCGATGCCGGCCGGCATGCGGCGCGGCGCGGGCATGTCGTTGAGGCGGCTCAACACCGCCCAATCGCCCGGCGCCCGCAGATAGTGGCCGGCGATGTCGTATAACGTGTCGCCTTCGCGGGTCAGGTAGGAGACGTAGGCGGGCGCCGGCGTCTTGATGCGCGGCTGCGGCGCGCGCGGCGATTGCGCATGCGCCGACACCTGCGCGAGGCAGGTCATCGCCAACACGCTTACCGCCGCGAACCATGCGCCGCCGCGGCGAACGGATAAACCCGCGCGGTGGCGCGGAGGCACGACGGCCGAAACCGTCATGCCTCCCCCGCCTGCGGGCGTTCGTGGCCCGGCGCGGGCTGCGGGCCGGATTCGAGCCGCTCCAGCCGGTAGCCGTAGCCGTAGATCGGCGTCAGACGGTAGCCGTGTTCGGGACGCAAGCCGAGCTTGCTGCGCAGCATCGATACGTGGGTGTCCATCGTGCGCGACGGGATGTCGGTCGCCTGCTTCCAGATCACGTCGAGAATGTGCGCGCGCGACAGCGGCCGGCTCAGGTGCTGGAACAGCAGCAGCGCGAGCTCGAACTCCTTTTGCGTGACCGCCACTGTCGCGCCGCGGACCACCACGTGCTTCGCGCTCAGATCGAATTCGAAGTCGCCGAAAATTTCTTTTGCGGCGGCGGGCTTCAGGTGATACGCGCGGCGCAGCAGCGAGCCGACGCGCGCCAGCAGCACCGCGCCGGAGACGGGTTTGACGACGTAATCGTCCGCGCCGGTGTTGAGGATCGACGTGATGTCGGTCTCGCGGCCGCGACTCGTCATGAACAACACCGGCAAGCGCTCGGACAGGCTTTCGCGCACCCAGCGCAGCACCTCTTCGCCCGACATGTCGGGGACGTTCCAGTCCAGCACCAGCAGATCGAACGTCTGTCGCCGCAGTTGCCGCACGAGTTCGCGGCCGGCGCCAAAGGCGTGGCAGACATGGCCGGCCGTAGCCAGCGTTTGACAAACCAGATCGGCCTGAGCCGAATCGTCATCCAGGACAGCTATTCTCATAAAACCCCGCAACGCGACATCGTCATTCGTAACTGGTGGCCGGCAAACCGGCGGATAACCGGGATGACGGCGCTTGCACCGACGATCCGGCTTGCGATTTCATCTCCCGCCGCACATTTTTCGATTAATGGTCCTGCGCCCCGCGCCCCCGTTCGGCTATGCAACCCGACTATCCTGAAATCGCCGCGAACGCCTCGCTCTTATGGCTTTATCGCGCGGTTATTCGTGGGGCAGGTCATGATAATCGAAAACTGTCGCGGCTTTTCCGGGTTGCCGTTAATCGGCAATCCGGCCGGCTCTGCGATTGGAGCCGCTCCCTGCACGTCCCCCGTGCGCTCTCAGGCTTCGCCGGTTCTTCGCCGGTTTTTTATCGACCGCTAATCGGCCGCTCTTTGAATTGTTGGTCTCACTCGCGCGGTGATTCGCCCCGTCTGCGTTTGTCCTGTCTCGCCGCTGCCGTTCTCGCGAAACAGCGATTTGACAATTTGCGAGTCAGTATAGAAACAGTCTCAAAATAAATCGTTTAAGGATTGTTAAGCGCGTTTCGGCTCGATGGGGCGGCACGGCGCAGCGTGCGTAATGAAGATCGGGATTGGGGATTCACGCGATGAGATAAAAATGCGGCGTCGCCTCGCTCGAGCCCGACGCCGCTTAAAAACACCACACGCTCGCGGGGGTCTAGCCACACGAGTGAGATGAAATTAGCCGGTACAGAAATCCAGTTCAAGATGAAAGAACTTCATTTGTAACGGGCGGGCCGGTAGCTCTTACGTGGAGGTCATGGGCGGCACGCGTCCATCGACGTGCGGCTTGCCGCAAAAATCGTATGACCTGAAGCGGTGCGCGGCTCTCCATTTACAGATGCAGACGTTTTGTTACAGCGCCACCCACGCCTCCGGCTAGCGACGCGTTCTTCGCACGCTAACGCGCCCAGTGCAACAGAGCATGAGGCCGCGCCGCCTCATCTTCCGCCCTCGATTTCCGGCATCGGCGCGAACAGCGCGTCGAGGTCGTCGTCGGAGAATTTGGCCGCGCCCGCGGCGTCGTCGGAGAGAATGCTGTCCGCGAGGCCCGCCTTCTGCTCCTGCAACTCCACGATTTTCTCCTCGATGCTGCCGGCGGCGATCAGCTTGTAGACGAACACGGGCTTGTCCTGCCCCAGCCGATGCGCGCGGTCGGTGGCCTGATTCTCGGCGGCCGGGTTCCACCACGGATCGTAGTGAATCACCGTGTCGGCGGCGGTGAGGTTCAGCCCCACGCCGCCCGCCTTCAGGCTGATCAGGAACAACGGCACCTCGCCTTGCTGAAAACGCTCGACCGGCGTGATGCGATCCGCCGTGTCGCCGGTCAGGATCACATACGGGATCGCGGCGTCTTCGAGCGCTTGCGCGATCAACGCGAGCATGCCGGTGAACTGCGAGAACAGCAGCACGCGGCGCCCTTCCTCGATCAGTTCGGGCAGCATCGACAACAGCAGATCGAGCTTCGCCGAACGCATCGCGCGCGCGCCCTTTTCGGCCTTTTCGTTCTTTTCTGCGCGCTCACGCCTCTCGCCGTGCGCGTCGACCTCGTCGGCGATCTTGATCGTTTTCACGAGACGCGGATCGCAGCACACCTGGCGCAGCTTCAGCAACGCATCGAGCACGATGATGTGGCTGCGCGCGAGACCTTGCGCGCTGACCGCCGCGCGCACCTTCTCCTGCATCGCCGTGCGCACGGTTTCGTAGAGATCGCGCTGCGCGCCTTCCAGATCGACCGAGCAGACAATCGTGGTCTTGGCCGGCAACTCCTTCGCGACCTCGTCCTTGCGACGGCGCAGCATGAACGGCCGGATACGGCGCGCCAGCAGCGCGCGGCGCACGCCATCGCCGTTCTTCTCGATCGGATTGCGCCAGCGCCGGGTGAAGTCTTTCTGGCTGCCGAGAAAACCCGGCAGCAGAAAATCGAATTGCGACCACAACTCGCCCAGGTGATTCTCCAGCGGCGTGCCGGTCAAGCACAGCCGATGCCGCGCGCGCAATCCGCGGATCGCCTGCGCGGCCTTGGTGGTGGCGTTCTTCACGTACTGCGCTTCGTCGAGAATCAGCAAGTGATAGTCGTGTTCGGCGAGCACCTTCTGATCGCGCCACAGCAGCGCGTAAGTCGTCAGGATCAGTTCGTGTTCGCCGATCTGCTCGAAGCGCTCCTTGCGCTGCGGGCCGTTCAGCACCAGCACCTTCAGTTCGGGCGCGAAGCGGCGTGCTTCCTCGCGCCAGTTGTGCACGAGCGTGGTGGGCACCACGATCAGCGCGGGGCGGTTCAGCCGCCCCGCCTCTTTTTCCGCGAGGATGTGCGCGAGCGTCTGCACGGTCTTGCCCAGGCCCATGTCGTCGGCGAGCACGCCGGCCAGATCCTGTGCGCGCAGAAACTGCATCCAGTTCAGGCCCTGCTGCTGATACGCGCGCAGTTCCGCGCGCAAGCCGCGCGGCACGGGCACCTCATGCAAGCCCGGACCGGCTTGCAGACGCTGCGCCAGTAGACGGATCGAATCGTCGCCGCGGAATTGCCAGCGGCCGGTGCTGTTCAACGCTTCGAGCCGGCCCGCATCGACGGAGGGCACGCGCAGCGGCGCGCCGTCGGCGAGTGAACCGCCGAGCGCGTCGAACAGGTCGACCAGCACGCGCACCACCGGCTTCAGACGATCGGCGCGCAAGCGCAGACGCTTGTTTTCTTCGGTCTTGAGTTCGATCGGCTCTTCGTCGGCGATGCTGTCGAGCGCGCCGCCGAGCCAGCGCCGGTCGCGCCGGAACAGATCGGCGAGCAGCGGTTCGAGCCGCACGTTGCGCTCGCCGATGCGGATGCCCATCTCCAGATCGAACCAGCCGTCGCCCGCCTGGTGCGCGGTGCCGTCGATCGCGTCGATCTCGATGACGTTGTAGCGGAACTCGGGCGCCATCGTCACGCGCCAGCCCTTGCTCACGAGATCCGGCACCGCGTGGTTGACGAACGCGGACCAGGCGTCGGCATCGGGCAGGCCGAGCATCGTGTCGGGCAACAGCCGCGCGCCGTACACGCGGCTCGTGGGCACTTTCTGCAAGCCCGTCTTGCGCAGCTCGAGCAGGCGTTTTTTCTCGGCCTCGTAGCGGCGGCGGATATGGATGACGTCGCCGCCCGGCATCGGCACGAGCGTGACGCTGCTGTCGACGTTGATGCTGACGCCGTCGTAATCGAAACTCACGCCGGCGAGTTCGACCGCTTCGGGCTTGCGCTGCGCGGCTCGGCCCGCCGACGGCAACGCATGGCTGTTGAGCGTGAGCACCGGCACCGGATCGACGTCGATCACGCGAATCGCGGACGCGTCGTGCGCCGGCGGCAGCGGCAGTTCGGGCGCGATCTCGCGCAGCACCGAGGCGACCAGCGGCGCTTCGGCGAGCGAGATCGGCGGCATCGCCAGGTAGTCGGGCAACTGCTGGAACGGCAGCGACGATTGCACGATGCCGGCTTCATGCGCCGCGCCGTCCACATACCAGACCGGCTCGGTCGGCAGGACCATGCTCGCGCGCGGCTCGGTGCACAGCACCGGCCGCAGACGCTCGTCCGCGAGCGGCTCCCACTCGATCCGGCCGGGCCGGTCGGCGCCGCGCGACAACGGCGTCGGTCCTTCCCGACCGGGCTCGGGATCGAACTCGAAGAACAGACGCCCCGTCGCGATCAGCTTCTGCAGCATTTCCGCGCCGCTCGTGCCGCGCAGAATGAACTGGCCGAAATCCTCGCGCGAGCGGCCGAGCCACAGGCCGCGCAGGATCGACAGATCCTCGTCGGAGACAAACTTCGGTTGCTTGAGCAGCGCCGACTCCACATTGCTCCAGGGCTCGTCGACTTCGAAGATGGTGCCGTCGGCATCGCAGCGCGCGCGGTACAGCACGACTTCGTGGCGCATGTGGAAGTTCGACCAGTTCAACAGATACGCGAGCGTCTGGGTGCGCGCGGCGCCGCCCTTTTGAGCGAGCGCATCGGCGGCTTCGGCGCGCGCGCGAAACCGTTCCAGCCAGCTCACCAGTTCAGGGCGCACGCCCGCCGCGGGCTCCGCTTTCGCCGCGGATCGGGCCTGGCGGTAACCGCCGCGCTGAGCGTCGCGGTCGTCGGCATCGTCATCGACGTAGATGACGTGGTCCATCTCGTCCTGAAACTCGAGCGCGGCGAGCAGCAGCGCGGCCACGTGCTTGCAGTTGCGGCCAACGGGGCAAGTGCAGTCGCTCTGCGCCCAGGGCAATCCGCCGCCGTTACGGAAACGCACCCGCGTTCTGTACGGACTGGGTTGCGTGCCCTGTACGTCCCCGCTCAGCGTCGCGCCGCGCCATTGCATGTTAGTGACGGCGCCCACCAGGCGCGCCTTGGCGACGGTATGGTCACCCAGCCATTCCGCGATCCGTTCCCGATCAAAGAAAACTGACGACATCAGGGTCCATCCTATTCGAGCCGGCGAAGGCATCGTGCGCGGACAGACGCGGCGCGGCAGGCGCTCGGCGGCGCCTGCCGGCGCGATTGCGTCCGGCATCGAATGCCCGTGGTAACCGGCCATTTTACGCGTCGGATGGAATTGGCTGTGGCGGCAGTACGCCGCGCGCCGCTCAATCGGCGCTGTCCGCCGGCATGCTGCCGCTCGCGACGCGGTTGGCGGCCGCTTGCGCGGCGAGTGCCTGCTTGTGCTGCTCGACCTGCTGCGCGAATACAGGGCTCACGTCGGGATACGATGCATCGGTCACGTAGTTCAGGCCGTTCGCCTGCGCTTCGATCAGTTCCTGGTACACCTCGGCGCGGGTCTTGCCTTGTGCAAAAGCGCTCGACGAAGCGGCCAGAACGACAACGGACAATGCGGCGAAAGCGATCTTCTTCATGATGAACTCCAAGGGGTGTTGTGCGGGTTTGCATGAGGGAAAACCACGCGTTCGCGGCTTTTATTCCTGCGGCAACGGTTCCGAAAAAACAAACTTCGAAGCGGGAATAAAGCGGCCGGCGAAGCGGTTTGCACGCGTTCCGAGGCGCGGCGACGCCAGCACATGGGCTGCCAAAACCGGCCGCCGGATAGCGTCCGGACGGACGCTGCGAACAACGCGCATCGAACGTATGGAATAAACCCCCGTCCGGGTGTGTTCGCTCCCACATGGCTGATACTCGACAACCGCCGACAACCGCCGCCGACACCATGAACCCGACCGACGCCCGATCCGACCCGCCGCTTTCAGAAGCCGACATCCAGGCCTACGCCGACGGCACGCTGACGCCGGAACGCGCCGCCTTCCTGCGGGACTATCTCGGCAAGGACCCGGCGGAAGCGCGCCGGGTGGCCTTCTACGGCAAGCTCAACGCGCAGATCCAGCAGGCCTTTCAGACCACCGACGAACCGGTGACGAGTCGTGTCGCGCCCTGGCGCCGCGCGCTCGAACGCCTGAATGCGGCGCGGCGTCGAAGCAGGCTGCTCAACACGCTGATGGCGCTCGTGCTCGCGGCGGTGACCGCGAGCGGCTGGCTTGCCGCCACCCAGGTATCCGCCGAGGCGCTCGACAATGCCGCCGTCATGGCGTTGGCCGAAACCGACGCCGCGGGTTTTTCCGCCGCGTCGCGGACCCGAACCGACGCCTGGGCGCCGGATCTGACGGCGATCGGACTGCGGCTGGTGGATCGGCGGTCCCTGTCGCTCGGCCCGTTTCAGCGCGCCAGCGAATTCGTCTATCTGAACGGGGACAACCGGCCGGTGGTGGTGATGTCGAGCCTGGCGCTGCTCGCGCCGGCGCAGCCGCAATGGAGCGCGCGCCGCATCGGCGCGGTCCGTCTGCTGACGTGGACGGCGCGGCGGCAGCGTTTCGTGGTGGCCGGCGAAGCCCGCACCCACGGCCTGATGCGCGCCGCCGACGCGATGACGACGCACTGAGCTTTGGCGCAACCTGACGATCCGATGTCACGCGAACGGAATAGAATGCGCCCAAGCGTGTTCGCCTCTCAACCGCATCAATTGCCCTTCCAGGCGGCCCGAGCGACGGCCGCCGCTGCCGTGCTCACGAAAGGCCCCACGACTGGGATGAAAAATGGATGTCCGTGACGAGTTGATGGAGCATGTGCCGCGCTTGCGGCGCTATGCGCGAGCGCTGATCAACAATCGCGATCTCGCCGACGATCTGGTGCAGGACACGCTCGAACGCGCGCTCGGCCGCACCGGCATGTTCCAGCAAGGCACCGACCTGCGCGCATGGCTGTTCACGATCATGCACAACGTTTTCGCGAATCAGGCGCGCAAGGCGTCGGCGCGCGCCGTCCATGTGGCGGTCGACGACGAAAGCGTCCATGAAAGCGAATTCGCCGTGCCCTCCGATCAGATCCGCTCGCTGGAAATGCGCGACCTCGACTACGCGTTGCAGCGCCTGCCGATGGAACAGCGCGAAGTCGTGCTGCTGGTGGGCCTCGAGGAAATGAGCTATGCCGACGTGGCGCTTGCGCTGAACATTCCGATCGGCACGGTGATGTCGCGGCTTTCGCGCGGGCGCGAGCGGCTTCGGGCATTGATGGCGGGCACACAGCCCGGCGCAAGATTACAGGTGGTGCGATGAGCGACCAACAGACGCCGATCGGCGAAGAAGAACTGCATGCGTACGTGGACGGCACGCTGTCCGACGAACGGCGTGCCGAGGTGGAGCGCGCGCTCGAACAGAACCCCGAGCTGGCCGCGCGCATCAGCGATTATTTCTCGCTGAACAACATGTTCCACGAGCGCTATGACCGCGTGCTGAACGAGCCCGTGCCCAAACGCTTGCAGGCGCCCGCGCCGCGCCGCTGGCGCATCGCGGCCAACTGGCCGCAGTTCGCCGGCATGGCCGCGGCGCTGGTGCTGGGCGTGGGTATCGGCGTGGGCACGCACATGGGGCGCGACGTCGTGGCGCCGGTCGTCGGCCGCGCGGACACGCGGACTGTCAGCGCGGACGGTTCCGAAGTATTCGCGCGGCAGGCGGCGCTGGCGCACGTGGTCTATATGCCGGCCGTCGACCGTCCGGCCGATATGACCGCGGATCACGAACAGGATTTCGTGCAATGGCTGTCCAACCGGCTCGGCACGAATGTTCATCCGCCGATGCTCTCGAAGAGCGGCTTCAACCTCTCGGGCGGCCGCCTGCTGCCGGGCGCCGACGGCCCCACCGCGCAGTTCATGTATCGCGGACCGAACGGCGAGCGCGTGACGCTGTGCATTTCGCGCCGCCAGGTGAACTCGAACACGACCGCGTTCAAGCTGTATCAGGACGGGCCGGTGAACGTGTTCTATTGGGTCGACGGCGACTTTGGCTATGCGGTGTCGGGCGGGATCGATCGCCAGGCGCTGCTGCAACTGTCGCACGACGTGTACTCGCAGTTGACGGGGGCCGCGCCGGGTTGACGCTTATCGCGGCGTCGCAATGCGGCGGGTATTCAGCGTATCGAGTTCGATCATGCTGCCCGAATGCGAGCTCGATCTGATCAACTCGCGTGGCGTGACGCCCAGCAACCTGCCCATCCAATGCGCCATGTGACTCTGATGCGCGAAGCCCGTATCCAGCGCGATCCGGCTTGCGCTCAGGCGGCCTTCGAGCAATAGCGTTCTCGCCCGCTCGACTCGCCGCCGCACCACGTACTGATGCACCGGCACACCGAGCGTCTCGCGAAACAGCACCTTGAAATGCGGCACGCTCAGATCGGCGAGCGCGGCCAACTCGGTTAGCGTGAGACGCTGGTCGAGATGCGCCTCGATAAACTCGATCACGCGCGCGGCGGTTTTCGGTGCGAGCGTGCGCCGCTTGTCGTCGAGCGTCGGCGCGCCGCCGATCAGCCGCACCACCATCGCGGTGCAAAGGCTCTCGGCGTAAAGCGGATCGGATGCGTCGTCCGCCTCCAGTTCGGCATGTAACGCCCACGCGAGATGCTGAAAGCGCGGATCGCGCATCTGCATCCGCGGACGAAGCCGCGCCTCGCTCGACTTCAATTCCAGTTGCTCGACCGTCCTTTGTGCGAACTCCACGCCGATCCATACGCTGAAGATCGTGCATGCGGACTCATCGCTCCATTGCCCGTCGAGTCCGGCCGGGATCACATCCGCGTCGCCATGCGACTGAATGCGCGAATAGCGGCGCTCCTGGCATACGCAGCGCGCCCTGACCGGCGCGCCCACATGCACGCCCACACGGTGATGCTTGAGCGGGGGAATCCGATGCGAGCCCGCCGACACGTTGACGAGTTCCGCGCCGAAGCCCTGCCAGCCCAGCGTCTTGCTGGACCGTACAGCAATGCGGGAACCGCTATGCGGTTGCGGTAGGGGTGTCACGGCATTCATCGCGTCCTCTCGTGGATGGCGGGTAACGTGGCTTGCATTGTGCTGCGTTTTTCGCCGCTTCGCTTGACGCTTGTTATTCCACCCTGCCGCCGGGGTGACGTCGCAAGCGAAACAATCATCCGAATCTGCGCATCGCGATCCTTGTGCGCGCGTTTTCCGCTTCGCGCCTCCCTATGATGGCCGTGTCCATTGGCGAAGGAGCGCAACGTGTTCGTGATTTTCGGAGCAGCAGGCAATGTTGGCGGAACGAGCGCCGCGGCATTGCGCCGGGCCGGACGACCGGTGCGCGCAGTGGTCCGCGACGAAACGCAAGGCGCGCCGCTGGCGGAAATCGGCTGCGAAATAATGATCGCCGATCTGCTCGACGCATCGACGGTCGCGCGTGCAATCAAGGGCGCCCATGCGGTGCAGATACTCTGTCCGGTGCCCCGGGCGCGCGCCGATCCCGCATCCGACATGCGGCGCATGATCGAGGTCGCCGCCGACGCCTTGCGCGCCGATCCGCCGCAACGCGTACTCGCGCTCTCCGACTACGGCGCGGAACATGCGAGCGGCACGGGCATCACGACGCTGTTCCACTACCTCGAAACGCAGTTGCAAGCCGTTGCCTCGCAACTGACGTTTCTGCGCGCCGCCGAACACATGCACAACTGGGCTCGGGTGTTGCCGATCGCGCTTTCCAAAGGCGTCTTGCCGAGTCTGCATCATCCGTTGGACAAGCTGTTTCCCACGGTGGCGGCGCGGGACGTCGGGCTGCTGGCCGCCGAACTGCTGCTGGACGAACAGCCGGCAAAGACCTCGCCGCGCGTGGTGAGCATCGAAGCCAGGGAGCGTGTGAGTGCATTCGACGTGGCACGGGTCGTCGGTGAATTGGCGCATCGCACGGTGGTCGCGCACGAGGTGCCGCGTGGCGAATGGGCTGCCACGCTCCATGCGGCGGGACTCGGCGAACAGCACGCGCGCCTCATCACGGATCTGTACGACGCGCACAACGCGGGCCGTATCGACGTGGAAGCGGAAGTCAGCGAGCGGCGCTTTGGCGCGACCGCGCTGGCGGAGGTGCTGGCGGAAATAGTGGCGCGGGTCGCTGCTTCGGCTTCGGCTTCGGCTGCACCGTAACGACGTTGCCCTTCACAGGAGAGACAGCATGGACATGTGCCCCTTGCTGCGCGCATCGGCGCAAGCGCGAAAGATCGCGGACGGTCGTTTCGCTCCAACCGCGCCAACGCGGGCACGGTCGAGCGCCAACGCGCGCTATTGGCTGGCGTTGGCGGCAAGTTTCGTGGGATGGCTAGGCTGGCGGGCGCTGCGGGACGTGCTCAACGCGATTCCCGACAGCAACGACGATTTCGGTTTGTTCTGATTCGCCGAGGGGGCGTTCCCGCTTTCCACGCCACGGCGTGTCTTGATCGATCCAGCCGAAATACGATCCGGTTTCGGTCGTGTCCGTGCATTCCTCGGTGAATGACGGTCGGTACCAATCACAGTAATCCGCCCTGGCAAGCTTGAGCGGTGTGCTTGCTTTGCCAGCGAGCGGCTTCCGCGGTTCATGTGCGGAGTCGCGGTTTGCATTGGATACGGTATTCCGGTTGAGCCGTTCACTGGAATTATTCATCCATGCTTCTTCGGGAACGGCTTTTGCCTCGTTGTAACCTTTGTCCAGATCGACAGCGCGAAAACGTAGCTCAGGCCCAGCTAGTTTCAGAGACATGACTTCATTCCCGCGGAACCGGCTATCGCCTCCACCATACGGTTTGTCGTTCTTCATGAAGGTCGTGGAAATGGTCTGCCATGCTGGTGTGGTCATGCTGTGATATCCATAGATCGCTAGTGCGGCCACCAGAAGGCCGCCCACGATCATTGCCTTGCGTTTTGGCATAACTATTCACCACGGCTGGCAAAGTGATGGCATGAGTGATCGTCGCCGCGGTCATACGCCATGCCATTCCCAGTAGTGGTACGGCACAATACCGCCCAGGGCGCTAAGTTCCGGGGTCAACTGACCTGCGAGCAGACGGCGCCGGAATTCGGGATGGGTGATGTCCCCTCCGGATGAGCCCATCGTCATGGTGCGAGCAACCCAAAGACCTTCGCGGGGGCAGGGCTCGCCGGCCATGCATCGTGTCGAGTGCGTCAGATCAGCTTCCTATTGCCAGTGGTCAAATGGGTGTTCAAGTCCCGGAGCGCTCGCGCCCTTCCTCAAATCCGTTACGAACTGGCTGCGCTCGCCGCTTGAAGATATCTTCCTGTAGTAACCGGCTTCGGCGATGATCGCGCCCGGGTAGACCGGCTCTGATGACATTATTTCGCGCTGGCGCGCTTCGTAGTCTCGCCATTCTTCGGGTGTTGACGGATAGCCGGTGTTGAATATGGCGCGCGCCGGTCTGGTCCGATCGGAAAGGAAATTGACCCGACCTCCCACACCGAACACCCCCTTGACCGCAATATTCGCAAAAATGAGTGCACCAAATTCATAGGTCCCTTCTGGCACCTTGTGCGTCGGCAGGGCGAGAAATTTATATATTACCGAGCCACCCGAAGATATGGTGATAAATGTGCCCGATTCACCCGTCGGCTGTGCGATGGTTTCGACCGGATAGTCGCCCTTGTTTAGTACCGGGAGGCCTGCCAGATCAGCACGCCATTCCCCATTTCCGTCCGTACGAAATCCACTTATATCAAGTCGGTCGCCGCCAAGCTTGACCCACTGATCGGGCGTCCTCATCCTGATGGGAAAACGTCCACTGTTAGAAAACGTTACTTCGACGAGAAATTTGTCTTTTTTCCGCTGAACGTCGGAAACTGTCACATCGAATTTGACTATAGCGTGGCCAGCCGGCGAGTACTTCTTTATTGAAGCCTTGAAAAAATCATCAGCAAGGAATGCCACGCCTTTCGGCAATTCACCGACACGGCCTTGGTAATCTGTCGATTTTCCGTCCCGAACGCAGCTTATCGAATAGGTCATCATCGGGTTCACCTGAATATCAGTGGGCGGTTTTTCCACTGCAGCACGGCATAGCCGATCATGAAGTTCCTTCGCCCGGTTCACATCGTCCGATGATAGTTGGGCATTCAGGAGGCCAACGCCATCGAATTTTTTGCCCAATATGTCCGACAACGTGTTCGATAACCCGAGGCGGATTTGACCTGTAGACGGCCATACTCCGATACCATTAGTTCCGTACTGGTGGTCGCCTAATCCAGTGATCGCGAATGAATCGTTATTGGCGTCTTTATCATCCGCTAACGCATTTTTCGACATGGCGAATACCCCACAAAAGATACAAAGCAAAAAAAACATGCTGAACAGGAAAGAACAGGCATTGTGTCTGGCCTGATTATGCTTCATATCCGATTCTCCATCTTTGCCACACAGGCTTAGACTTGTCGTTATTCAGATATTGTGCGTGCTCACCGGTCAGTTTGCAGAAGTGTCGCCTGATATATTCCAGATAGTAGGGATGGACGGTTGCACTGGGTGAAGCCTTGATATCTTTCGGCACTTGCTTGTTGGCTCCATAACCCATCAGGTTGCTTTGTGAAAGAATCTGCCACGTTTCCTGGTCCCTATTCGTTTCACCCAACATGAAATCGAGTTGCTGATCCTTGATGTACTGCTTATGTACCCAGCCGCCATATGACCAGTATTCATCCGGATAATTGAATAGATGCCCGCATTCATGCGCGATCACATTTGTGTCATATGGCATATCTTTCCAGACGAACCCTTCGCCCGGTTGTGTGTCGGGATACATGTTTATCTCGCCCCACGAGCCTCCGTCGGCGCGCCGGGTCCTTGGAAACAGTTTGATTGTCTGGTGGATCTTTTTCCCGTCACCTACTGACGCGCTATTGATGCTCACTAGCAGTTCCACCCTGAAGACGACAGACACGCGACAGCCGCAAGCTGCGTCCTTGGAACAACCATTCAGAATGAGCTTGCTTCTGTGCCCGTTCAATATGGCTTCTACCTGCTGTTTCTTTGCCTCAACCTCGAAGCCCGGGCCCGTACCATCGCGGTACTTGATCACGAAACCGTTCAATGGATTATTGATGCCGTTTCCTGCGATCGCCCAATGCAGATTGTGGTCATAGGGGGCGGACAGTGGCCTCCCATCTGTCCCGAGCAATGGCTTGCCGGACGGATCGCATGGAAGAAGGTCGACGGGCACGAGCTTGATCCGTACTGTCGCACACAGTGTCTTGGTCGGATCGTCGTATGACAGTTCGAATGCCGTGTCAAACTGACTACCACTTAGTACCCACTTTCCGCGCATGTCAGGAGGCGGCCACGGCGTGTCTTGATCGATCCAGCCGAAATACGATCCGGTTTCGGTCGTGTCCGTGCATTCCTCGGTGAATGACGGTCGGTACCAGTCAGAGTAATCCGCCCTGGGCAAACTTGAGCGGTGTGCTTGCTTTGCCAGCGAGCGGCTTCCGCGGTTCATGTGCGGAGTCTCGGTTTGCATTGGACGGGCTCGCCTGGGCAGTTGGCGTCGTTGCTGGCTGGGCCTCCTGATTTGCATCTGTCGAACCGTGCGGCCTCGCGACGGAAGCGGCAAGCACCGCCTAGCTCGTTTGAGCACTCAATGCCGTCGGCGGTGAATTGCTCGACGCCGGCGGAGTCGTGCTTGCAACAATAGGGGTTTGGCGCCACGCCTCGCAGTTCGTCACGAATGGCACGGTTCGAGCCATGAACGGTGCCATGGCGAGATGCATCTGCGCGGACTGTTTTTTCTGGATCGTGATGACTTGAAGAACAGGTTACCCGGACCACCAAATGTAATGTTGCCGTTGATGCTGGCAATGTTCACGCCCCGGTCCGCGGCGAGTGACATCGGGCCACGCTGGGCCTGGAACTGAACCGGGCCCCTCGCCGCGAAAAGCCATGATTCCGGAACGGGCAGGTCATGTCATTAGCCCTGTGCGTTCTGATACTGCCTACCAGGTGCGTTTTTTAAGCGTATAGCCGTAAAGCCCATACTGGGTATTGGTCGCCGGGTCGAAATAGACGCCCTGGGTGATGCCATCATCGGTTTCGTCCCACGACTTGCCGTAGTCGCGACTGACAAGCGTGAAGTCGCGAGGCGCGCCATTGCCTGTCGCGTCCGTCGCGTAGACGAGCAGTACCCCGCGCCTGCCGACGCTGAAGCCATCGAGCATCAGGCGCTCATCGAACGTATGTTTCTGCTCGACAGCAGGCTGCTTGTGGTTCGGCCAGGTCGAGATCGCACCCGTTCGATGCCCGTTGTCCTCCGGATGATTAATGAAGTCGCGTGGCAGGCCAAGGCGGGAAAGTGCATAGACGGAATACCGGGCATCCGGCTCGACCTGCTCCGACTGGAGATAGGCAATGACCTGGTCCGGCAACACGACCTCGCGCTCAAAGGCGTCGCTGTCCCACTTCAGACGGTCGACAACGCTTTCGGCTGGAGTCTTGCCTATCGCGTCCAGGTAGTAGGCAACACGCAACGTACCGTCCGAACCGAGATCCACGCCGTTGAACGTTTTGCGCGGCTCTCCCGGCTCAGTCGCCAGCAGGGGAACGCCAATTTCCTTCCAGGTGTTGCCGCCATTCACGGTGCGCCAGACGCGCGGTCCCCATCCCACTGCATAGCCCCGTTCGGAATCGAGGAAAAGCAGTTGGCCGATATTCTGGTCCTCCGGCCACCTGAGTTGCGTCCAGTTCCTGCCGCCGTCCTGTGAGCGCCAGAGCTTCGTGATCTGTGGAGACAGGCGGTTCGCGGGCTCGGGCGCCTTGTAATCCATCCACTCCGTACTGATGTACTGTGTGCTCCAGTCCTTCGAATACCACCAGGCCGCGTTCTGTCCGGATTGCAGGAAGGAACGCTTCAGTCCGCCATCAATGGTGCCGCGAAAAAAATTGACGGTATTCCGGTTAAGGGTCTCTGCGGTATTGCTCATCCATGCCTCAGTAGGTTCCGCGACCTGAGGGTTTTTGAGTTCCGACGCAGGCTTGAAGGTGATTACCGGGTCCGCAATCTTGAGACTGATGACTTCATTCCCATTGATCCTTGTATCGCCTCCACCATACGGTTTGTCGTTCTTCATGAAGGTCGTGGAAATGGTCTGCCATGCTGGTGTGGTCATGCTGTGATATCCGTAAGTTGCAAGCGCGGCCAGAAGAAGGCCACCCACGATCATTGTTCTGCGTCTGGGCATGCGCATGTCACTTCGCATCCATCAGGCGCCCAAGGACCCTGCTTACCGCATCGTCGATACCACTTTTTGTTTCATTCCACGCATCGCTGATGGTGTCGCTGGCAACCACTTTCCCGCTATCCCAGACCTGTCCCCAGGTCCGGCCATCGGCCCATTCCTCCATCGCGGGTCCGCCCGAAATTTTCAACATATCCGGAAGCTGCAGATCTGCCAGGCCGCCGTCGAGATAGGCTAGCGGATGGGTCTTGAAGGCGAACGTCTTGAACTGTTCGTCATCCATTTCGAGCTTATAGCGTGGGACTGGCATTGTGAAGCTCCCATTTCCTGGCTTGAAGCTGCGCATCTGGATCGTGTCCCCTTTCATATTTTGCTGGAGCCCCCTCTCCATATTCTTCTGCAGGTACCATCTCGCACTGCGGAGCCACGCCTGTCCAGCGGGACTCAGCGTTGGATACAGTTTCGCGCCGTAGTTCGAACAGTAGTAGTAGCCATAGCTGAGGTAGTAGCTGGGGGGCTTATGCCCGCAGCCGATGTGACGCATCATGAAATTGCTGTGCCGGGACCAGTCAGAGGAGGTGCATTCCGGCTGGAGCAGGGTCTGCCGTTCGTGCAGCAGACGTGCCGTCACCTCCTTGTCGGTCCAGGGATCCCAGGAGGTGGCAAATGCCTTGATGGTGGTCCATGCACTGGCCGCCGTGACCTTGGTCACCGTATCGGTGTATTCGCAGTGCAGCGGCCTGTAGTAATACTCGCAGTTTCCAAGGAGCGAATCCGCAGCGGGCGGCACATCAAGTTCGCATGCGGTGCGCTCAACCCTTGCCCGTTGCGTGTACGACTTTGGCGTCAGGTATGACTTGCCATAACCAACGGTCTTTTCATCGCCTGCCATATTCAGCTCCCTTTCAGTTCGATCGTGACGCCCTGCGGAACATGGCTTTGCGCGAGCGACGTCTCACCTTTTTCACTGGTGACGCCTTCAGCAATGACCTTGCCGTCAGAGAGCATCCGGTATTTCGCATTTGCCACAGGAATATCGGTTCCCGCCCAGTGCACTACGAACGCTTCGTTATAGTCCCCCTGGGAATCGGGTAACGCCGGGATCGCGTCGGAAAGCGCTGCCGCGCCTTTCTTCTGGATCGTGATGACCTTGAAGAACAGGTCACCCGGACCGCCAAGCGTGATGTTGCCGTCCTTGAACTGGGCAAACGCGCCACCGCACTCGAAGATGACTTCCCTGGCTGCGGAGAGGTTCAACCTGCGGTTGACGCTGGCCATGTCGACGTCCCGGTCCGCGGCGAGTGACATCGGGCCACGCTGTGCCTGGAACTGAACCGGGCCTTTCGCCGCGAAAAGACTGATTCCGGACTTTTGCGCAAACAGCGAAATCGTTTCGCCCACCGATGCCGTGAACCGTTTGAGCACACTGAAGTCCACGTTCCTCCCGGCGACAGCGCTGACGCTGTCCTGTGCCGAAAGCTGGATGCCGCCGCCGGCCACGAGTCCCGCCGATGCCGGGGTGCTCATGAGCAGTCCTGGCTTTTTCAACTGGTCGAAACCGTCCTTCATCTGCTGCTGCGCATCGGTATCAGCGGGCCCGGCCTTCGCGCTGGTTGCGCAGCGTTCAAGCGCTTTGGCGAGCTCCAGCGCGCTTTCCAGTTGCGCGACAGTCTCCTGCATGTCAAGCTGACTGCCGCCCGCGCCGGGGCGGTCGTACGTCGTGATCATCACGCCCCTGCCGGCGCGGATCACGCCCCATCCCGAGGTCCTGAGCTCATAGCCTTCACCCCGGTACTCGATCTTCTGGTTCACCAGATAGCCGAGATTCAGCTGCGACTTGCCCGAGTGTTCCGTACTCAGCTTGATCCCTTCCTGGCCCGCCCAGTCCTCCATGCGCAGCTTGTTGTTTTTCTGCGTGCGGATCATGTTGCGCGAGAGCCAGCGCCGGTCGTTCGTCACCAGATCGCGCGCTTCGCTGTGATGATGGAACGCGGTGATCTCGGGCTTGTCGGGATCGCCGTCGCGGAAGGAGATCACGGCTTCGTCGTTATCCAGCGCGACGAAGTGCATGCCCGTCTGCAGCTTGCCCGCGAAGGGCTTCGCGAGGCGCAGCGGCACGCTTTCGCCGTAAGCGACTCGGCCCGACCGTTTCCCCGTTCGCGCGCGCGTGAGGCATGGTGGTGATGGTTGTGTCGGAGTCAGTGTAGATCAAGTGAGATCGTGTCCACGATCGGCGATCGTGGG
>NZ_JBQEPU010000037.1:0-67702 GCF_052045835.1 Paraburkholderia sp. 22099 | reverse complement strand
GGATATCAGCGTGATTCACCGTCGACCTTACTGCTACGTCGCCCTCAGGAAATTCCTTTGCCTATGGAAAAACCGCAAACCTGGATATCGCGATTGACACGGAAAGTCATATCAGCGGCTCGGTGTGACCGTTTCCCGAAGCGACCCGGCATGGGTACTTCGGGCGCCGGAGCCGACAGTAGCATCGGAAGCAATGAGCAGCAGCATACCGATGCCGACGCCATGTGCGAGATCAAGATGGAAATCGGCAAGCGGCGCGTGAAGATTCGCGGCCTGTCTGCCGAGCGCGCCAAAGCGCTCCTGCAAGAATGCCTGAAGTGATCGCGCTGCCGGCAGGCACGCGCATCCGGCTTGCGGCTGGCGTGACCGACATGCGTTGTGGGTTCTCTCTCACGAAAGAGGCGCTGCGTTCACGGAAACCTGCCGGCAACTCGATATAGGCATCGACGGAAACCGCTTCTTTCAACTGTCGAATGACAGGTTCAGAGAGCGCCAGCCAGCCACAGCGCGAGATTGACAGAGTAGCGGTGGACGTCCCGCAGGGCTTGCTGCTCGGTCTGCATTCCGGTTCCGGGAGGCTCACTCACAAAGCTCGGACAACCGAGTCGCGCGTCCCAGTTGTAGTCGGCAAAATGATGAAAAGTACTTTGAGCGACGGCGGGACCTCCCCGGACAGAAGGGTCGAATGCGACCGCAAGGTTGAAACTCTTTCCTGTTACTTTGCTTTTGCCTCGTGCGATCACTCTAGCCGGTTCGTCGTCAGGAACGTCGACGGCGCCTTCATGGGGATGTGCTGGCAGGAACCGGATTGCGCCGCCAGGAGCATCGGGGTCCGCCAATACTGGATGTATGGGGCCAACGATCGTGACTTCCTGAAAGTCTCCGTTTCTGCCCGAGTGAAAATTGGGCCAGGAGATGTGGGTTGAGAACGGGTCGTCGGCCACGCGCCGGGAGTGGTCGGGATCCTGATTGCGCGTGTGAAAGCGGTGCGCCTTGCCAACTCCGCCTAAAGTGCACAGTGAACTCCCCACATCCATGTGATCCCTCGTGACCAACAGGCCGCGACCCGCGCGCCGGAATCGCGTGATTCCCTCGCAATCCGCCGAGGTCAGACCGTCGCCTTCGTCAACGGCAAATAACCACAACTCGTCGAACCCGGTCTCATCGAGACGAGAAAGAATCGGGTCCGGCTGCCCGAGCTGCTCACGGTCCCGAGCAAGGACATTGAACGTCACACGCCCTTTGGGATCTTGATACGTCCGCAGTAATTCCGCCAGGCGGCTGAATCGCGCAATCGACCAGTCGTCGTTGCAGGGCAGGATGGTCGTTTGAAGCAGGATCTGAATGGTACGCATGATGGTTAGTGAGTCGCGGCGACCAATCACGGGACGGAACTGGCCGCCTGGAAGGCGTTAGACCAAGGCGAATCCGCGATGCGAGCGCCCGGGCAGGACTGGACGCGGGCGCCCGTGATGTTCTCAGGCTCCCGCCTGCGAGTGGCGCAGCCATTCGTCGAGACCGATGCGGCCTAGACGCGCCTCGCCCAACGGCACGAGCGACTGCTCCTCGACCAGCCCGCCGAAATACCGGGCCTTGGGGTCTCTCACGACCTCGCGCGGATCGCCGGCCGCCTTCAGATAGCGGGCGATGATTTCGTTGAACGGCGCTCTTTCCGGGCCGGCGATCTCGACGATATCGTTTCGCGGCGCCGCGAGTGCCACGTCGGCAACGATCGCCGCAACGTCGTCGGCCGCGATGGGCTGGAACAGGCCCGGCGAAACCCTGATTACGTTTCCGTCCGCACTTGACGCGGCGATGCCGCCGAGGAACTCCAGGAACTGTGTGGAGCGGATGATGGTGTAGTGAATGCCGGAGGTTTCGATCAGCTTCTCCTGCGCGACTTTGGCGCGGAAATAACCGTTAGCGGGCGTCCGGTCGATTCCGACGATGGATAGCGCGACATGATGCCGGACGCCCGCTGCGGCCTCAGCCGCGAGAAGGTTGCGGCTGGAAGCTTCGAAGAATTCCAGCACCGCCTTGTCTTCAAACGATGGTGAATTGGCGAGATCGATCACCACCTGCGCACCGGCCACGGCTTCCTTGAGCCCCTCTCCAGTGATGCTGTTGATACCGCTCCTGGGCGAGGCAGCGACGACCTCGTGGCCGTTCTGGCGCAGAATGGCGACGGCCTTCGAGCCGATAAGGCCGGTGCCGCCGATGACGACGATTTTCATGATTTGCTGTCCTTTATCGACCACTCGAGGCGCCATTCGGGCTCGAATGCAGTTGAGGAAAGATCAGGGATTTCTGGCTGCCCCGAGCATGCGCTACGCTCGTGAAAGCACGTCACGATCATAGGCGGGTGCCACCTGTTGCGGTAGACACGCAACCAGACACACGGCGTTGCCCGCCCGGCACCAATCAAAGGAATGAGGTCGCTACCTCAGGACAAGATTGGTCCCGACCTCGGCCCCAATCCCCGGCCGTACGTATCTGAAGCCTTCGACTCGCTGGGCGTCGAGGCCGTACCTGGATCTGGCGTGGTGTCGGTGCCTCGACCTTGGCGAATGGGCTGCTGTTTACCCGGAAAGCTGGGATCGACAGATCAAACTGCCGCACGAAGAGCGTTGACTCAGTCGACAACGGTCACGATATTGACAGTCCCTTGCCGAGCCATCTTTGCATACGGACATAGGCGTTCCGCTGTTCGGACCATCTCTTCCGCCATGCGTCGGTCAACGCCCGGCATCTTGACACGGAGGTCAATGACCAATGCATAACCGCCATCCATGGGATCACGACCGAACGTAACCTGTACCTCCACCACGATGTCGTTGATCTCCATTCCCGCGCGTTTTGCGATCAGGTTGAGCGCCCCGTGAAAACACGCAGCAAACCCCGCCGCGAACAACTGCTCGGGATTGGTCCCATTACCGGGTCCGCCGAACTCGGTAGGGAGCCGCAGTTCGACGACGAGATTTCCGTCATCCGAACGGGCGACGCCAGATGCGCGACCGTGTCCCGTCTCGCCGCCCGAAACGGTGACACTCGTTGTATACAGCGGATGAAAATCCCGGCCCCGATACCTGTCGAGGAGGGAAAGCGGGGGAGCTTGCAGCTTCTTGTCGTCCATGGTGCGGTCTCGAATTTGGTGATGCGCGTTCCAGCTCTCGGTCGTCAATCCGCCGAAGCCTGCCATATGAAGCGCGCTGCACCTGCGGGATCAAGCACCGTCTGCCAGGGCGGGACGAGCTGCATGGAACGAACGATCGTATAGTAAATCAGTCGAGCGTCCTGCCACCTGTTTTCCCTTACGCGACGGTACAATCGCGCACTATGGTAAATGAGCGTGGATGGTAACGGTAGCGTCGCACGAGGAGACATGATGTTTCCGTTTCGGCGACAATCCAAATGGCCGCGTGAAACGGGAGCGCACCGTCACGCACTCGAAGCGGTTGACTAGACGAGACCGCCTCCATTCGGCAATTGGTTGCAACAGGCAAGTGCTAGACTTTAGCGTGACCGCGCCGCATGCGGAATGCGGCCATTCCGCCAGGTGATAGTCGGGCATCCGGTTTCCGTGGCTGCACGAAGATCGGGGTGAGACTGAGCGGAAGGAAAGCGTCGATCCCGGTCACTTCATCGCTGCAACAGGAGAGTCGTTGTCCGCGCCAGAACGCATTACCGGCGCTTCGAACGGCTTACCCGTTCATGTGTCAGTAGTGGGGCCATCAATGGATCAATCGGATACATCGCAGCGAGGCTTCCGCGTTGGCTTACCCAACAACGCTGATGCGCTCTCTACCTGTTTCGCGACGAGCTACGCAGGGATCATCGCGTTCATGGCGGTCGCGACCGAGGGAAGCTTCGCGAAAGCCGGTGAACGATTGGGGATCGGACGCTCGGCCGTCTGTCGAAATGTTCAAAAGCTCGAAACGCAGCTAAGCACCCGTCTGTTTCTCCGAACGACAAGGACCACAAACCTGACGCAGGAGGGCGAAAGGTTCTTCGAGAACTGCAACCAGGGCGTGACCCATATCGTCGAGGCAATGAATGACATGTTGGACCTTCGCCAGGGTCCGCCTCGTGGCTTCATTCGAATTCGCTCGACAGTTGGATTTGGACGCAAGGTGGTTGCTCCGCTGCTTTTCAAGTTTTCCGAGCTCTACCCGGATATCGCGGTAGATCTGAGCCTTGATGACAGGCCAGCCGATTTCGCTGCTGAACAGATCGACGTTGCGTTTCGCGATGGACGCATCGAGGACTCAAGCATCATTGCGAAACAGTTGATTCCAATGCAGATGGTACTCTGCGCTTCCCGCGCCTATGCCGAAGAGCGCGGGCTGCCATCTATGCTGGAAGATCTGGCGCAGCACGACTGCATCAATCTGCGATTGAGCGGTCGCGTCTTCGAGTGGGATTTCAAGGTCGACGGTCGCATGCGAAAGTATTTGCCAACCGCCAGATTGACTTTCAACGACGCGGACCTGGTATTGCAGGCAGTCCTGGAAGGTCGCGGAATCGCCCAGATGCCGGGATATCAGATACGCGATTACATCACGCGCAATGAACTCGTCGTGGCCTTGAGGCACAACGTGCCGGACGATCGGGGCCACTACATCTGCTATCTCTGCCGACAGAATTTGCCGTCACGCATTCGCGTGTTTGTCGATTTCATGACTGAGCAGATTCGGGCGCTCAACTCGCTTTGTCTGGGAGAATTCAATCCAGACTATCTGGAACGCGAGCATCAGGCGTGAAGCTATTCATGCACCGCCATAAGCGGTGCGATCGCATTGTGGATGTGCTTCGCGGTCGCAAACGCCACCCACGTCGAACGAAAATATTGACGGCGATGATGGCCGCCTGAAGGCTTCAACAACCTTCGTCCACGAAGAATCCTGATAGTCGACGAAATACCCATTGCAGTCCACCTTGAACCCTTGCGCCTTCAAACATTGCGTTGAAGGCCACCGTGCGTCCGTATCGCGGCGCTGCCTCAATCATCCGCCTGGCCGCCAGTTTCCACCAAGGTGCCGCTCAGCCTCGCCGACCCAGGGCAACACCGCGGCTTCCGCGGCCGCACCTATTGGTGTCTACGCGGCAACAGTGAGTGGTCTGGTGCGTATCTACCGCGACGCGGACGCGGCACCTACCATTCCGACATGGCTTCGTGATCGATTGAGTTGACGATCGTTGAGATCGTTAGTGGAGGGCGCCATGTTTCATCCCGGACCCCTGTCGGTGTTTGTAGGCTGGATCATGCTTTCCGCGGTCAGTGTCGGGCTCGCAATTGCTGTCTCGTTCAGCGGCATTTTCTGAAGTCTCATACAGGCCTTCCAGATCCGATCGTCTGTCTCCAGCGAGGCACGAGGTCTGAATGATGCGGCTGGCAAGCCGACCATCCAACTTGACTGGCGATTCGCGGAATGTGCTCGAGGGTGGCCGCACGCCCCGATCTTCCTGACCGCCGATTTGTCGGCGGCGAGTGAATGTCAATCCACCGTGATGAGGCGATCACTTTTCCTGAGGCTAGTCTCCTCGGAAAGACTCGCTTTGTCTTCGGTCCGGGGAAGGTACTGAATTCATCACGGATATGACATCGGTGGCACGCCATGGAAACTCCACATGTCGATTGGCTCGTAACTTCCCCTGAGCTGACCAGCACAGAACGCGCTATCGCGGTGGGTACGCATCTTATTAGTGAGCGCGAAGGCTACACACACCACGGAATTTATGCGGGGAATGGACTGGTTATTCACTACGGAGGCTTTCATCATTCCGCGAAACGGCGCCCCATTGAATATATTCCGTTGCGCGCCTTTGCAGCAGGAAAAGGGATCAAGGTTCAGTCAGAACCAGACGCCATTTATACCGGATTTGATGCGGTGGAGAGGGCCAGGTCCCGCCTCGGCGAAGACCGGTATCGATTGCTGACCAATAACTGCGAACACTTCTGCACATGGTGTGTTCTAGGTGTCGGGCGGAGTGAGCAGGTACGCCAATGCCTAAGGAATCCATGGACCGGTATCAAGATGCTCGTCGCGCTTGCGAGAGCGGAATGCATGCCTTTCGTGACCGCGCGAAGCCGGCTCGCCGGGACCGTCGCGGTTTAGGTCGTACCGCGTGTCGTCGATGTCGCACCGGACGTGTACCCCGATTCTCTACGGAGAACGCTTTTACTCAACGATCTGATAGGCCAGAAAATGAGCATTCAGTCAAACACCGAACGGCGCGCTTCACGCGCACTGAAAGCGGGCGTATCGGTGCTGGTTGCCGCGGTGCTGTCAGCCTGTGCGAACTATGCGGGAATCCATGGCGACGCAAAGACGGCCGATCCGCAGCAATATGCAACGCAGCAAAGCATTCCTGCCGAACAGGGCCATTGGCCCGCAGCCAACTGGGCGGATCAGTTCGGCGATGCGCAACTGAAGGCGCTGATCGACGAAGCGCTGACGAGCAGCCCGACGCTCGATCAGGCGCGTTCACGCGTGGCAGCCGCCTCCGCATATAGCGAAACGGCGAGAGCCGGCACGATGCCGCGTATCGACGCGAACTATTCGCTCACGCGCCAGCAGTACTCGGGCACGGCGCTCGTGCCGCCTCCGAATGGCGGCTCGTGGCAGACGGAGAACAAGGGCCTGTTGACTGCTTCCTACGATCTCGATCTGTGGGGCAAGAACCGCGAAGCGCTGAAGGTGGCGATCTCGCAACTTCAGGCAAGCCGGGCCGATGCTGAAGTCGTCAAGCTGACGCTGACGACATCGCTTGCCCGCGCGTACAACCAGCTCGCACGCCTGTATGTCTTGCGCGACATCGCGCAACAGGAAGTCACGCATCGCGAGCAGATCGAGCGCATCACTGCAGGGCGCATTGCGACGGGACTGGATACGGAAGTCGAACGCAAGACCGCGCAAGCCAATCTCGCGACGAGTCGCGCCGCGCTGACGTCGCTCGACGGACAGGTCCTCACGACGCGCTATCAGATCGCCGCGCTGCTCGGCGCCGGTCCCGATCGCGGACTGCGGATCGCGCGGCCGGCGCTCGGCATCGGCGACGAAGTGAAGCTCCCCGACAACCTGCCCGCCGATCTCGTAAGCCGCCGCCCGGACATCGCGGCCGCGCGGTGGCGCGTCGACGGGATGACGCACGACGTGAAGGAAGCGAAGGCCGAGTTCTATCCGGACATCAATCTGAGCGCTGCGATCGGGCTCGACGCATTCGGCTTCGGCCGCTTCCTGACGGCGGCGAGCCGCACGGCATCCGTCGGCCCCGCCATCCATCTGCCGATCTTCGACGCAGGTGAGTTGCGCGCCAGGCTCAAGGGCCGCTATGCCGATTTCGACCATGCCGTCGCGACCTACAACCAGGCGCTCGTGACCGCGCTGAGCGAAGTGGCGACGCAATTGGCCGACGTGCGCTCGACCGACGCACAGCTTGTCGATGCGCAGGCGGCACAGGACGCCGCGCGCCAGGCCTACAAGCTCGCACTAGTGCAATACAAGGCGGGCCTGACGAATCAATTGACCGTATTGAACGCCGACGTCAACGCGCTTTCCGCCGATCAGGCCGTTGCGAATCTGCGCATGAGCCGCCGTGACCAGCAGATCGCGCTGGCTTCCGCGCTGGGCGGCGGTTTCGTCGACACGTCGAACGCGAACTCCGCGGCGCCACCGCGCGCCGATGCGTCCGCATCCAACACGCCTGTCGTTGCCGCGCGCTGAGCGGCTGCCCACCCAATCTGCCGGAGACCTGAAATGAGCGAAATCAACGCAACGGAGCGCCAAAAGACGCAAGCAACGGGCGCTAAATATGACGCGACACCGACGAAAGATTCCGTTGCAAACGAACCTGACACAGGCAAGCGCAAAACGCTGCTCGCGCTGCTGGGCATGGCCGTCGTCGTGTCGGCGGCGGCTTATGGCGCTTACTACATGACCTATGCGCGCTACCACGAATCGACCGACGATGCGTACGTCAGCGGCAACCTCGTGCAACTGACGCCCCAGGTGGCCGGCACCGTCGTCGCCGTGAATGCCGACGACACGCAGATCGTAAAGGCGGGCGACCCGGTCGTGACGCTCGACAGCGCCGATGCGAAAGTCGCGCTCGGCAATGCCGAAGCGACGCTCGGGCAGACCGTGCGTCAGGTGAGCAGCCTGTACGTGAACAACGATTTCTATCGAGCGAACGTCGCGCAGAAGCAGTCCGATCTGGCCCGCGCGCAGGACGATTTGCGCCGCCGCAAGGCCGTCGCCGATACGGGCGCCGTTTCGGCCGAGGACATCGCGCACGCGCGCGACACCGTGACGGCCGCGCGGGCCGCGCTAGACGCCGCGCGTCAACAGGCGGAAGCCAATCGCGCGCTGACCGACCGCACGACGATCGAACAGCACCCGAACGTGCAAGCCGCCGCGTCGAAAGTACGCGACGCTTACCTCGCGTATGCGCGCAACACATTGCCCGCGCCCGTCACCGGCTATGTCGCGAAGCGCTCGGTGCAGGTCGGCCAGCGCGTGTCGCCGGGCACGCCGTTGATGGCGATCGTGCCGCTCGACGGCGTGTGGGTCGATGCGAACTACAAGGAAAGCCAGTTGCGCAACATGCGCATCGGTCAACCCGTCACGCTGACGGCCGATGTGTATGGCGGCAAGGTCGAGTACCACGGCCGCGTCGTCGGCTTCTCGGCGGGCACAGGCAGCGCTTTTGCGACGTTGCCCGCGCAGAACGCGACGGGCAACTGGATCAAGATCGTCCAGCGTCTGCCCGCGCGCATCCAGCTCGATCAGAAGGAACTCGAAGCGCATCCGCTGCGCATCGGTCTGTCGATGGATGTCGATGTGGATACGCGCGGCAACACGGGACGGCAACTCGGCGCGGCCATGAACACGTCATATCGCACGGATGTCTTTACCGAATACGGCGCGCAGGCCGATGCCGAGATCGAGAAGGTCATCGCGCGGAACATCGTCCCTTTGCATGCAGGGTCCACGGGCAACGTCGTATTGTCGACGCCTCCCGCAAAGCGCGATGCAAGCGACCAGAGCGGCACTAAACAGCACGCCGGCTAGATCGCATCCCGGAGCGCACCGGGCAGTCGCGTTCCGGTTCATTCAATCGTCTGACAGGCCAGATAGACACGCCGGACCTGTCGAAAACTTCAGACTGGAAGCAAGATGAATCCTTCGACGCAACTTGCACCGCCGCCGCTCACAGGCGCAAAGCTGGTTCTTGCGACAATCGCCGTCGCGCTCGCGACGTTCATGAACGTGCTCGATTCATCCATTGCCAATGTTGCGATTCCAACCATCTCGGGGAATCTCGGCGTATCCGTCGACGAAGGCACGTGGGTCATCACGCTGTTCTCCGCGGCCAATGCCGTCGCGATTCCGCTGACGGGCTGGCTCACGCAACGCGTCGGCCAGATCAGGCTGTTCGTGGCCGCCATCGTGCTGTTCGTGTTTTCGTCGTGGCTGTGCGGCGTCGCGCCGAATCTGATCGTGCTGCTCGCCTCACGCGTGTTGCAGGGCGCCGTGGCGGGTCCGCTGATTCCGCTTTCGCAGGCAATTCTGCTCGGCTCATATCCGAAGGAAAAAAGCGCGACGGCGCTGTCGCTGTGGGCGATGACGGCCACGGTCGGGCCGATTGCGGGTCCTGCGCTGGGCGGCTGGATCACCGATAGCTATAGCTGGTCGTGGATTTTCTATATCAACATTCCCGTTGGCCTGTTCGCCGCCGCCGTGACGTGGATCATCTATCGCGACCGCGAGACGCCGACGCGCAAGCTTCCCATCGACAAGGTCGGCCTGCTGTCGCTGATCGCATGGGTGGCGTCGCTGCAGATCATGCTCGACAAGGGCAAGGATCTCGACTGGTTCAGCTCACCTGTGATCTGCATTCTCGCGGCCGTCGCGGCGGTCAGCTTTCTGTTTTTCCTGATCTGGGAATTCACGGAGAAGAACCCGATCGTCGATCTTCGCCTCTTCGCAATGCGCAATTTCCGCGGCGGCACGATTGCGATTTCGGTCGCGTATGCGGTCTTCTTCTCGAATCTCGTGATTTTGCCGCAATGGATTCAGGGCTATCTGGGCTATCGTTCGGTGGATGCCGGTCTCGTGACGGCGCCACTCGGGATCTTCGCCGTGCTGCTTGCACCGGTGATGGCGAAGATCATGCCGAAGTCCGATGCACGGGTGCTCGCGACGCTGGCCTTCCTCGGCTTTGCGGGCGTATTCTTCATGCGCTCCCATTACACGGCGAGCGTCGACCCCTATAGCCTGGTGCTGCCGACGCTGCTGCAAGGCATTCCGATGGCGCTGTTTTTTACGCCGCTTACCGCGATCATCCTGTCCGGGCTGTCACCCGACAAAATTCCAGCGGCCGCCGGCCTGTCCAACTTTGTGCGCGTGTTCGCGGGCGGCGTCGGCACGTCGTTGATCTCCACGGGCTGGAACGATCGCACGATCCTGCACCATGCACGACTCGCCGAACAGTCGAGCGTGAACAACCCCGACTATATGAGAGCCGTCGCGAACCTCCACGCGACGCTCGGCGGCGGCCTGGATCAGGCGGCGGCGCTTTTCGAATATTTACTGAATGCCCAGGCCGCGATGCTCGGACTGAACGATATCTTCTGGCTCTCGTCGATGATCTTCATTGTGATCATTCCGCTGGTCTGGCTCACCAAACCCGGCAAGGGTGGCGGTGGGGCGGCCGGCGCTCACTGAGCAGGACCGCCTCGCATACCCGAGGAAGCTGATTTGCTGTCTTTTGTCTGCCGGAGGTTCGTGCTCAACGCCTTCGGCTGTACCGGTGGAGACCTGTCAGCCGCACTTGCTTGCGGCACTGGACGGTCCACAACATTCCCGCAGCCGCGGCACAACTGCCCCAAGGCGCCGGCAACGATCCGTCCCGTTTGCCCATCGGCGTCAATCCCCGCACGAACGACTTCCAGAACACCGGCGCGGCAGGAGCTGACGGCAACCATGGAGGTCCCTGCCCCCGGTGGGCGATAAGCCGCATCGTTATAGTGGACGAAACCGACCGTGCCCTGTCGCCGTGACGGCGGGGCGCTCCTCGCAAGCGCGTCATACACAGTCGCACGAGCGCTTCAGTCGCGCAGGTCGGTTAGCTCACGTCGCGAATCGCCTTACTGTCATCATTCGCCCGCCGATAACGTCGTTCTCGTCGTCAGACACACCAGATCGAGTGCTCTCGTGTGCTCTGTCATGTAGTCGTTGAACGTATGCAGCGCGACGGGCTGGCGCCGCTGGGCGAGACCGTCTACCTTGAATTCCCACGTGCGGACGCGGGCTGACAGACTTTATTTTTCGATTCGCGGGGTGGCCAAAGTTTTCGACACCCCCTTGGAATCAATGTGCGAAAAGTTTTGTCTCTTCTTCGCTGATTGCAGCGTCGCTCACCGCTATTATCGGCTCGACGTCGAAGCCGGCCAGGCGCCACGCATCGATACCGCCGGTAAGCGGCAATGCAAGCTTGACACCGGCCTGTCGCAACCGCCCGGCCATCCATGCGGCAGAGACTTCGTTTGGACACGAACAGTAGATGACCAGTGTCCGGTTCGCTCCATAGCGCTCCACGATGTGCCGCGGTTTTTGTTCATCGGCAAACTCTGCGCCTGGAATGACAAATGGATCGAGCATTCGCCGCTCGGCGGAGCGAATATCCAAAAGGATTGGCCGCGGATTGTTCGCGAGCAATGCATGCAATTCGGCCACGCTGATCCGGGCCTTCTCGAGGGCTTTCGCCAGCATGATTCTCCGGCAGTATCGATACAGCACGTAAAGCATCAGCGCGGTAGCGATCACGATCAACGCCTGCCAGCCAAGACGTGAGATGAGTACGAAAACCACATCGATCTGCGACGCGAATAGCGCACCGATCGCCAGTCCGACGAATGCCCACAGCGCAACGCCCACGCAATCATGCAAGACAAAGGAACGCAATCTGACGGCCATCGCACCGCACAGCGGCACGGCAACGAGCGACAAGCCAGGTACGAAGCGCGCCACGATCAGCACGCGAACGCCCCAGCGTCCAAAGAAGCGCTCCGTTTTCCTGACGCACGTTTCGCGCGAGAGCGACAGTTTGCAAACCGTATGGAGCGTGCGCTCGCCGTATCGCTTGCCGCCCTGGAACCAGACCAGGTCGCCCAGCACACCGCCGATCACAGCGGAGCCTAGTATCGTCGCGAAATTAAGGTACGTGGATGACGCAAGGTTCATGGCGAGCGCAGTGCTGGCTCCAACGGTGATCAATGTCGGTAAGACAGGCAACGGCAGGCCGAGCGAGGAGCCAAGCACATTCAGAAATACGACTAAGATTCCGTACCGCGCGATCAATTCATGCGACATCATGGTGCTCTCCTTGTGGCTTGCATGTACCCGTCTTGAAGATCGTTCATCGCGCCACCTGAACCAGCAATGCGGCAAACCGCATGTCGCCGCAGTGGACTTGCTCGGGCACACTACGCCAGGAGCGAACTGCCGGACCATAGCCGCAAGGAGGGAGTCGATAACCGCTACTTTGCGCCGGACAGTTCTTCTTCCGACGCGCGTTTCGATGGCGGCAACGCTTGCTTGCCCTGTCCGGCGATTTCGTTGACCTCCTGCCGATAGCGGTGCACGTCCCGCGTGACGAAGCCGATTTCGCGGCTCGGGATATCGAACCACTCGGGGTGTCCGAATGAACGGCGAATATCCTCGAGACCGCTCGCCCAATGCTCGCGCATCGTATCCTTGCTGAATTCATAGTCCTTGTAGTGCCCCTCGAACGATTTGTTCTTGTAGATCAGGTGCACGACATTCACCGCACTGCCGTCCGCTGTTTTCTGCGCCTCCCGCAACAGCGGGTGCGCAAGCCGCACCTTTTCAGGAATATGCTCGAGCAGCGCCTTGATCATCTGCGCGTGCTTCTGGTTTTGCGACATGAACGCGGTGATCGCTCGCGTACGGCTTGAATATTGAATGTCCTTGGTGCGCTCGCTGACGTCGAGGAAGTCGCCCGGCAGCTTGCCTCGCGAGCTCCACAGATCGACCTGGAAAACGAGTGTGTCTTTATGCTGGCTTTCCCTGATGATCTCGGTGAGTGGCGTGTTCGAAACCAGCCCCCCGTCCCAGTAGAACTCTCCGTCGATCTCGACGGCCGGAAAGCCCGGCGGCAGCGCGCCGGACGCGATGAAGTGCTCCGGTGCCAGGCGCATTTTCGAATTATCGAAGTAGACGAGATTGCCCGTTCGGACGTTGACCGCGCCAACGGATACGCGAATGTTCCCGTCATTGATGCGATCGAAGTCCGCGTACCGCAAAAGCGTTTCACGCAACACCGAGGTGTCGTAATAGCTGACCCGGTCAGGACGTTTCCTTCCGAGCCCGGCGAAAGGCACATGCATGCGCGGGGAGAAGAACCCGTTTTGACCTTCCACCAGCGTACGCGTCGCGGCCCATGCGCTCGACCACCTGCGCCCCATGTCTGCAAGCCCCGGCCACGCCGGAATGCGCGCGCCGAGATGTGAGAAAACATCCGCCGGCTGACTGATGGTGTTCCAGAAGCCGCGCAGCGCCTCCGCTCGACTCGCGGGCGCATTGCCGGCGATGATCGCCGTATTCAGCGCACCGATGGATACCCCGGATATTCGCGTCGGCTCCACGCCGACCTCGGCCATACCTTCATATACGCCGGCCTGATACGAGCCCAGTGCGCCGCCGCCCTGCAGCACGAGTCCGATTTCGTCATAGGCGGGAAGCTTGATGCGATGGGGCCCCTGCAGCTTGTTACGCTGGCTCGAATTCATGGCTGTCTCCTTACTGCATGAACCAGCCGTGGCTGACCACAATCGATTGCCCGGTAAGCGCGTTCGACTCGAAGCCGGCGAGGAATGCAACCGTGTTCGCGACATCGGCTAGCGACGTGAATTCGCCGTCGACCGTCTCCTTCAACATCACGTCCTTCACGACCTGCTGCTCGGAGATTCCCAGGGCTTTCGCCTGCTCGGGAATCTGCTTGTCGACCAGCGGGGTTCTGACGAAGCCCGGACACACGACATTGGCGCGCACGCCACGCGGTCCGCCTTCTTTCG
This sequence comes from Paraburkholderia sp. 22099, assembly GCF_052045835.1. Classification (NCBI taxonomy): domain Bacteria; kingdom Pseudomonadati; phylum Pseudomonadota; class Betaproteobacteria; order Burkholderiales; family Burkholderiaceae; genus Paraburkholderia; species Paraburkholderia sp. 22099. The sequence goes on along the minus strand of NZ_JBQEPU010000037.1, from coordinate 53,604 downwards.
CGACAACCCGAGCGAGACCGAGCAGCCCGTGCTTCGCGGCCACATAAGCCGACTTCAGTTGCGACGCCTCGTGCGAGTGTACCGAGCCCATATAGATCACAGCGCCGCCTTTGTTCGACGCGTACATATGCCTGATGGCGGCCCTGGTCGTGAGGAACGCACCGTCGAGGTGAATCGCCAGCATCTTCTTCCAGTCGGAAAATGCGTAATCCTCGATCCGGTTGACGATCTGGATGCCCGCGTTCGACACGAGCACGTCGATGCCGCCCAGCCGGTTCACCGTTTCGGCCACACCCGCATCGACCGCTTCCTCGCTGGTTACGTCCATTGCAACGGCGATCGCTTTGCCGCCGTGAGCAACGATATCTTCAGCGGCCTTTTGAGCGTTCGCGAGATTCAGATCCGCAATCACGACCGTCGCGCCGTCCGACGCGAGCTTACGCGCGCACGCTTCGCCGATACCGCTTGCTGCGCCCGTAATGAGCGCGACCTTATCATTCAATGCCATACGTCCTCCGAGCGCTTACTGGTTGACCGCGAGTTTCAACGACTCGGCGGGGGCCAGATAGTCATAAACCACTTCGCCGACGTCGAGCGTGAGATTCGCAATGACGTGACGTGCGCCGATCACCTTGCGAACCGGCAGATCGGCAACCGATGCGAGCGCGTGCGCATGCAACTCGAGCGCCGCGGGCCCCTCCCACGCGCCGATCACGTCGACGTCGCGCAGGAAAAAGCGCACCAGTTCGCAAATGCGTACGGAGCCATCGACGTGCGGAATGACCTTGAGCAGATAGTTGGGGGTGTCGGCGAGCTTGCGGCGCTCGGCCGCCATCTCGAGCTCGCGATATTTGTAGCCCATCGTTCCGGTGGCGACGCGCTGCGTTCCGTAGTCGAGCGTGCCGAGCAGCGTGTCCTTGCCATCGACGCAGAGCTTCGGTGAAGCCAGCTTCTTGGGAAATCCCCAGATTTCGCGTCCGCCTGCGATCGGGCCTTCGTCGTCCAGATACATCGCGTGCGTGAAGTTGGCTCGATTGCCGTCCTCATCCAGCACGGAAATCACCTGGCCGCTTTCCGTGTAGTCGCCGAACCCCGACGAATCAGGCATGCGGATGAATTCGTAATGGACGATTGCGCTGTCGACCGTTAGCGGTTCTGGAACGACGGCCTTAAGCGCATCCATGTCCGTTTCATACGAGATGATGAAGTACTCCCGATTGAGAAAGCGGAAGGGCGGGCGCGGATACGCCGGATTGTGCACGGGCATCGCAAAAGCGTTGTTGCGGATATCTTCTTCTGTCACGGATCGTTCCTCGGTTGGTGAGGTGCTGCGTAACACGCATCGCGACAGCTTTCGCTGTCGCGGCCAATGGCGTGCGTGCACAAGGCAGCGAAGACGTGCTAGGTGTGTTTGGACGCTTCTTTTGCAGTGTTGCGTTTCACGGCTTGCATCAGACAGCGTGCCCCGTCACCGTGGAACCAAGCGTAAGCGTGGTCGTCTTGCGGCGGAAGTCCTGCGAAGGAACTCACGGTGTTGTCTCTGCGACAACAGTCAATGGCAGATGGACGGGTGCAGGGTATGTCGCCCCCGGCGGTGACAGAGGTGGGCACCTTGCCTGGAGGCATACATCGATGTCATCGCTTCCCGGTTTACCGCAACTCGCGTTGGGCTTTTCGATCAATTATTGTCATGGTCTCACGCGCGGCGGGCCGCTCGAGTTCCACATCCCGCCACAGCGTCCGGATCCAGTCGCGCAGCAACAGCGACTCCGCCCACCGGTCACTCATGTCGTTGCCGTCGCGGCCGATGATCGCGTAAGGTTTGGGCCCCAGTTCGCAGGTGAAGGCAAGCGTGTCGTGCTCCCCTGCCCGCCGACGCCACGATGTGAAGCCGTAGCGCCACCAGTCGAGAAAAAGGTCGACCCACATCCGGTGCGGCTCAAATGAAAGCTCGACCTGTACCTGCTCACGACTCGCGACGCGGCCGTGAAACGCCCACGACTGATCGAGTATCCGGTGCATGAGGCTGTGGTTTTCGTCGGACACCGGCCAGGCGAATTCGCGTCCAACCAGATAATGCGAAATGTCGCCGAGCAATCTCAGCTCGGGGCGTGCATCGAGCAGATCAAGCGTGAAGTAGAGATCCGTGGTCATGCGGTCGCGATGCGTCTCGATGTAGACCGGCACGTCCACCTGTTCGGCGAGCCGCTGCCAGCCGTCGATCAGCGCAACACATTCCGCGACGGTGCGAGGACGCACGTCAGGTTGCAGATCGATGTGATGAGCACCGAATTCGACCGCATTCTCGAGGACTGGCTGCAGATCGTCGACCGTGCGTGGAAAGCATTGGCCTTCTACGTCGAGTCCATAGTCTGCGCGCAATTGGGCCAGTCGCCGGACCGCCGCGCGGTCTGTGTAATGTGCGCTCAGGCCATCGAAGCCCGCGCCGGCGATCATCCGCACATTCTCTTCGAGCGAACGTTCGCGGCCGTCGGTGTGTCGCCGCTCCATCGCCCACAGCGACTGGAACACCAGCAGGCGCTGACTCATTGCGCCTCCGCAACCAATAGCGAACGCAGCTTCGTGTCGCGATCGGCAAGCAGCGCCGGATCGATGCACGCACGTTGCTCAATGAGCGACTGCGCAATGCGCACGTCGCGCGCAATCTCGCCTGCCCGTCCCACTCCGCTTGCACTGACCAGCGTGCCGCCGACATCGAGCATGAAGAAAATTCGCGATGCCACGCCGGTCTCCCGCACCACCGTGGTCGTGCCGTATGCGGGAATCCCGGCGATCTGAATCGTCATGTCGTACTGATCGGACCAGAACCACGGCACGGCCGAATAAATGTCGAGATGCCCGAGCATATTGCGGGCGGCAGCGCGCGCCTGGTCCTCGGCGTTCTTCCAGCATTCGAGCCGGATCCGCTGACCTGTGTGTGGATGCGGGAAGGAACAGACGTCCCCGGCCGCGTAGATATGCCGGTCGCTGGTGCGCAACGTGCCGTCGACGGCGATGCCATTGTCGATGTCGAGGCCCGCCGCCTGCGCGAGCGCGATACGCGGGCTTGCTCCCACACCGACCACCACTGCATCGCACGGCACGATGCTGCCGTCAGCGAGTTGCACGCCTGTGACCCCTGCTTGACCGGTCAAGCAGGCGACCTGTATGCCGAAGCGAACCTCCACGCCTCTCTGTCGGTGACAATCAATCAGACACGCCGCAACGGCCTCGGGCACAGCCCGCATCAACGCGCGCGGCGCCGCCTCGAGCACGGTCACTTCGCAACCGAGCGTCACGGCAGCCGCGGCGATTTCGAGGCCAATGAAGCCGGCACCGATCACGGCAATCCGTCGGCCCTGCGTCAGTTCGCCGGCGATCGCGTGCGCGTCGGGCACGGCGCGCAGTGCATGCACCCCAGGCAGCGTTGAGCCGGGCACGTCGAACGGCCGCGGTTCAGCGCCAGTTGCGATCAATAGCCGGTGATAGCTGATCGCTTCGCCGCTGGCGAGAACTACCTTGCGCTGCGCACAATCTATGGCCGCTGCCGGCACATCGACGCGCAGTTCGATGCGCTGCTCGCGATAGAAGGCCTCGTCGTAGATCGCGCACTGGGCGGCCGTCTTCTGGCCGAGCAGCACGGACTTCGACAATGGCGGCCGTTCGTATGGCAAGCGTCCTTCGTCGCCAAGCAACGTGATCGCGCCGTCCCAGCCGTTTTCACGCAGCGCATGCGCGGCGCGCGCACCGCACTGCCCGCCGCCGACGATCACCATCGGATCGGATGAACTCATCTCACGCTCCCCGGCGCCATTACCGATATTGGCCAGCCAGCGCCGACACCTGACTGATGTTCTGTTGCGTGATGAAGCCGGGTCCGGAACTGATATTGCGCGCCTCATAGACAGGCTTGAGGCCATAGTCCTGCAGACGCTTCATGAACTTCGAATTTTTCTCCAGTTCGCCGCGCGCCTGCAGCACGTCCGTGTTGTGATTCTTGTGCATGATCGCCAGCATCGCGATGGGAATATAACCCTGCAGATACGGTTGCTGGTCTGTGCAGAACCTGATCGTGCCATCCTTGATCGCCTTCGCGACATCGGAATCAATGTCGAAGGTCGCGAACCAGATCTTGCCGGCGAGCCCCATTTTGGTCACTGCACGAATAGTCGGATCGGCGGAAGTCGGGCCGAGCGTCAGCACGGCCTGGGTATTCGGATGCGTGCGCAAAAACGCACTCACCTTCGCCTCGATGCCGGTGGGGTCCGTGCCCGCGTCGAGCACCGAGGTCTTCATATCCGCGCCGACGGCGTCCGCAAAGCCGCGGCAACGCTCGAACGACAATGGGTTCGTCGCGTAGTGGTTCACGCATAGAAAAGTCTTGATGCCGTCGGCCTTCGCGCGCAACCCCGCTTCCTTGCCGGCCAGGTATTCGGGCTGGCCGACATGCAGCAATGCCCCGAGGTCGGCGCTCTGCTTTTCCGTACCGGTATTGGCTGTGATGAACGGTATGTTCTTCGCCTTGAGCTTCGGAAACGCGCTCTTCAGCAGATCGTAGTCGGCGATTGTCGAAACGACGCCGTCATAGTTGCGCGCGGCTGCCTGATTGACCAGTTGGACCATGTCCGCGATATCGCCATTCGGCGGGTTGCGGTAATCGGTCTGCACGTTGAAATCCTCGTCGGCCTGCTTGATGCCGTTCTTGACCGTATTCCACCAGGCATCCGAATCCGGCGCGTGCGAGATGAAATCAAAACGGGCCGCGGGCTCGGCAAAAGCGCCGGCGCACAGTCCGAGACCCAATACGATGGCAGCGAGGCGAAACGCCCGGCGGCTGGATAGTTTCATGGCTGTCTCCTTGTTTATGATTGATTTACCGACGTTGTGCATCGGCCCATCTCGCGTTGCCCGAGTAACGTGAATCACATAATCAAGGGCGTTGCGTCAATCGTCGGCGAGACCGATGAAGACCTTGCCGTCCTCGATCCTGACAGGGTGCGTGACGAGGTTCACGCAAACGGGCGCGCCTTTCGCCGCGCCAGTGGGAATATGAAAGCGCCCCATGTGCATCGGACACTCGATCACCTCGCCAAACACGAGGCCTTCGGTGAGCCGTGCGGTCTCATGCGTGCAAAGACCCGCCGATGCGTAAAAACCGCTAGGCGTGTGATAGATCGCGTAGAGCTTGCCGTCGTGCTCGAACTCGACGACGTCTTCTTCGTCGACGTCATCGCATGCGCAGACTTGATGCCATTGAAGCATGTTCATGGTGTGCCTCTTCGCCTAGCGCGTCTGTGCTACGAACGGCTGATCGCCGACAGATTCCGGGTCGTGCGCCGCCGCATTTCCCGGCACGCGCGGCGTCACCATGTAATCGGCGTCGTGCCGCTGCATTCTGAACACGTGAACGATTTCTCCCCATGCGCTGAACAGGCCGTCGTACGCAGGCGGCAAATCCGCTTCGATCGCCTTGCGCAGTTGCGGCAGCGCATGAAACGGCACGTTCGGAAACATGTGATGCTCGACGTGATAGTTCATGTTCCAGTAAAGGAACTGCAGGAAACGGTTCAGCCTGAGGGTTCGCGTCGAGAAGCGGTGATCGAGTTCGTTCTCGCGCAGCCCGGTGTGCTGCGTGAGCGCTAGAAATTCGTGCAGCCAGGCGCCATACGAACGCGGCAGGAGCAGAAAGACCACCGGCAGCCAGCTATGCACGACGATCGCCCACGCAATCACGACGGCATAGAGCGCGAGAATCACGCGCGAGTTGCGGCACATCGCGCGAAATTCGGTGGGCGGCACCACCGCCTTCGCCTTGTTCGACACGATGCCGAAGCTGTGCAGCACGATGTTGCCCAGATGATGAATGCCGTGCGAGATGCGCAGGAAATCGGTGGCGAGCTTCAGGTAGTTCGGCGGCCGCTTCACCGCCAGTTCGACGTCGAATGGCACGGTCGCCGTCAGATGGGTGTAAGTGTGATGTTGGGCATGCGACCAGCGGCTGTACACCTGTTCACGCCACGTCATGAAACAGATCAGCCAATGGACCGACTCGTTCAACCATTCGCTCCGGAATGGCGTGCGATGGCGCAACTCGTGTTCGATCGCTTCGGCGAACGCGTAGATCGTTCCGTACAGCAGGAATGCCGGCACGCACCACAGCGTGCCGAGCGACAGCCATGCGAGCACGCCGCTTGCCACGACCAGAGAAATGAAACCGCTGAAATGCAATAGCGCATCGCGATCGTTGCGCCGCGTGACTTCCTTGAGCACCTTCCGGTCGAGGTGACATTTGTACCAGTCGTCCATGGTGATCGTTTTCGTGTTGTCTTGCCGTACGGACATGAGCTGCACTCCAGTGCTTTGGTGTTTGACCGAGCGATGGACCGAATGAAGCATTGATCACCGTTGAGCCGATTAAAGACTCTTAATGAGCATCGGTCAAAGATTAAAATGACTCATTCTGAGGTATCGAGGGTATTCCAGAGGATGCCGCAGTGCATTCTTTACGCCCCAAAACATGAAAAAGCCTCGATTGCCTCAATTTGAGGCAAAATAACGGACATGCGGGCACCTCGGCCCGCATGCAAGTCTGGGGATGCATATGAAAGAGAAGCCGACGCTCAAACAACTGATGGAGATCACGCAGCTCAGCAGGGCGACGATTGATCGCGCACTGAACGATCGGCCCGGCGTGCATCCGCGCACGCGAAGCGCCGTTGAAGCGGCATTGAGGCAATTGGGCTCGAACTCGCCGACACGATCGTCGCCCCGGGCAAAGCACCGTACTTACGACTTCAGATTGCTGGCCCAGGCAGGTGACGCATTCACGGACGAACTCACACGAACCGCGGCTGAACTCGAACCAGAATTTGCCGCAACCGGGGCGAATCTCGCAGTCGTACGGTGCGTCGGCGCCTCCGACGACGAGGTTGCCGCCAGAGTCCGCGAGGCGGCCGACGCCGCCGACGGCATCGGCATCATCTGCACGAACACCGCGACGACGACCGCCGCATTACGCGAATGCATGGCGGCAGGCAAGCCGGTTGTTGCGCTCATTACCGACGTCGATGCCGACGCACGTCATACGTATATTGGGGTGAATAACCGGGCGGCCGGACAGTCGGCGGCATTTCTCATTGGACGGCATCTGCAGGCGCATGCGTGCCCCGACGTGGCGGTGGTCGTTGCTACGTTCTCTTATACCTGTCACGAAGACCGCGAGATCGGGTTCCGCTCACTGCTAAGACAACGCTTCCCCAATGTGAATCTCATCGAAGTCATCAAGGGCGCCGATTCCGGTGCCGCGACCTATGAAGCGACCATGCGTTTTCTGGACGAGCACGAGAAGCTCGATGGCGTTTACAACGTGGCGGGCGGAAACGAAGGTCTGGTTGCGGCGCTGCGCGAATCCAACCTGACGGGCCGAACGATCTACGTGACCCACGAAGTCAACCGGATAACGGAACCGCTCCTGCGTTCCGACGCAATCGACTATTTACTGACACAGGATCTTCGACTGCTGCTACGGACGGCTGTCGTGCATTTGAAGTCCGTGCGCGAGGGACGAGGCGTTCCCGCGCAAACGATCATCCCGATAGAGATGCATTCCCGTTATTCGCTGTATTAGGCTTGCATGGACGAAGCGCGAGTCTCAAGGTCTCGATCGCCCGTTTCGGGCCGGCACCCGCCGTCGCTTCTCATCAGGTAAACGGACGGTCACGTGAATCCGCTGAAAGGCCGAAGCTGGCCGAAGCCGGAAGTACGATATTCGAAGGCAGCGCCTCGAGGCTTGAAGTAGCGATCCTGCCGACAGACGCCCGCCTCGAACATGTCTTTGTCGTTCACGGACGTGTACGGTCGCACGGAAGGCCACCGTCGAAGAACGAACAGTCGCGGCCCTGTTCGGGGTAGCCGCGTCACTGCCCCGATGACGGACACCAGGCAGTCAATTCATCCGTACAACGTTCCAGGCAATCCGCTGTTTTCGCACAGCGGATTGCCTCGGCCGCCGAGCGCAGGCATCGCCCCATGGAGCGGCTTGACGAAGCTGACCGCTGTCCACCGGCGGCCGCCCGATGTTAGCGCCGCTGTCCGTTTTTGTATAGCTCCCAGAGCGGACAGTTCGCTTGCGATAGTGCCAAACGTAAGCTTCTCGCGTGGGATAGATGCGACATGAGTTTCGTCACTGCTGCGGGTCACGGTGATTACAGCGCGCACCATGCCACGCCCCAATCGCCGGCTGCGCGATGACGCGATCCGCCGTCACTGTCCAGCAAGGCACGCCCAACTGAGAGGACCGAGATGCAACAGCCATTTACGCATGACGATCTTTATGCTTTGCTGCAGCGCGCTGCCACGGATGCCACCGCGGTGCAGTCCAGCGGCGCACAGGCCGTGGTGGACAGGATGCGGCAATTCATGACCGCGCAACTGGCAGAGACGCTGCCACAGTACGACGTCTTTATCCATATCTCCGTCTCGCCCTACAGCTTCGACGTCGGCAGTTGGATGAACAAGGTGAAGACCGATTCCACGGGACAGATCGAAGCGTGCACGGTGACATGGGCGGGCGCCCCCGGCGTGCTTCCGGCGGGAGCGTCTAACCTCGGCATCGGCTGCGTGGTCACCTACTTTGCGAAGGCCACGTCGCAAGTGCAACCGGAGCCGGCTTCTGGCGGCGAGCGGGATGGTCTGTTTAGCCTGCCGCCGAATATCGCATTCGGCGTGACCTCGCTCGTCAATTCGGCTGCCGAACAGACGATAAACGTCTACATCGACGACAATCAGAACCCCGCAGCGACATTCCAGGGAAACGGCACGCAAGACAAAAATCTGCAGACGCAAGTTCTGAACTCCGGTAAGGGCAAAGTACGGGTCGTCGTATCAGCGAACGGCAAAACATCGAAAGTCGGCTCGAGGCAGGTCGACATATTCAAGAAAACCTACTTCGGCCTGGTCGGATCGGAAGACGGTACGGATAATGATTACAACGACAGCCTTGTTGTGTTGAACTGGCCTTTGGGCTGACCGGTCCGGCATTCCGGCAAGATGCGGTGGACTACGCCGCCGCATCTTGCCGCTCGAACCGTAGAATGCGGCCGGCGCGGCTGCCCGTTTTGAATCGTCGACCGCACAGGTCAACGACATGCTGTGCAGGCTGATGGGAGATCGGATGGTCCGAGTCGACAGCCCTTCGATGGGTCTCCACATGATTTTTTTGCAAACGTTACGCCGTCATGCGGCATAAAAAAAACGTCGCCAATGCGAGCGGCGACGGTGAAACCAGGCACTCGCGAAGCTACGTGCCGCGCTGAAAGACTGGTTTCAAGGACCGCTCTCAACACTGCCACATTTCGAGTTGACGGAACGCTTCTGGTCGCCGCCAACCGATCGACACTGGTTCAGATAATCACCACGCGCGTTCGAAGCGCCCCTCAGATGCGCGGGTGTCATCGCCACTACGCCTGTGAGAATCGCGCCGGCGGATCAATAAGCCTGTCACTCGCCTTGCCTCTCATCGCCTGTCCGTCGTCGATTGTTGCCCTTCGGACAACATGGTGTACGCATTCGCGATGCTACTGCCGTTCGCCCCGCTGACTACAATCGGTCACACGCTCGGTCGAACCGCGAGCCAAACCAAGCGCGCGAAATTCGTGCTCGTGAACCGCACCACGCAGTGCGGCTTACCCCCACCTAATCAACAGGACTATCGAAAATGAGCCAAACAACCCGCAATGTGCAGCCGGTTATCGCCAACCTTGGCAAAGAAGGTTCAGGCGAACTCGTGCCTTCACGCTACGCCGTGCGCGTGGGCGACGTCGACGTCGTGCTGATAAGCGATGGCGTTCTACCGCTGCCGACCTCCACCATGTCCACGAACGTGAGCGAAGCGGACCGCAACGAATGGTTCGACGGTCGTTTCCTGCAACGTGACATGTTCGATTGGGCGTTGAATATCGCGCTCGTGCGCAGCGGCGAACGCCTGATCCTGATCGACTCGGGCGTGGGCGACGGTTTCGAATACTTCACGCGCGCCGGTCAGTCGGTGATGCGCCTGGAATCCGCTGGCATCGACCTGGCTGCGATCACCGATATCGTGGTTACGCATATGCACATGGACCACGTCGGCGGGCTGAACGTCGATGGCGTCAAGGCCAAGCTGAGCCCGGACGTGCGCATTCACGTGTCGGCCAGGGAAGTAGCGTTCTGGAAAAATCCGGACTTCAGCAAGACGGTGATGCCGGAAACGGTTCCTCCCGCGCTCCGCAAGGCTGCTGAAACGTTCGTGAAACTCTACAGCGAAAACATCGTGCAGTTCGATCAGACCGTGGAAGTTGCCCAGGGCGTGTCGGCTCGCGTGACGGGTGGGCACACGCCGGGGCACTGCGTCGTGGACGTCGCATCGAACGGCGAAAAACTGACGTTCGTGGGCGACGCGATTTTCGAAGTCAACTTCGACCATCCCGAATGGCAAAATGGTTTCGAGCACGAGCCTGAAGTCGCTGCGGACGTGCGTATCGCGCTGCTCAACGAAGCCGCTGAAACCGGCGCCCTGCTGGCCGCGGCGCATGTCGCGTTCCCCTCCATCGGTCACATTGCAAAGAACGGTGAAGGCTTCCGTTTCGTGCCGGTGCTGTGGGACTATTGATTGATGCTCGGCTATCAGCCATCGTCGTATAGATCGCACTGACGATTGCCAGAAAACCGCCGGGAGGGCGCAAGACTCGCGGCGGTTTTTTGCAAACGATCACTTGCCCGCGCCACCGGCATTCGATGAGATCGGTACGTGCGAAGACCTCATCCTGACCGCCCGCCTGACACGCGAGTTCGGTGGACCGACTCTCCAGGTCATCGAGCTTCGCAGTGCGCGCGACTGTAGCAGTCGCACCATCGTTGCCGAATCCGCCTTCCCGGACGAATCGCCGAACGCTGCCGTTGATACCGGTTGTGCGCATCTTTCATCCTTCAAAGGAGCACATCATGAGATTGAGGACCTGTTTGCCCGCGATGTTATGCGCGTCAATGGCGCTGGCGCTGGCGCTCATTCCGGCGATAGCCAGCGCGGAGCCGTTCACGATCAAAGTCGACGACCTGCGTAACGGGCGCTTTTCGAACGAGCAGGTGTACGGAGGCTTTGGCTGTCACGGTAACAACATTTCGCCGCGCATTTCATGGACTCACGTTCCGCGCGGCACGAAGAGCATTGTCGTGACGATTTTCGACCCGGATGCGCCGACCGGAGGGCTCGGCTGGACGCATTGGAAGATCGCGAATATTCCACCTTCTGAATCGTCGCTCGAAAGAGGAGCTTCCGGCAATCCAAAGCTCTTGCCGGCAGGCGCGGTTGAGACGTTGACGGACTTTGGCGAATCCAGATACGGTGGCCCCTGTCCTCCTCAGGGGGAGTCGCATCGATATGTGGTGACGGCGTCCGCCCTCGACGTGGCGCAAATCGACGTGGCTCCTGCGGCGAGTCCCGCAGTCGTCGCCTATCAGATGCATGGGAAAGTCATTGCTCAGGCGAAGTATGTCGCCAGATATCGTCGCCCATTGACCAACGATTGACGGGTGCCAGAACCGGGATATCGGCAACCGTTCCCGGCAGATCGGCTGCCGGTAGAACGATTCCCGTATTCGCGTTGTCACGTTAAACGGTCGCGAATCACGCCAACGACATTCCGCCATCGACTTGCAGATTGACACCGGTAACGAAGCTGCTTTCGTCGCTAACAAGAAAGAGCGCGGCATGGGCCAGCTCTTCCGCGCGGCCCAGCCGGCCCAGCGGAATCTTCTCCGCAACGGCGGTCTCGAATGCCGGGCGATCGGCAACGGCGATACCCAGCTTCGAAAGAATGGGTGTGTCGACGGGGCCTGGACTGATCACGTTGACCCTGATGCGGCGCTCTTTGAAGTCGAGCGCCCAACTGCGGGCGAAAGCTTCGATTGCCGCTTTACTGCCCGCATACGCCGCGTGGCCTTCGAATACTTTCGAACTCGCGATCGAACTCGTCAACAGAATGGCGCCTCCATCGCGAAGTTGAGACGCGACTTTCTGAACGCCGAAGAAAACCGACCGGGTGTTCGTAGCGAATTGTGCATCGTACGCTTCGAGACTCACCTGATCCGAGCGGGCGATCGTGTTTACGCCAGCGTTGGCGACATAAATGTCCAGGCCGCCGAACCGTTCTTCAACCAATGACGCGACGCGGTCATGCGTTGCGGGATCGGCGAGGTCGCCGGTCAGGCCCGTTGCCCGATCCCCAAGTTCGGACACTGCGGCATTCACCGCGGCCAGACGCCGTCCGACGATCAGCACATGTGCACCCTCGGCCACAAACACCCTTGCCATCGCAAAGCCAATGCCGCTATTGCCGCCGGTGATGACGGCGACTTTATTTGTGAGTCTGTTCATTTGAATCTCCGTTGTTCCACGCGAACGTCGCGTTGAACGCTAATTTAGCTATAGGTGAGACGACAGCCCAGTTCTCCAGCGGAGCTATCAGTTTTGCCGAAGGGTCACTAATGTCGGTTGAGAACCTGAGCGGCTTATCTGCCTTTGTTCGAGCGGTCGAGGCCGGTTCGTTCACCGGAGCGGCGCGCTTGCTCGGCACGACGCCGTCCGCTGTGTCGAGAAGCGTTGGAAGATTGGAGAGGCGTCTCGGCATCAGGCTTTTCCGGCGCTCGACAAGAGCGACCGTCCTGACAATAGAGGGGCGCACCTACTACGAGCGCATCGCGCCGCTCATACGTGGCATTGAGGAGGCAGGCAACGCGCTGACTACGCCGCTGGCCGCGGTCGGCAAACTGCGTATCAGTGTGCCCGGCGCGTTAGCGCGCATTCTGCTCGACCCGCTCACCCGGCACTTGATGGCGCATCATCCAGGCCTGCTGTTCGATGTGAATGTGAGCGACCATCATGTCGACGTCATCCGCGAGGGTTTCGATCTGGTCATCAGAGCGGGAGAGGTCATCGACAGCGCTTTGCATGCGCGGAAACTGGGCCATTTGCCGCTGGCGCTCGTGGCCTCCCCCGACTATCTGAACCGCCACGGCGTGCCGGAATCGATATCCGATCTCGGTACGCATCGCCATGTTCGTTACAGACTTGCCGGACGCGTGGTGCCCGTCACGTTTGCTGACGGTGTCAGCGTGCAGCCGGAAGGAGCATTCGATACGCACAGCGGTGAGGCCATGAGACTGGCGACATTGAATGGACTCGGTATCGCACAGGTTCTGAAAGCAATGGTTCAGGAAGATGTCGACGCAGGACGTTTGTGTCGCGTCTTGCCGGAGTTGGCGCTGAGACCCGTTCCTCTTCATGTCCTGCACGGATTCGGAAGGAACATGCCACCGCGCACGAAGATATTTATCGATTTTGCGGAGAAGCAATTCGCGCAGTTAATGAAATGATCTTTCTCGCTACACGCCCGCGTTTGTAGCTCAAAGCGTCACTGGGGACACGGCGCAGCCGAATTTCAGATGAAAATCCCTTGCAGGCCGTTCAGTTGGACGACGCTCCGCTTATCGAGCGTAGTTTGTTTGAGTTGTTCCCGTGCATAGATCCTTTCGGAAACCGGGAGCCGATAGCGAGGCAAGTCGTCGTCTCCAAGCTGGACCTGCAGCATGTGCTTTGCAACCAACCCTTCAATTACGGCGATCGCATTCGAAAGATCGCCCGTTCCGTTTGCCACCGCCGCAAGGACGGCCTCGAGCGTTGCGGGCTGTTCAAACGACGACAGGCGACGGAAAGCGGACCTCTCCTGCTCCGACAGCAGCGCGTAACTCCATCCAATGGATGCCTCGAGACTCCGATGCCTCGCAGGGGCGTTGCGGCATCCCTGCCATTGAAGGCGTGAGCGGGTTCCGAGCAGCGCCATGGTGCCGGCCAGTCCAAATGTCGCGACGCGCGCCGCGGCAAACTCGATCGCAAGCGCGACGCCTTCCAGTTCGCGGCAAATCTTCGCAATGGCTGCATAGCTCTTGCTTGTCTGCGGAAACCTGGCGCCCGCTTCCAGTGCGCGTTGAATGAATACCTGCACGGCTGGATAAGTATGCGCGTGTTCAATCGAAATCGCCTCCGGTCCTGGAGGGACGTCGAGCGCAGACAGGCGGCAGACGTATTCGTATCTGACACGTAGCGCCTCGCGGCTTGTCAGAACGAAATAGGTCGCGGATGAGACCGCGAGGATCTGCGTTGTAAGCGACGTCACCTCGTCGATGACATGCTCGCAGTTATCCAGGATGATCAGCGCGCGCCTGGCCGAAAGATAATTCGTGATGCACGTGACGGGCATGTCGTGAAAATCGCCCAACCCGAGCAGACGAGCCAGCGTAAGCGCTACCGTGTCGCCATCAGCAACTTCGCCGAGGTCGGCGAGGTGAATCTCCGAAGGAAACACGCCGGACAGTCTCTTCGCGAGAGCAATGGCCACTGTTGTCTTGCCGATGCCTCCGGGTCCTACGATAGACATAAGCCGATGTCTGCCCAAGTCGGACGCAAGAGTCCGCAAGACCTCGTCGCGACCTTGCGGGCAGGCCGCTCCCGTTGCGAAGCAGCCAGAATGTGCTAAAGCAGACGGTTTAGCACATTGGAAACTGGATTCGACAACCACGCGTTCACGGGTAAGCTGTCCAACGAAACAGTAGCCGATACCCGGGACGTTTTTCACGTAGCGCACACCGCCCTCTCCGTCACCTAGTGCTTTGCGCAGTCCCGCAATGTTGACGCGCAGGTTGCTTTCGTCCACGACGATATTCCTCCACGCGCGCGACATCAACATGCGCCGGTCCACGACCTGTCCGGCGTGCTGGATAAGCGCGATAAGAATATCCAGTGCGCGGCTGCCTAGTGGCACGAATGAACCTGATCGTTCGAGGCGTCTCTCTTCAGGAAAAAGTGTGAACGGACCAAACGATACCGCTTCGCGGCACGCGTGCCGGTCGGTATTTGCCATCACGCCGGAGCGCAAGACATTTTCCTCAGCATTCATCTTCACAGCAGACTCCGAATTCCCGGATTCAGGTGCGTATTGGAATAGACCGATTGCCTCGATCTCTCCACGGCGAAACATTACGTCACGAGCAATCGTAGTTGCGTCACCCCGAACATGGAAGACTCCAACGGGATATCACGGTGTTGCTGCCAGGACAACATCAAGACCATCGAGTCATTGGCGTACAAACCGGTTCACCCCACCTCTTCTGCAGGAGCGGTCGATTGGGCATAGAGTGCCAGCGAGACCTGGTCTCGAACCAGGTCCGCACCGCCGGATGTGGTCTGTTGATGAGGCGAGAAGAGTTGATGCGGAAAAAAGCGATAAACAACCTCCAACTGTGAGACATTTCCATGACAAAGATATCGGTTCCCATTGTCTGCCTAGAATGCAACCCGGACGGAGGTTCCGTAGGGAATTCCGTTCTTTCTTCTGTTTTGCTGGATCTTCGACCCGACGGCGACGGAAGGTATATGTCGGAATGCTCGCGCGGCCATCAGCGAATCGTGGCGTTGCGCCAGCAGAAGTTCGAGATTCTTTTCGAACTTGCCGCTTGCGCGATACGGGACGGACACTATCGACACTCGGTCTCGTCCTGCACCGCCAGTCTCGAAGACTTTCACGAATTTTTTCTGCGCGCGATGGCGTACCAGAACGGAATAAAGAAAGAGCGTTTCGATGCCGCCTGGAAGCTGTTGGGGATCAATCCACGAAATCGCCACGAAGCCTACTTACTGAACTACCGGAACTTCTGCGCCCGACCTCCCGTTCTCCTCACCCCCGATCAGAACGACTGGAAAGACTCGGTGATGCAAAAAGGAAAAATACCGAGGCGCGAAGAATGTGTGACCTTTGGCCAAGCCGTATTGCACGTATTGCAGACGGCGGTCGAAGACGCGAGGAATGCCTTTCCCGATGGAGTAAAGCAGGCAATGGAGGAACAGGTGACTGCGGCTCAACAATACGCTTGCACATCAGAAGGGCCATGGAGCATCCGCACAATCGTGAATCTTGCCTTCGAAGGTGACAAACATTCCTGGCCGACGCTCGAAGATGCGCTCGCCAGGATTGTTTGACGACGTTTAAGCCCGTCGATTGTTGTCGCCGGGACAACACAATGATCTCCTTTGAGTGCCTACTGCCATTCGCAGACGAAGTCTACGATTTGTCGTGAGGCGGGCGGCAGATGGGTCGGCCGCCGCGATCGTCAGCGATCGTCGCGCAGTGCAACAGGGCTCGGTTTGTCGTGGGTTCCGGCGCACATCGTCAACTGGGTAATTTGAAAACTTAAGGCAAGAATCATGTCGCAGAAGATCTTGATTGTGGGTGCCGGCTTTGCCGGAGTGTGGGGCGCACTCGGGGCGGCTCGCGTGCGCGACCGCGCCGGCGCAACGGCTAGCGACATCGACATTACGCTTGTCTCACCGAAACCCGAGTTGCAGATCCGGCCACGGATGTACGAAAGCGAGCCGCATTTGATGTTCGCGCCGCTTTTGCCCCTGCTTGACGCCGTCGGTGTGAACTACGTCGAGGGGAGTGTCGACGAAATCGCTGTTCGCGACAAGACCGTGCGTGTGACGGCCGCGAGCGGCGAAACCCGCTCGCTCGGTTACGACCGGTTGCTCTTGACGAGCGGCAGCAAGCTGAGCCGGCCGCCGATTCCAGGGCTCGCCGAGTATGCGTTCTCGGTCGATTGCATGGAGGACGCATCGGCACTTGAAGAGCATCTCAGGAAGCTCGCGAAGCTTCCCGATTCAAGCGCCCGAAATACCGTTGCCGTGGTGGGATGTGGCTTTACCGGCATCGAGATCGCAACCGAATTGCCTAAACGGATGCGCGCGCTATTCGGCCCCGATGCGGCGATCAAAGTGGTCGTCGTAGGGTCGCAGGCTGAGATCGGTCCCGATCTCGGGCCTAATCCGCGGCCTTTCGTCGCCGAGGCATTCGATTCGCTCGGCATCGAAGCGGTATTGGGATCCGGTGTCGTATCGGTCGACGCGAGTGGAGTCCGAACTGCTTCAGGTGCGCATATCGAAGCGCACACGGTGGTATGGGCGGGCGGGATGCGAGCGAGTACGCTTGCAGCACAGGTTTCGTCGCGTCTGGACCCGCTTGGCCGTGTCGAAGTCGCCCCCGACCTGCGTGTGGAAGAGGCGCCCGGCGTGTTTGTGGCAGGCGATGTGGCGCGAGTGCGCAGCGACGATGAAGGGCACTACGCGTTGATGTCTTGTCAGCACGCAATGGTGATGGGGAAATTCGGCGGCCACAACGTGGCCGCCGACCTGATCGGCGCATCGACGCTGGCGTATAGCCAGCCGTTTTATGCCACCTGTCTGGATCTCGGCGAATGGGAAGCGGTCTATTCGGAAGGCTGGGATCGCCAGATAAAGCTGACGCACGCGGAAGGAAAAGCGCGCAAGCAGATGATCAATACGCAGTGGATCTATCCACCGGCGCCGAATCGCGCCGATGCATTGGCGGCAGGCGACCCGCTGGCGTCATTTGGCTAGTGTGTCAGCCAGCCTCGGGCATCGCGGTTAGCCGTTCACAATGGCTCCGGCGGGAGCGGCATGAGTACCCGCCAGGCGCGTTCTTCCCCTCGGAGCCTCCGTGAGCGATTCCCTGGTGTTCGGTTATGCCGTCGTCCTGATCGACGTGGCGCTGTGGCGTTTCAAAGTGCCGAAGCAAGACGTTTCACGTCTCTTGCTCCGGCTCACGATTTTCGCCGTGTTCACGGGGAGCATTTTCACCGCGGGCCTCAGCCCCTTCAGACAGGCTACGCATTTTGAAGCGTCGCTGTTTCACGAAGCGGCGCAGGCACTGAAGATATTCTGGTGGCTGACAGGTGCCCGCCTGCTCACTCTTGCTCTCGACACACTTCTCCTGCCACAGACGTGGCGCAAGCAAAGACTCTTTCAGGACGTGTTCGGTGCTGTAGTGTTTCTTGCCGCGGCGGTAGCCGCGACCGGGTTTGTTCTGGAAATACCCGTTCGCGGCCTGATCGCGACGTCGGGGACATTGGCCGTTATTCTCGGTTTAGCCATTCAAAGCACTTTGCACGATGTCTTTGCAGGGATCGTGCTGAATTCCACAGAGCCGTACCGCGTGGGTGACTGGATCTCGATTGATGGCGCGGAAGGCAAGGTGATCGAGATGAATTGGAGAGCAACGCATCTGCTCAATTCGCACGGCAATGTGACTATCATTCCCAATGCTGCGGCGGCAAAGGCAAATATCACCAATACCAACCGGCCGCACGCTTTGCATGGCGTGACTGTCTCTCTGGAAATCTCGCCGGACGAGCGGCCCGCAACGGTGATTGCCGCGCTTGAATGCGCGCTGGCTGGAGCTCGTTCGATCCTGACGGCGCCGGCTCCCTTCGTGCAGGCAAGAAAATCCACCCTGCATTCCATCCAGTACGAAGCGACGGCCTTCGTCGACGACACGGCAAAAAAAACGCCATTGACAAACGAGCTGTACGACCTCTGTTATCGACACCTTATCGCCGCGGGGGTCGATCTCCAACCACGAGGCGTGCCATCGGTCACGGCCATCGTGGCAAAAGCAGAGGAGCGCCTGCTTAGACGCATCGAACTATTCGCCGCCATCGGCGACGAGGAGTTGAAGTTGCTGTCCAGTTGCATGGTGCGGCATGAATACGACGCCGGGCAGGTGATTTTCACGCCGGAAGTGGTGCCCGACAGTCTCGCAATCGTCGGCTCGGGCGTGCTCAGTGTTTCAACGGAGCAACCTGCCGGGGCGGTCGAAGTGGTGCGTCTCGGGCCCGGCGATACGATGGGGGAGACCGGGCTACTCGCGGGTTTGCCGGTTCAGGTGAAGATCGTGACGCTCACGAGGAGCGTCATTTACAGATTGAACAAGGACGATGTAACACCTCTATTGAGGGATAGCCAGGAGGTGACTCATCGAATGTGCCGGCTACTTTCACAACGGCAAGACATGTTGCATAAAATGGCGATGAAAAACGCCGCGCCTGGAGCCGATGAGCACGCTAGCTTCCACTGGCTTCTGGACAAGATTCATCAGTTGCATGCGCTGAAGTTCTGATCTTGCGGTTACGGATTGGTTACTCCTCATATGCTCCCGTTCACCCTCTGCCTTTGCCAAACATAATTAGCTAGCGTAGATGTTAAGCGCCGTTAAATAACCGCGATCTTCTAATAGAGTGAACGTAGAGCAATCAACGGCGTTTTGCATCGCTTAACTAGGCCAATGACTGCTTCGTGGTTATTGTGATGACTCGACCGGTAAGCAAGCCAATTCCCCCATCTCCCGGTCGAATAATTCCTGGACTTGAGCCATGACTAAAAACCTGGGACATGTTTCCCCCGATGCAAAACGCCGAAACCTGCTGATTGGCGGGATCGCCGCAACGTTGACGACAACTGTGGCATCGGCTGCCAGCAAGCAGTCAGGACCCGGCACGACCGGGCAGATGTCGTCCGCAGGTCATACCGGTGACGTTATCCGTACCCGAGACGGAGTGAGCCTGTACTTCAAGGATTGGGGCGCGAAAGACGGTCCCGTCGTAACGCTGAGCCATGGTTGGCCGCTCAGCTCGGATAGCTGGGAAAACCAGGCTTTCTTTCTGGCATCCCACGGGTTTCGAGTCATTACACATGATCGCCGCGGGCACGGTCGCTCGAGCCAACCGTGGGACGGCAACGACATGGACCACTACGCGGACGATCTCGCGACAGTCATCCAGACGCTCGGTCTGCGCGATGTTGCCGTTATCGGGTTTTCGACCGGAGGGGGCGAAGTCGCGCGTTACGTGGGCCGGCACGGTACGTCCCGCGTATCGAAGATCGGGCTGATTTCAGCCGTGCCGCCGTTGATGGTAAAAACGCCAGGCAATCCATCTGGGGTACCTATTGAATCGTTCGATAGCGTTCGGGCTGCAATAATCGCCAATCGCTCCCAATTGTTCAAGGACATCCCCGCAGGCCCGTTCTACGGCTTTAACCGACCGGGCGCCAAGGTGTCGCAAGGTCTGATCGACGCATGGTGGCGCCAGGGAATGACCGGTGGTTTAAAGAACGTCTACGAATCGGTCAAAGCCTATTCCGAAACGGATTTCACGGCGGATCTGTTGAAGTTCGACAGACCGACACTGATCATTCACGGCGACGACGACCAGGTCGTTCCCGTGGATATTGGCGCCCGTTCGAGTAAGAAACTCGTCCCTCACGCGATCCTGAAGATTTATCCCGGCGCGCCGCATGGATTGACGGATACCCACAAGGATCAGCTTAATGAGGATCTTTTGTCTTTCCTGCGCAGCTAGCTTGCGAAGAGCGTGATCGTGACGCCCCCCTATTCAGAGTGGCCCGCTCGACGCGGGCCTGATCGCGCTTCTCGATCTGCGCGCATCGCAAATCAACGGCTGTCTGTTGTGCGTTCAGTATGGCCTTCGCTTGGCGCTTCATGCTGCCGTGCCCACATCGAAGATTGAGCATATCGGAAGCTGGCGGTGCGCCGATGTTTTCTGTAGTGCGGAGAAGGCCGCGTTGGCCTGGATGGAACACCTTTCGGGTGTCAGTGAACAATCGGCGTCCGATGAAATCTGGGCGCGTATGCGGAAGTACTTCAACGAGACGCAAATTTCAGAGCTGTTCAAGTACTGGAGCAGCAGCGCATTGTGGTCGACCGACGAGGTCATCCGTTGTTGCACTGCCGGCAAGACGGTCAACCCGGCTGTCGATTGGCACGCCCAATAGGCCCCGCCCGCTCTGGGGCTCACAAGGCAACGTGTTTTCCCATGAACTCATCGCGCAAGATGGCGCGCTGGTCGTATTCCTGAGTGTGCCTGGCGCGTCGCTCGTTCTACCTGTGCCGCTATGCCCACGTGTTCATCGACTACATGGCTGAACGAACGCGCGCGCTCGACCTGCAATGCCTGACCACCATGACGTCGGCGCCGGCGCTCTGATTGGTGCTTTGGAAGCAACACGGTGCGTCGCCGCGCAAGCCTTCCCGACGGGCCGCCGCGCACCTACGATGCACCCATGCGTTGACGGCGCATCGAGGCCGGCCCGGCGCACTATCCGCGGAGAACAATCACGACGATCATTGCTATCGAAGGTGGCCATCGTACTCGACGACCGTGACCGCCACGGGCGGCGATGCAGGCCATGGTCCAGCATCAGGCGTAGTCCGATCGGACGACGGCCAATTCGATCTCGACCTGCGCTTGCCTGCACCGCTCGGCGGTCCGTGCGGCGGGACGAATCCCGAGCAGTTGTTTGCTGCCGCCTATGCCGCCCGCTTTCACAGTGCCTTGAGCCTGCTCGCCGCAAAGGCGGAGATAGCGTGCCAAAGCTGTAAGCCGGCATGCGCATTTCATGCGAACGATCGAGCCGTTAGCGACGGCAACTTGACCCGGTAATGTTCGTGTGAGCCCCGCAGCCATGAGACTTTAAACCCAGAGGCGCTGCACTTTGCATGCGATCGCCGCTGGAAGTCGCAGGAGAACCGGAGATGTGTGGACTCGACCCATGGTCGCAGATTATCGGACGGCTGAACGCGCATTGGCATGAGACTGCATCGGCGGTTTACCAGGCTTCGCGGCGCCGCGAGCGACCCAGCCGCACGGTGGTTGCGCATGCGGCGCTTAGGGACTCTACGATTCGAAGCATCGAATGGCAAACCGACACGACCGTGCTCGTTTCCTGGAGCGACGCTACGCGCGGCAGCTATCTTGATCAGACCTGGCGCGCCGGCTATGCCCGCGTCAGGGGTGTTTGCGCGCTCAGCGGCATGTCGGTCAAACGGGGCGACGTGGTGTTCCGGCCGTTCCACCGCGGCGCCGCAGCGCCGTCGAACGCGTTCGACATGATCCTTGCTTCTGTGCTGACAAGATATTCAGAGGGCCAGCTCGTGCCGGCCTGATGTGTGGCGAAGATCGTTTGCACTCCACCCGCGATACGGCGCCATCTGGCCGAACCGCCGATGGCACGCGGGCCGTCCTTGCAGGCATCCACTTCGCACATTGGCCAAGCACCGCTTGTAGAAAGATGGATTCGCGCGGCGATACCGTGACTCATCCGACTCCGGCGATGCTCGCGGCCGTGTCGGTCGCAGAAGTCTACCCATAGAGCTAACGCTTCTACGTTTCGAGCCGCCCCGCTTGGGCGTGTTCGAGTTCGAGCTGCTGACGCGAACCCACTCGAACTTGTCTACCGGTTTCTGGAGCGCATCTTGGTCGAGCCGGCAGGAAGCACGCAATCGCCGCTTCAAACAATGCCAACAGGATAATCAGCACTCGTCGTGCTCAATGCATTGGAGCTTGCGCATTCATTGCGTTTAATCGCCAATCGTTTTAACGGATAGCCTTCATTCGGCATAAAAACGCGTCGTATCGGTAAAAGTACTGATGCTGTAGTCAGACTACATTCTTAAATTGTTGAGTACGGAGAGTCGCTACAGTCCATCCGATGGTCCCGATTCCGTCCGGGCAGGCAAACGTTTGCGCAGCTACCCTGCGTCGCCAGCCTTCGTGTCCGGCGTGAACCTGCCGGACTCGCTCCGCTTCCGCATTCCAACAAAAGCAGAATCCCCGGAGAGACAGATATGCAGAAGAAACTATGGCTGGCGGCCGCTTTAGCGGCGGCCGTGTGCGCCGCTGCGCGTGCGGATGTACCCGACTTTCCACTCGATTTCCTACCCACTTCAATTGCGATGAACGCGTTCGGATCGGCGGCCGCGCATCGGCGCGCCGATACCCTCGTCAGCAGGATGACGCTCGACGAAAAGCTCCAGTTCATTCATTCGAAATACGCAATGTCGGCCGTGCCGGGAGGTGGCGCGGGCTACATTCAGGGCGTACCGCGTCTCGGCATTCCTGATCTGAACATGGTCGACTCCGCGACAGGCTCCGGCAGCACATCGCAGGCCAGCACGACCTTCCCGGCAACGATCGCGCTTGCGGCAAGCTGGGATCGCCGCCTGTCTTCCGATTTCGGCAAACAGGTGGCGATACAACTGCGCGCCCAGGGCTTCGGGATGGGACTCGGTGGCGGAACCAATCTCGCGCGCGAGCCGCGCGGCGGCCGGCTGTTCGAGTATCTCGGCGAAGATCCGCTGCTCGCCGGGGAGATGCTCGCCGAGCGCACCGACGGCACGCAGCGCCAGAAGGTCATCGCCACGATCAAGCACTACGCCGGCAACGAGCAGGAACATAACCGGGGGGGCGGCAACAGCCAGATCGACGAGCGCACACTGCGCGAGCTGTATCTGTTGCCGTTTGAAATCGCCGCAAGGCGCGCACAGCCGGGCAGCGTGATGTGCAGCTACAACCGGCTCAATGGCGACTATGCGTGCGAGAACGCGCATCTGCTCAACGACGTGCTCAAGAACGAATGGCGCTTTGAAGGGCAGGTGCAATCGGATTGGGGGGCGACGCACAGCACGGCGAAAGCGATCAACGCCGGTCTCGACGAGGAAGAGGATGTCGGCTCGACCGTTTATCTGACGCCGGACGCGGTTCGGCAGGCGATTGCGAACGGCTCGGTTTCGACCGCGCGACTCGATGACATGGTGCGACGCAAGCTGTACGTGATGATCCGCACGGGCGTGATGGACGATCCTCCAAAGGGGGGCGCCGCCATCGACTTCGCTGGCGCGAATGCATTCGTGCAGGCGGTTGCTGAGCAGTCGATGGTGCTGCTCAAGAACGACAACAACCAGTTGCCGCTCTCCGCAGCCTCGCTCTCACGGATCGCGGTGATTGGGGGACACGCTGATGCAGCCGTGCTGACCGGCGGCGGGTCAGGCAATACACGTGATCCGGTCACCGGGGCATTCGCGGGTTGCGGCGGCTTGACGTTCGGCACATCGACCGGGTGCAGTTGGTGGACCAATCCGTGGCTGAAGCTGAACACGCCCATTGTTGCAGCGATTCGCGCGCTCGCGCCGTCGGCGCAGGTGAGCTTTGCCGGCAACAGCGATCAGCAGACGCCGTTTCGCGCGTACACGCAACAGGAGATCGATCAGGCGGCGGCGCTCGCAGCCCGCTCGGATGTCGCAATTGTCGTCGTCGCGCAGCCGGCGGGTGAAGATTTTGGCGATTTGCAAAGCCTGAGCCTTGCGAATCCGTCGAACCAGGATGCACTCGTCGACGCGGTCGCGCACGCCAATCCCCGCACGATCGTCGTCGTGGAAAGCGGTAACCCGGTGCTGATGCCGTGGAAGCATCGCGTGGCGGCAATCGTGGAGGCCTGGTATCCGGGTGAAGGCGGCGGCAATGCGATCGCGAACGTGCTGTTCGGCAAGGTCAATCCTTCCGGCAAGCTGCCCGTCACCTTCCCGGTGCGTGATCAGGATACGCCGACGTGGGGGCAAAGCGGCGCGTTCGAGCCGGATCCCGTCTACGCAGAGAAGCTGAACATGGGCTACCGCTGGTACGACGCGAAAAACATCACGCCGATGTTCGAGTTCGGATACGGGCTGTCGTACACGCATTTCTCGTATTCGGGGCTTTCGGTCAAACATCGCCCTGACGGCGCGATCGACGTGTCGTTTACGGTGCGCAACGATGGCCGTATGGCGGGCGCGGAAGTGCCGCAGGTGTATCTCGGCGTGCCCTACCGCGACGAGCCGCCGCGACGTCTGGTCGGCTGGGAGAAGATCGGCCTGAATCCCGGCGAGGCACGCCACGTTCGCATCACGGTCACGCCGCGGATGCAGAGCGTGTGGGACACGTCGCGCAATGGCTGGCGATATGTGCCTGGCGGGACGGTGTATGTCGGAGCGTCGTCGCGTGACATCCGGTTGCAAGGGAGCTGAACCTCGTACTCCCGTCACGCACCCGGGCGCGGGATGTTCTGCGCCCGGCGCATCGGGTTGAACCGCTTGCCGACAGGATATGGCGAGCGGCGAGCGCCGCGGGCCATCGACGATTTGGCTCACACTGCCAAACGACCGTTCATGGCCGGAGCGTGCCCCAGGTCGTTGTCACGACCTTGACGAGCGCACCCTGCTGACGGCGCTTGCGAGGTATTGCCGGGGGTTCTAGTTAACCCCGCCGTAAACGGGATCATCTCTTGCTGCGCAGTTCGTGCAAGGGAGATGATCATGCTCAGACTTTTCGGCATCCTGGCGATGGTGGCGGCCGTCTCGGGATGTGTTGCTGCCCCGCCGTACGGTTACAGCGATCCTGCGTATGGGCCTGGCTACTACCCGCCGGGCCCCAGCATAGGCGTGGGCGTGGGAGGCGGCAGCCTCGGCGGTGGGGTAGGCGTCGGCGTAGGTGTGGGGTTCTGAGCAACTGCGCGCGCGGCCGGCCCGGTTGCCCGGACCGCTTCCATTTTCCGCGCAACCGCGGACGGCCGCCGTAGCACGCCAATGGCGCATAGCCGACATATTGCGACGATGTGGCGCTTCCGGGAAAGTGTGGAAATGCCCGGGAAATTTGACTGGCGGAAGGCAGCCGGAGTCGAACCGACCTGAGAGCGGCTGACGCCCTCAACTGGGTTTGAAGCCCAGCCGCACCACCGGATACGAATGCCTTCCTACGGTGATTGAACTGCCATGACAATGCCTGGCTACTAGCAGCGACATCGACGCCGACTGGCATCGTCACAGCCGCGCAAATTATATTCGCTTCGAACCACTCCGTGCTCGCTCGCGCGCACCACCTGACCGTCTCACGGACAGGCGTTCAGCCAACCAGCCAACGGCTATCGGTGCGCATCAAATGCAGCCCACGGTGAAAGCGCGTATACCCAACGCGGTCGAAGAACTCCAGTAGTTGGATCGCACGTTTCCGGCCAAGACCGGTCACGTCGCGAAAAGGCCCGGCGGCAACCGTACCCGCGTTTTTCCGCGCTTCGTCCGCCGCGATCGAAGCCAGTTCACGAATCACGTCAGCGTGATAAAAGAGATCGCGCACGACCTGAAAAAGCTCGCCCTGCCGCGCAAGCTTGCGCATCAACTGACGCATGCGGTCCTCCGTGACCCCATGTGCGCTCGCCAGATCGCGCACCCACGGCGGATCGAAGCGCCCTGCTTTCACCGCCGGCAGCACCGCCGCCGCGAGCGCGCGATCGGCGTCGTCGAGCGTCACCGCGTGATCCGGCAGATGCAGCCACGGCCCCTGCTTCACGACCTCGCCGCGCGCCGCCGCGTCGTCCACCAGCGCGCGCCACAACGCGTCGCTCGCGAGCGGCGCAGCGATGCGCCGCAGACGCGACACGTCCGGGCCCAGTTCATCCGGCGAGCGCTCGTGGTACTGCGCGAGCGTGGCAATCAGCCGCGACGCCAACGCCCGCCACGCCGCATCGGCGACCAGCAAGGCGTCATGGCCGGGCAATTCCACCGCGTGCGTATCCGGCGGCAATTCAAGCGCGGCCGCCGGCATGCCGGTCAGCCGTTCCAGCAACGAGCGCGACAATCCATGCGGCGCCCTCGCGAGCAGCGCATCCAGCGTACCCGTGTCGAGCATGCCTTGAATCGCGTCCAGCCATGCCAGCCGCTCCGCCGAGCGACGCTTGCGGGAAGGCGCAAACGGATCGAGCACGTGTCCGCCGCCGACCGTGCGATTCGCCTGCGCGTTACGCACGACAAAACGGTCGCCGGGAAGCGCGCACACCGGCCGCTCGAACACCAGTTGCACGCGCGCGCGCTGACCGGCTGCTAGCGTGTCGCCGTCGAGCAGCGCGACATGCGCAACCTGATGCTGGGTGCCGAGATGCACGTGCAGCGGCGCCCAATGTTCCAGCGTGAGCGGTGCATCGGCGAGCAGCGTCAGCATGACGTCGAGACGTTCCGACGCTTGCGACAAGCGCGGATCGACGACCCAGTCGCCGCGATCGATCGCGCTTTTCTCGATGCCCGCGAGATTCAGCGCGCAGCGCTCCCCTGCGCGTCCGCGCGTAGCGGGCCGGTTCTGCGCATGAATGCCGCGCACGCGCACAGGTTGATTCTTCGGCGCGAGCAGCATCGTATCGCCGACATCCACCCTGCCGGACACCACCGTTCCCGTCACGATCGTGCCTTGCCCCGCCAGCGTGAAAACCCGGTCGACCGCAAGACGGAACAGGCCGTCGTCGCGCTTCATACGCCACGCTGCCGCCGCTGCATGCAGATGCGCTTTCAATGCGGCCACGCCGGGATCGTCGGCACAGGTCGCGCAGGTATCGAACACGGGTGCGTCCTGCAATACGCCGCCGCTCAGAAACGCCGCCACCTCGGCGCGCGCTTCCCGCAGACGTTGCGCATCCACACGGTCTATCTTCGTCAACGCGACGGCGCCCCGCTCGATGCCGAGCAGTTCCACAATCGCCAGATGCTCGCGCGTTTGCGGCATCACGCCGTCGTCGGCGGCGATCACGAGCAGCGCGAAATCGATGCCGCTCGCGCCCGCCGTCATGGTGTGGACCAGCTTTTCGTGTCCCGGCACGTCGATCATGCCGAGCACGTCGCCGTTCTCGAGCGGTACGTATGCGTAGCCCAACTCGATCGAAATGCCGCGCGCCTTTTCTTCCTTGAGACGATCGGTATCGACGCCCGACAGCGCTCTCACGAGACTTGTCTTGCCGTGATCGATGTGCCCCGCCGTGCCGACGATCATGCGTGCGTGCCCTTCAGTTGCTCGACCAACTGTGCTTCGTCGGCGGCTTCGAGACAACGCAGGTCGAGCCGCAACGCATCGTCCGCGATACGGCCGATCACCGGCCGCGCCATCTCGCGCAACAGCTTTTCGAGCGCGATCAACTGACGGCCGCCGCGCTTGCCGTCAGCCGTTCTGATCACGAGGCCGTAGCTCGGCAACACATCCACGGGCAACGCGCCGCTGCCGATCTGGCTGAACATCGGCTCCGTCGCCACGGCGTAGCGTTCGCCGATCGCGCGCTGCAAGAAAGGCTGCACGCGCTCGGCGGCCAAGCGGATTTCGTCGGCGGGACGCGTGAGCAAGCGCAGCGTGGTCAGCCGCTCGACCAGTTTTTCCGGCGCGCGGTAAAGCTGCAACACGGGTTCGAGCGCCGCGAGCGTCAGCTTGCCGACGCGCAGCGCGCGCTTGAGCGGATGCTTCTTGATTCTGGCGATCAGATCGCGCCGGCCGACGATCAATCCGGCCTGCGGACCGCCAAGCAACTTGTCGCCGCTGAACGTGACGAGATCGGCGCCGGCTTCCACGGTCTCACGCACCGTCGCCTCGTGCGGCAGACCCCACTGGCTCAGATCGACCAGCGTGCCGCTGCCGAGATCGACGGCAACCGGCAGGCCATGCGAATGCGCGAGCGGCGCGATGGCGCCGACACCGACCTCCTTGGTGAATCCGTGGATCGCGTAGTTGCTCGTGTGCACTTTCATCAGCAACGCGGTTTGCGAGCCGATGGCTTCGGCATAGTCTTTCAGATGCGTGCGATTCGTGGTGCCGACCTCGCGCAGCTTCGCGCCCGCGCGGCTCATGATGTCGGGAATGCGAAACGCGCCGCCGATTTCGACCAGTTCGCCGCGCGACACGATGACGTCTTTCCTCGCAGCCAGCGCGGACAGCGTGAGCAGCACCGCGGCGGCATTGTTATTGACCACCGTGGCTGCTTCCGCGCCGGTCAGTTCGCAGATCAGTTCGTCGATCAGATCGTCGCGGTCGCCGCGCTTGCCCGTGCCGAGATCGAATTCGAGGTTGGCGGGCTGCGTGAGCGCCTTTACAACGGCTTGCACCGCTTCGTCCGGCAACAACGCGCGGCCGAGATTCGTATGCAGCACCGTGCCGGTCAGATTGAAGACGCTGTGCAAGCGGGACTGGTTGCGCCGGCGCAGCGTGGCTTCCACCGATGCCTGAAGTTGCGCGGCGTCGAGCGCGCTCACGGACGCGCTGCCCGATTGCGCGCTCACGCGCCACTGATCGAGCGCCTCGCGCAGCGCGGTCAACACCTGGGTGCGGCCGAATTCGTTCAGGAGCGCGGCGAATTCCGCCGACGCCATGACCTTTTCCACCGACGGCACGCGCGCCATCAGCGCCCGCAATTCAGAGCCGCTTACATCGCTCACGAGGCAATCCCTTCCAGTCGTTTCAGTCGCTTTTAAGCGGATTCGCCGGAAGGCTCAGCCGAGGCGTCGGCCTGCTCCGGCCACAGCCACGGATGCGGCGACGCACGCCGGTATCCCTCCGCCCCCATCAGCAGGTCCAGCGTGAGGCTGGCGAGATCGTCCGCGAACGGATCGAAATCGTAGTCTTTCGACTGAATGCCGATCTTCCGATAAGTATGGCATTCGTCGCACGACTCCGCCTTTAACGCCGCGTTCCGCGATTCGGCTTCCCGCGTGGCGTCGTCGACGTCCGGCGAGCCGACCGCGTGATAGGCGATGCCCTTGGTCGAATCGCAGTTCGAGCATTTCGAGCGCACCATGTGCCACTCGGTCGCGCACAAGCCGCATTGCAGGTAGCGGTAATTGTCGTACACACCGCCCACGCGCACCGTGCTCGCCACCGGGTGAGAGCCGCATACGGGGCATAGCCCGAGCGTTTCGAGGTACGGCACCTCGCGCTTGTCGATATCGGCGGCGAGGTCGGTCCACACCACTTGCAGCGCGGCCACGATGAACGGCGCGCTCGCCGGGTCCACCTCGCCGAAGCGCTGCGCGAAGATCGCGTCGGCCTGCGATTCGAGCGCGGCGGTGCCGAGCGTGCGCAACCGGCCGATGAGCGCTTCGAGCGGCGGCGTGAGCGGCCCCGCGGCTTCGACCTTGTCGAGCAACTGGCGCAAGACATCGCGCCACGCCGGATCGCGCGCGCCCGACAGCGCGGGAATCAGCGGCATGGAATGCTGTTGCGCGCTCGCGATCAGTTCGGGGCTGGGCGGCTTCGCCTTGAAGCCCGCCATCACCGCTTGCTGCGCGTCGGCCAGCACGGCCATCAGGCGCAAATAGCCGGCGATCGGATTGTCGAGCGCCGCCAACTGACGCAGCCGCGCGGCGCGCGGCGCGAACACCGCGAGCCGTTCAGGCGTGCGGATGCGGGGAATCGCCGAGTGATCGAGCGACTCGATATCGCCGGCTTCAAGAATGCGTTGAACCAAGGTATCGACCTCTGACAATTGCGCTGCCAATGCGCTAAAACTGAAGAGCCGCCGCGGTTCCATGAACAAGAGCGGCGGCTCGGGTGCGGTGCGCTAAAAGCCGTACCGCTTGTTTGCTTCTTATTTGCCTCTCACTTGCCGATGGTTTCCTTGAACCAGTTCGGATGATGCTTTCTCGCCCAACCGTAAGTCACCGTGCCGCGCGTCATCGCGCCGATCGATCCCTTGACCCACAGCGCCGCATAGATATGCACGATGATGCCGACGATCAGCACGAACGCCGTTACCGCATGCACGACCGCCGCAAGCCGGATGATCTCGATCGGGAAATAGAACGAGAAATAACGCCGCCAGATCACGATGCCGCTGAGCAGCAACAGCACGAGGCAAATCACCATCGTGAAAAATAGCAGCTTTTGACCGGCGTTGTACTTTCCGATCGGCGGCAGTTTGTCCTCGCGATTGTTGAGCACGTCGTCGAACTGCCTCATCCACTGCATGTCGGCCTTGTCGAGATAATTGTGATGCCAGAAGCGCAACGCAAGAATCAGGAACGAGACGAACATCACGCAGCCGATGAACGGATGCAGAATCCGCGTCCACTGCCCGCCGCCTAAAAGCGCATAGAGCCACGCCATGGCGGGATGAAACATGGCGAGACCGGAGAGCGCCAGCAGGACGAACGTAATGGCGGTGATCCAGTGATTCGTGCGCTCGTTCGGCGTGTAGCGCACGATCAGGCCGTTGCCCTTCACGTCTCTCAGCGTGGTGTGTTCAGGGTGTTTCATCGGATGCCTCCCGCGAACGGCGTACTTCGTCGACTTCACGCTGGGCTTCGAGTTCTTCCGCCTCCGTCACCTCGTTGGGACCAACGCGTGTGTAATGGAAGAAACCCGCCACCGCCGCGAACGCGATACCGGCCAGCGCCAGCGGCTTCGAGAGGCCCTTCCACAGAGAAACCATCGCGCTGATCTTCGGATCCTGCGGCAAGCCGTGGTACAGATTGGCCTTGTCGGCGTGATGCAGCACGTACATCACATGCGTGCCGCCCACGCCGGCGGGATCGTACAAGCCGGCGTTCTGAAAACCGCGCTCCTTCAGATCCACGATCCGCTCCGCCGCCTGCTGCTTCATGTCCTCCTTGGTGCCGAACATGATCGCGCCGGTCGGGCAGGTCTTGACGCAAGCGGGTTCCTGACCGACGGCCACACGGTCCGAGCACAGCGTGCACTTGTACGCGCGGTTGTCCTTCTTCGAAATGCGCGGCACGTTGAACGGGCAACCGGTCACGCAATAGCCGCAGCCGATGCAGTTTTCCTCGTGAAAATCCACGATGCCGTTCGTGTACTGCACGATCGCGCCCGGCGCCGGGCAGGCCTTCAGGCAGCCGGGGTCCTCGCAGTGCATGCAGCCGTCCTTGCGGATCAGCCATTCGAGATCGCCTTCGGTGTTCTCGTACTCCGAGAAGCGCATGACGGTCCATGAATGCTCGGTCAGATCGCGCGGGTTGTCGTAGACGCCGGTGGTGTCGCCGACCTCGTCGCGCAAATCGTTCCATTCCATGCAGGCCGTCTGACACGCCTTGCAGCCGATGCACTTGGAGACGTCGATGAGCTTGGCGACCGTTCCCGTGGCCGGCTCGCGAATCTGCGGCTCCGGCAGCGTGGTGGCGGAGAGGCGTTTGATATCGAGTGATTGCAGTGCCATCTCAGCTCCTTATGCCTTTTCGACCTTGACGAGGAACGACTTGAATTCCGGTGTTTGCGAATTCCCGTCGCCCACGGAAGGCGTCAGCGTATTGATGAGATAACCCGGCTTCGTGAGCCCCTTGAAGCCCCAATGCAACGGCAACCCGACTGTCTGCACCTTTTTCCCCTCGATCATCAGCGGTTTGATCCGCTTGGTGACGAGCGCCACCGCAACGATATGACCACGATTGGACGACACCTTGACGCGATCGCCCGCGACCACGCCCACTTCCTTCGCCAGATCCTCGCCGATCTCCACGAACTGTTGCGGCTGCACGATCGCGTTCAGGCGCGCGTGCTTGGTCCAGTAGTGGAAGTGTTCGGTCAGACGATAGGTGGTCGCCGTATGCGGAAACTTGTCGTGCGTGCCGAACGCGGCGCGGTCGTCCGGGAACACGCGCGCCGCCGGATTGCTGACGACCGCCTTGTTGTTCGGATGCAGCGGGTTGTAGCCGATCGGCGTTTCAAACGGTTCGTAATGCTCGGGGAACGGTCCTT
This sequence comes from Paraburkholderia sp. 22099, assembly GCF_052045835.1. Lineage (NCBI taxonomy): Bacteria > Pseudomonadati > Pseudomonadota > Betaproteobacteria > Burkholderiales > Burkholderiaceae > Paraburkholderia > Paraburkholderia sp. 22099. Next base: position 21,318 of record NZ_JBQEPU010000037.1, on the reverse strand, counting down.
CCACCAGACCGTCGCGCGAGAAGAAGCGCGCGACGCCCTCCGGATTCATGATGAACGGATTCATGCCGTTTTCGGGCGGTTCGTCCGCCTTGAAGTCGGGAATGTCCGCGCCGCTCCACGTTTTCCCGTTCCACGCTATCAGCTTGCGCGTGGGATCGAACGGCTTGCCGCTGACGTCGCATGAAGCACGGTTGTACAGGATCCGCCGGTTCGCGGGCCACGCCCACGCCCAGTTCAGCGTATTGCCGATGCCGGTCGGGTCGGCGTTGTCGCGGCGGCCCATCTGGTTGCCGGCCTGGGTCCACGAGCCGCAGAAAATCCAGCAACCGCTCGCGGTGCTGCCGTCGTCGCGCAGTTGCGCGAAGCTGGCCAGTTGCTCGCCCTTCTTCGCGAGCACCTTGGTTTTGTCGGTGGGATCGGTGACGTCGGCGAGCGCCTTTCCGTTGAACTCCATCGCGAGTTCTTCAGGCGTGGGGCTTTCCGGGTCGGCGTACGGCCAGCTCATGTTGAGAATCGGATCGGGATACTTGCCGCCGTTCTCCTTGTAGGCCTTGCGGATGCGCAGCCACAGCCCCGACATGATCTCGAGATCGCTCTTCGCTTCACCGGGGCCGTTCGCGCCCTGCCAGTGCCACTGCAGGACCCGGCTCGAACTGACCAGCGAGCCGCGTTCTTCCGCGAAACAGGTGGTCGGCAGACGGAACACCTCGGTCTGGATCGCCGACGCATCGACGTCGTTGAATTCGCCGTGGTTTTTCCAGAACTCGGAGGTCTCGGTGGCGAGCGGGTCCATGATGACGAGCCACTTCAGCTTGGCGAGACTCGCGCCGATCTTCGCCTTGTTCGGCGCCGCGGCAAGCGGGTTGAAGCCCTGCGCGATGTAGCCGGTCATCTTGCCCTGATTCATCAGTTCGAAGACCTGCAGCATGTCGTACGGCTTGTCGAGCTTCGGCAGATAGTCGAAGCCGAAGTTGTTCCCGGCGTTCGCGTTATCGCCCCACCACGACTTCATGAAGCTGACGTGGAAAGCGCGGTAATTGCGCCAGTAGCTGAGCTGATTGGGCCGCAGCGGCTGGGTGGCGCGCTTCGTGATGTACGCCTCGTAGTCCTGTTCGGCCTCCATGGGCAGCGTCATGTAGCCGGGCAGCAGATTCGACATCAGGCCGAGGTCCGTCAAGCCCTGAATGTTCGAGTGGCCGCGCAACGCGTTCATGCCGCCGCCGGCAACGCCGATGTTGCCCAGCAGCAGTTGCACCATCGCGCCGGTGCGGATCATTTGCGAGCCGACCGAGTGATGGGTCCAGCCGAGCGCGTACAGGATCGTGCCGGCGCGCCCCGGCACCGCCGTCGACGCGAGCATCTCGCACACCTTGAGGAATTTCTCTTTCGGCGTGCCGCAAATCTTCTCGACCTGCTCGGGCGTGTAGCGCGAGTAGTGCTGCTTCATCAGCTGATAGACGCAGCGCGGGTCCTGCAGCGTCGGGTCCACTTTCGCGAAACCGTCGTCGCCGCGTTCGTAGTCCCACGTGCTCTTGTCGTAGCTGCGCTTGTCGGCGTTGTAACCGGAATACAGACCGTCGGTAAATGAAAAATCCTCACGGACGATGAACGGCATGTCCGTGTAATTCTTCACATATTCGTGCTGGATCTTGTCGTTGGTGAGCAAATAGTTGATCACCCCGCCGAGGAACACGATGTCCGAGCCGGTTCGAATCTGCGCGTAATAGTCCGCGACCGAGGCCGTGCGCGTGAAGCGCGGATCGACCACGATCAACCTTGCCTTGCGATGCGCCTTGGCTTCCGTGACCCATTTGAAGCCGCACGGGTGCGCCTCGGCCGCATTGCCGCCCATCACGAGAATCACATCCGCGTTCTTGATGTCGACCCAATGGTTCGTCATCGCTCCACGGCCAAACGTCGGGGCAAGACCTGCCACCGTCGGGCCATGTCAGACACGCGCCTGATTGTCGAACGCGAGCATGCCAAGACTGCGGACAGTCTTGTGCGTCAGATAACCCACTTCGTTGCTGCCGGCCGAGGCCGCCAGCATGCCCGTGGTCAGCCAGCGGTTGACCTTCTTGCCGTCCGGCGTGGCCTCGACGAAATTGGCGTCGCGGTCTTCCTTCATCAGCTTGGCGATGCGGTCGAGCGCATCTTCCCAGGAAATCCGCGTCCATTCATTCGATCCGGCCGCGCGATGCTCGGGATGCTTCAGACGGCTCGGGCTATGAATGAAGTCGATCAGGCTCGCGCCCTTCGGGCACAACGTGCCGCGATTCACTGGATGATCGGGATCGCCTTCGATGTGGATGATGCTGGACTTGGCGTTCTTGGCGTTGTCGCCGAGTCCGTACATCAGGATGCCGCAGCCTACGGAGCAGTACGGGCAGGTATTGCGGGTTTCAGTGGTACGCGACAACTTGTACTGACGGACTTCCGCTAGCGCGGGAGCCGGGGAGAAGCCCATGAGGGCGAGACTCGATCCGGCAAGCGTGGTGGCGGAGACCTTCAGAAATTGTCGCCGGGACATATGCGGCATTTAATGGCCTCGGCTCTTGTGGGGTACTGATATTGATTATAGAGGTCAGTATCAAGTCCTGCAGCGAGACTGTACCTCCTCGCCCGCGCGGGCAAATATGAAACACCGCAGCCGGTGAGCGGGAAGCGGGCATCGTTCCTGCTGCATTTGTTCTGCGTGAATCCCGCTCACTCCCTGATCATTAGGCTGACTTATGACTCCCCGACTTCTTGCCCATTCGCGTCCATCCAGATTCATCGTCTCGCTCGCTTTCGGCAGCGGGGTACTGGTTGCGAGCCCATGCGGCTTCGCGCAGACCACCCAGGGCAGCGGCTCGGAGCAACAGGAAAATCGCGCCTCCGCGATGGGTTCGGCGCCCGATCCGGCGGCCTCCGCCGTGCATGAGTCGCACAAGCCGCAAACCAGGGACGGCGGCTCGGCCACTTCGCGTGGCAAAAGCGTTAGCAAAGGTCACACAGCCAAGGGAAACGGTGGCTTCGACAACGGGCTGTACGGCACGGGAGCCGGCAGCAACAAATAAGCGCCGGTCATAAGACGTGACCGGCCGTGGCCTTCGCTGGGCTCGACGCCTTGGCGCCCGGGTTGCGCCGGCCGGTCGCTGCGCCGCGCCCGAACAACCCGCATAATGCGGTCATTCGAAGCCTCAGATCCGCGCCACGATGACCGACACCCACGCCACCACGAGCCAAACCGCAAGCGAAACCCCAACCGCGTCGCCCCGCCTCACCAGCCTGTCGCATGGCGGCGGCTGCGGCTGCAAGATCGCGCCCGGCCTGCTCGCCGACCTGCTCAAACGCAGCGCGCCGCTGCCGTTCTTTCCCGACTTGCTGGTCGGCAACGATACCGCCGACGACGCCGCCGCCTACAAACTGAACGACGCGCAGGCGATCGTCGCCACCACCGACTTCTTCATGCCGATCGTCGACGACCCGTTCGACTTCGGCCGCATCGCCGCGACCAATGCGCTGTCCGACGTCTATGCGATGGGCGGCAAACCGATCATGGCGCTGGCGATCGTCGGCATGCCGATCAACGTGCTGCCGCACGACGTGATCGCGGCCGTGCTCAAAGGCGGCGAATCCGTCTGCGCCGAAGCCGGCATTCCGCTCGCGGGCGGCCATTCGATCGATTCCGTGGAGCCCATTTACGGCCTGGTCGCGATCGGCGTGGTCGATCCGAAGCGCGTGAAGCGCAATGCGGGCGCGCAGGCCGGCGACGTGCTGATTCTCGGCAAGCCGCTCGGCGTCGGCATTCTCTCGGCGGCGCTGAAGAAAAACCGCCTCGACGCCGCCGGCTACGCCGCGATGATCGGCGCGACCACCAAGCTCAACCGCCCCGGCGCGGAACTGGCCAGGCTGGACGGCGTGCACGCGCTGACCGACATCACCGGTTTCGGCCTGCTGGGCCACACGCTGGAATTGGCGCGCGGCTCGAATCTCACCGCCCGCGTGCGCTATGCGGACCTGCCGTGGCTGCCGGACGTGATCGGGCTGGCGGAGGCCGGCATTTTCACCGGCGCGTCCGGGCGCAACTGGGACGCTTACGGCAAGGACGTCGTGCTGCCGTCCTTTTTGCCGTCGACCGCGCGCACGCTGCTCACCGACCCGCAAACCTCGGGCGGTCTGCTGGTGTCGTGCGCGCCAGAGGCCGTCGACGAAGTGCTCGCCCTATTCCACGCCGACGGTTTCGGCGAGGCGCGCGTGATCGGCGAGATGGTGAGCGGCGAAAGACGCGTCGAAGTCGTCTGACGCTTCGGCGGAGCGAGGCACGAGCGAGGACGCAAGCGAGGGCGCAACAGAGACGACACCAGGCAGAGCCGAAAGCTCGAAAGCGGCGCTGGGAGCCTCGGCGGCCGGCGTTTGCGGCGCATGCGATAATTTCACCCTTCCCCGCCGGTCCGTTTTGTCCGTAACCCTTGAAAAATCTACTCGTCAGCCTCGATCAAGCCGCTGATTTCGACGAAATCATCGACGTACGCACGCCCCTCGAGTTTGCCGAGGACCACATTCCGGGCGCGCTGAACGCTCCGGTGCTCAGCAACGAGGAGCGGGTGCTGGTCGGCACGACGTACAAGCAGGTATCGCCGTTCGAGGGCACGCGCATCGGCGCGGCGCTGGTCGCGCGCAACATCGCGCACCATCTGGAAACGACTTTCGCCGACCGGCCGCGCAACTGGCGTCCGCTGATTTATTGCTGGCGCGGCGGCAAGCGTTCCGGCTCGGTTACGACGCTCTTCAATATGATCGGCTGGCAAGCGCGGCAGCTCGAAGGCGGCTACAAAAGCTATCGGCACGCAACGCTCGAAACGCTCGGTTCCTTGCCGAAGCAGTTCGACTACATCGCGCTGGTGGGCCCGACCGGCAGCGGCAAGACGCGCCTGCTCGCGGCCTTGAGCGAGGCGGGCGCGCAGACGCTCGACCTCGAGGCGCTGGCTTCGCACCGCGGCTCGCTGCTCGGCGCCTGGGCCGGCGTGCCGCAGCCGTCGCAAAAGCGTTTCGACACGCTGCTGGTTTGCGCGCTGCGCGCGCTCGATCCCGCGCGGCCGGTGTTCGTGGAAGCGGAAAGCCGACGCATCGGCTCGGTCTCGCTGCCGCTTTCGCTGCTCGAAACGTTCCATCGCGGCGCCTGCGTCGAGGTGCAGTCGAGCCGCGAGGATCGCGCGGCGTTCCTGCTGCACGACTATGCGCATCTGTTCGACGATCCGGCTTCGCTCAAGGGGCAACTGGAACGAATGATCGGTTTGCATAGCCGCGAACGTGTCACCGGCTGGCAACGGCTCGTCGACGAAAACCGGCGCGCGGAACTCGCAAACGAACTGATCGAGCGGCACTACGATCCGGCGTATGCGCGCAGCAGCCATCAGCATTTCGTCCAGTTGCCTCACGCATTGCAACTGCATTTCCGGCCCAACGACGCGGATGTCGTCGACCAGGCGAAAACCCTGCTGGCGCGGCTCGACAAGCGCGCGCTCGCTGTCATCTGACCAAAAAGAAACGTTTAAAAACCATCATGCAATCAACCCTCAGGCAACCCCGTGTCGCCCTTGGCTGGATCGTGTTTCTGCTGATCGCCGTCGTCGGACTCTTCTATGTGAAGTGGTTTCCCTACTACAACCGCGCCTTCGTCGCCGCGAGCCAGCATTCCATCGGCAAGTCGATCCTGATGGGCACCTCGGCGAGCGCGCCGGCGCCGTCATGGCAAGCGGCGATCGATTACGCGCTCGCCTACGGCAAGGCGATCTGGCAGGCCATGGTGCTCGGCCTGCTGCTCGGCTCGGCGGTGCAGGCGCTGATTCCGCCGCAGTGGGTCGCGCGCGCGCTCGGCCGGACCGATTTCAGCAGCGTGGTGAAGGGCGGCCTGATGTCGCTGCCCGGCATGATGTGCACCTGCTGCGCGGCGCCGGTCGTCGCCGGCTTGCGCGCCCGCCAGGCCGCGCCGGGCGCGGCGATCGCGTTCTGGCTCGGCAATACCGCGCTCAATCCGGCCACGCTGATCTTCATGGGCTTCGTGCTCGGCTGGCAATGGATGGGCCTGCGGCTCGCGTTGGGGATCGTGATGGTGTTCGGCCTCGGCTATCTGGTGAACCGGATGGTTACGCCCAAGGAAGCCGAAGCCTCGCGCGAGGCCATGGCGCAACTGGTCGCCGCCGACGTGCCGGGCACCGCGTTCGCACGCTGGGTAAAAATTCTCGGCACGATGACGCTGCGGCTGATTCCCGAATACATCGTGCTGGTGCTGGCGCTCGGCGCGGCGCGCGCATGGCTGTTTCCGCACATTGGGCCGGGCATCGACAACAGCCTGCTGTGGATCATCGCGTTGTCGATCGCGGGAACCTTGTTCGTCATTCCCACCGCGGGTGAAGTGCCGATCATTCAGGCGATGCTTGCCTTCGGCATGGCCGCCGGTCCGGCCGGCGCCCTGCTGATGACGCTGCCGCTGATCAGCGTGCCGTCGATGGCGATGCTCGGGCGTTCCTTCCCCCGGCGCGTGCTGACGATGGTGGCGCTGGCGGTGGTGGCGTGCGGCGTGGTGAGCGGGTTGCTGGCCGCGGCATTGGGGTTCTGAATTTTTGAGGTTTGAAGCATGAAACGTGTCGCGGCATTTTCCGTGGCGAGCTGGTCGGCCGCCGCCCTGCTCTACTTCGGACAGCACTCGGTATCGCTGATCGTGGTTAGCGGCGTCGTCGTGCTGGCCGGCTTCGATCTGCTTCGTCCTTGACGGCGGAGTAGGTCTGTAGCCGCGAGGCGATCAGATCGAACGGACCGGCGCGGACTCCAGCGTCATCCTGCGACGCGCGCCGATGAGCGCGGCGACACCGGTGCCGACGCCCAACGCAAGCAGACACGCTGTGGGCACCAGCATCGGCGCGACATGGCTCTGCGCCGCCTTGCCGACATAGGGCATCAGATTCTGTCCGGCGAATCCGCCCAGATTGCCGATCGCGTTGATCGCCGCCACGCTGGCCGCCGCTCTCGCGCCCGTGAAGAAGCGCGGCGGAAGCGACCAGAAGCACGGATACAGCAGCGGAATGCACGCCCCGCCCACACACAGCGCGGCAAACCGCAGCGACGCGGTCGGCAATACGAGGCTCGACGCGAAACACATCACGCCGATACCCGCTACCACACTCATCGCCTTGAGCACCACGCGCTCGCGCTTGAGCTTGCCCGGCAGCCACAGCAGAAGCAGCGTCGCCAGCGCCCACGGAATCATGTTCAGCACGCCGTTCACCGACGAGGACACACCGTAGCTTTTCACGAGCGTCGGCATCCAGTACGTGACGCCGTACAGCGAAGTCGACATCAGCATGTAGGTCAGCGCGAACATCAGCACCTTCGGGTCGAGCAGCGCGCCCCAGGGCCGTGTCGCCTTGGCTTCATCCGATGCTTCGCGCTTGAGCGCGGCGATCACCACGTCCTTCTCCTGCTGCGAGAGAAACGGCGCTTCCTTGACCGAATTCGGCAGGAATTTGAGCGCGACGAACGCAACCAGAATGGCCGGGATACCGGTGGCGATGAACACCCACTGCCATCCCGCGAATCCCCAGGTGCCGCCGAGCGTCAGCAGCAGGCCGCCGACCAGCGAGCCCAGCATATTGGCAAGCGAACTGCCCAGCGTGAAGAACCCGAGTACCCTGGTGCGATAGCTCTGCGGGAACCACTGCGTGAGGTAATAGATGACGCCGGGATAAAAACCCGCTTCAGCGACGCCCAACGCGAAACGGAACGAATAGAACACCGGCAGCGAGCGCGTGAACGCCATCAAAACCGTCACCACGCCCCATGTGAGCATGATGCGCGCGAGCCAGGTCCGCGCGCCGAAGCGATGAAGCGCCAACGTGCTCGGCACCTCGAAGAGCAGGTAGCCGATGAAGAACAACGATGCGCCAAGGCCGTAGGAGGCTTCCGTCATGCCGAGATCGTGCACCATCTCCAGCTTGGCGAAGCCGACGTTCTGCCGGTCGATAAACGCGATGAGAAACATGACGATCAGAAGCGGCATCAGCCGCCACGCCATTTTCTTCATTACCTGCTGCTCAAATCCTGTCTGCGTGGACATGTCCGCTCCGTTTCCGCGCCGGCCGTCCTCGATATTCGACGGGCGGCACGGCGGCCGCTACGTCGACAGCAACGGCCGAATTGATGTAGTCATATATATGTTTGTACGAATCGGCGACGCGCGCCATGAGGTGATACCCGGATAGGAGCGGTTAGCGTCTATCCGGTTTGTCGATCCGGTATGCGGTAGGGTGAACAGCAGAGGCGATGCTGGCGCCGATGGCGCAAGCAGACGGTTCAGCGAATTTCCACCTGGTATTGAAACGTGGTGGCAGCCCCACGCGTGCTGCGCCATTCGAACGGCGTGCCCGCGAAATCCGACGCGACACGGTGCACCAGAATGACGGGACTCCCGGTCGCTAGACCGAGGACCGAGGCGTCATCAGGCGTGGCTTGCTCGACTCTTAGAATTTCGGTGGCGGACGCCACGATTTGCCGGCAAAGACGCTCGTACAGCGGGTACAGTAAATCTTCGAAATCATCGAGCGGCAGCGTGGCCAACGGCTCGAAACGCGCGCGCGGCAGCCAGATTTCCTCGGAGAGCACCGCCTGCCCTTCTATCAGACGCACGCGCGAAAGGTGAATCGCCTTCTCGGTGGCTTTCATCTTCAGGGCGGCGCGGATTTCCGCGCTGGGCTTCACGATTTCGCGCTTGAACACGCGCGCGGTGGGGCGCACGGGTTGTCCGTCGCGCGACTTGAAACGAAAGAAGCGAAACAGCGAGGAATCGAAACGGGGCCGGCGGATGAACGTCCCTCTGCCCTGACTGCGCGTGAGCACACCGTCGGCCACCAACAGGTCGATCGCCTTGCGAACGGTGCCCGTGGAGACGTTGTAGAACTGTCCCAGTTCCGCCTCGGTGGCGATCGCTTGCGTCGGCGTCCATTCGCCCGCGGCAATGCGGCTAAGCAGGTCGTCACGCAATTGATGATAACGGGGCAATCGGTCGTCCAGCTTGAAAGAGGCCGTGTCCATGGCATTCATACAGTTGTTCAGAGGAGTAACTACTGTACCGCATCGAAGAGGGCCACCGTGAGCGAGGGTTTTTACCCACTGACTTTTAGCGGCATTGCCTCGATCATTCATGCATTCATATATATGACTGAATGAATTGCAAGGGAACGGAGACGGCTATGTTCACGTGGTACAAGCAAGGCTCGCAACTCGAACGCAACACCTTCTGGGGCTGCTTTGCTGGTTGGGGGCTCGACGCGCTCGACGTGCAGATGTTCACCCTCGCCATCCCCGCGATCATCGCGGCGTATGGCATCGACCATACGCAGGCGGGTGCGATCAGCGGCGTGACGCTCGTTTCGTCCGCGCTCGGCGGCTGGATTGCCGGGGCGTTATCGGACCGCTTCGGCCGTGTCCGAACGCTGCAAATGACGATCCTCTGGTTCGCCGGCTTCACGTTTCTTTGCGCGTTCGCGCAAAACTTCCCGCAACTGCTGGTGCTCAAAGCGCTTCAAGGCTTCGGATTCGGCGGCGAATGGGCGGCCGGCGCGGTGCTGATGGCGGAAACCATCCGTACCGAACACCGCGGCAAGGCGATGGGCGCCGTGCAAAGCGCGTGGGCGGTTGGATGGGGCGCGGCCGTGCTGGTGTATGCCGCGGCGTTCTCGTGGTTGCCATCGGACACCGCATGGCGCGTGATGTTCGCCGTCGGCCTGTTGCCGGCCGGCCTTGTCCTGTTCGTTCGACGCAATCTGAAGGAACCGGCCCGCATCGCGCCGGCCAGCGCCGCGCCCAAGGTCTCCGCGCTCGGGCAAATCATGCAGGTCTTCCAGCCGCGCGTGCTCCGCACGACCATTATCGGCGCGGTGCTGGGCACCGGCGCTCATGGCGGCTACTACGCGATCATGACGTGGCTACCCACCTTTCTTGCGAAAGAGCGGCACCTGTCGGTTCTACATACGGGCGGCTATCTGGCCGTGGTGATCGTGGCCTTCTGGTGCGGCTGCATGTTGAGCGCGTACCTGCTCGACCGCATCGGCCGCCGGCGCAACATTGCGTTGTTCGCGTTCTGTTGCGTCGTCACGGTTCTCGCCTACGTCATGCTGCCGCTGACCAACACGCAAATGCTCGTGCTGGGCTTCCCGCTCGGACTGTTCGCAGCCGGTATTCCGGCGAGCCTCGGGCCGCTTTTCAATGAACTGTATCCGGCGGATATGCGCGGTACGGGCGTCGGCTTCTGCTACAACTTCGGACGCATTGCGTCAGCGAGTTTCCCGGTTCTCGTGGGCTACATGAGTCATTCGATGTCGCTCGGCATCGCGATCGGCATCGACGCGGCCATTGCCTACGGACTCGCGATGATCGCCGTGTTGCTGCTGCCCGAAACGCGTGGCAAACGTCTGCGTGGCGTGGTGGCGCCCGAATCGGCGAACGACAGCGGCGACGCTGCGCGCTTGACGCTGAATCCGCCGCGGAGCTGAACCATGATTGCGCCGGCATCGCCCGTTCAGTCCCGCTCGCGTTGCGTCGATACCCATGCGCACGTCTTCGAGCAAGGCTTGCCGTTGGTGGATGGCAGGCGTTACTCGCCTGGCTACGATGCAACGCTCGACACGTATCTGCAATTGCTCGACGCACACGGCATCGGGCGCGCGGTTCTCGTGCAGCCGAGTTTTCTTGGCACGGACAATCGCTATCTGTTGCAGGCGCTGTCGCGCGACACGCACCGCTTGAGAGGTGTCGCGGTGATCGCGCCCGATGCTTCCGATGAATCGCTCGCCGAGATGCAGGGCCGAGGCGTAACCGGCATACGGCTGAACCTGATCGAACAGGCGCCGCCGGATCTGCGAGCGAAATCGTGGACGCTTCTGCTCGATCGGCTCTCGCAACTGAGTTGGCATGTCGAACTGCACCGCGCTGCGCGCGACCTTGCGCCCATGCTCGACCGGCTGCTGGAGGCCGGCGTACCAGTCGTCGTCGATCATTTTGGAAGACCCGACCCGGACCAGGGCATTCGGGACCCCGGCTTCGAGGCATTGCTGCGTTATGGCAAGAGCGGCCGCATTTGGGTCAAGCTATCGGCCGCGTACCGTTGCGCGGCTGGCGATTCAAGCTTTGTCCGCGAGGCGACGAAGCAATTGCTCGAACATTTCGGCGCTGGGCGTCTGATGTGGGGCAGCGACTGGCCTCATACGCAGCATGAACGGATGACGGACTACGGCCAGTCGCTGTCGATGCTAATGGAACTCGGCCTCGATGCAGCGGCAATCGACGCGATCCTGTGCACGACTCCGCAGTCGTTCTATGGTTTTGAAGACGAGTTACCCGACCGCGGCGCGTCGTCGGCAACGGCATCGGCAGTTACCTGAACTGAGGGCGTTGCGGGTGGATTCGAGAGGTGATGCGAGAACATGACGGTGGACGAAAGCGGAGCCGCTTTCGTCCACGCCACTTTTGCGTTGGTAGGCTCGATTGGATTCGAACCAACGACCCCCACCATGTCAAGGTGGTGCTCTAACCAACTGAGCTACGAGCCTTTAGAGGCGCGAATTATAAAGACTCCACCCGCGCAGCACAAGCCTCGGACGACACCTCGATTCATCAACACCTTTCCTTCAGTTCGCGGACGTCCACTCCGTCCGCGTATCCAGCGGATAAACCGGCCGCTTCACATGCTCGAATTTGAATAGCGCGTAGTCGGAGCTCGTTACGCCGCGGCTATCGCATTCCACCAGCCCCGCGGCGATCGGCACGAAAACCGGACGGCAGTACATGCGCGATTTGAGCAGCAGGAAACGCGCGCGTCGCGGATCGATGCCCACGCTTTCGAACACGCCGAGGTCCCACGGTTCGTGCGTGTGCTCGGTCATCACGAGTTTCACCGCGCCTGTGTCGAGCACCGCGGCGCGTCCCATGAAGGCGCGCTGGCCGGTGTAGGTCGGGCCGCTGATCAGGTACTCGCCGTCGGTCAGCGCGCGCACGACGCCGGTCACCGCGACGGGCGGCCGCGGCGTCACCGCATTGCTCGCAACCTTGTTGCCGATGGTCACCGTCACCGTGCTGCCGACGCCCGCCGCCATCAACGCCGCCACGGCTTGCGGGTCGCACAGCGGCCCGCTCACGATGCCGTCGAGCTTCTGCGTGAGCGCTTCCTCGAGCAGATCCATCGTGTCGCAGGTGCCGCCCGACATGCAGTTATCGCCGTGATCGAGCAGCAGCACCGGCTTGTCGGCGCCCTGCGCGAGCGCGGCCGCCTGCGCGACCGATTCAGCCAGCGGCGCGCTGCGATAGACGAAATCCTCGCGCTCGCTCCAGATCTGCCGCGCGATGCGCTCGGCCACCGCCTCGGCTTGCGCGCGCTCGCCATTGCCCACCACGACGACGCTGATGCACGGCGCCTCGATATCGGCGAGCGAAAAGCCGGACAGCACCGACACCGCGAGCATGCCGGCGGCCTCGGCCGCGCGCGCGGCGTCCACGGCGCGTTTCATCGCGCCCTCGGCGGTCGCGCTGCGCAACGTGTGCGTGAGCAGCGGCGGCTGGCGCCACGCGATCATCGGCCTGGCCCTGCCGTGCACGAGATCGAACAGCAGGCGCGCCGCGTGCGCGCCGGTCTCGTACATATCGACGTGCGGATAGGTTTTGAAACTGACGATCACGTCGGCGTGGTCGATCATCTTTTGCGTGACGTTGCCGTGCAGATCGAGCGCGACCGCGATCGGTGCATGCGGCAGCGCCGCGCGCACGCGTTCGAGCAGATCGCCCTCGCCATCATCCGAATTCTCGGCGACCATTGCGCCGTGCAGATCGAGCATCACCGCATCGCAACCCGGTGCCGCCGCAACGATCGCCTCGCAGATCGCGTCATAGGCCGCGGCATCGACCGGTCCGCTCGGATTCGCGGATGCGGAAATCGGCGTGACGATCTCCGCATGCTCACGCTCGGCTGCGTCGATGAACGCGGCCATCGCCGTCTGCATGCCCTTGTTCTCGTTGAACGCGTCTTCGCCGCGGCTCGGACCGTTGCGGCCGAACGCCGCGAGCGGCGTGGGCACCGGCGAAAACGTGTTCGTCTCGTGGTTCATCCTTGCAATCAGGATCTTCATGATTCGACGCTCCCTGCCGGCCGCGCGGCGGCGTTCAGCATCGCCTGCAACAGCACGTTGCAACCGGCTTCCAGATGGTCCGCGCGCGCATCCTCGATTTCGTTGTGACTGATGCCGTCCTTGCACGGCACGAAGATCATCGCGGCGGGCGCGACTCGCGCGAGATAGACGGCATCGTGGCCCGCGCCGCTGATCACGTTCATCGATGAAAAACCCAGCGTGTCCGCGCCCCGCTTCACGGCTGCAACCAGGTCGGCGGCGAACGGTTGAGGCGGGAAGTACACCACTTGCTCGACATCCACGGCGATGCCGGCTTTCCCGGCCGCGGTCGAGCATGCGGCGCGCAACGCGGTATCCATCGCCGTGAGCGTCGCGTCGTCCGCCGCGCGCAGATCGGCCGTGAGCGTCACGCGGCCCGGAATGACGTTGCGCGAATTCGGATGCACGTCGAGCCAGCCCACCGTGCCGCGTCCATGCGGCGCGTGGTCCAACGCGATGCGATTGACGGCGTGAATCAGATCGGCTGCCACGAGCAGCGCGTCGCGGCGCAGTTCCATCGGCGTGGGCCCCGCATGCGCCTCCATGCCGTGCACCGTCACGTCGTACCAGCGTTGACCCAGCGCGCCTTGCACCACGCCGATCGTCTTGTCGTGCGCTTCCAGCACCGGCCCTTGTTCGATATGTGCTTCGAAATAGGCGCCGACGGCGTGCGGCTTGTCATGCTCGCCGGCATAACCGATCGCCGTGAGCGCGTCGCGCACCGACACGCCATCGCGATCGCGTTGTTCCAACGCATGCTCCAGCGTGAACGCGCCCGAGAACACGCCGGAGCCCATCATCACGGGCACGAAGCGTGAGCCCTCTTCGTTGGTCCACACCGCGACCTCCAGCGGGGCGAGCGTCTGCACGTTGACCTCCGCTAGCGTGCGCAATACTTCGAGGCCCGCCAGCACGCCGTAATTGCCGTCGAACTTGCCGCCCGTGGGTTGCGTGTCGATGTGGCTGCCGGTCATCACCGGCGGCAAATCATCACGCAGACCCGCGCGACGCGCGAAGATATTGCCGATCGCGTCGACCCGCACGCTGCAGCCGATTTCCTTTGCCCAAGCGATGAAAAGATCGCGTGCTTTCCGGTCCAACTCGGTCAGGGCGAGCCGGCACACACCGCCTTTCTCGGTCGCGCCAATGCGCGCGAGTTGCATGAGACTGTCCCAAAGGCGCGCGCCGTCCACGCGCAGATCCGCGGGCGTCGCGACGGTCGTTGATTCGTGAGCTTGCATCGATGCTTCCTCGTGTTGAAGACAAAGCGCGCGTCAGACGACGCCGACGCCGAGATAGCGGTCCTTGATCGACTCGTCCGCGGCGAACGACGCGTTATCGCCCGAATAGACGATGACGCCCTGCTCGATGATGTAGTGACGATCCGCGAGTTGCGTGCAGACTTCGAGGTTCTGCTCGACCAGCAGAATCGCAACGCCCGCTGCGCGAATCAGCTTGAGCTGCGCGACGATCTCTTCGACGATCACCGGCGCGAGTCCCTCGACCGGTTCGTCGAGCATCAAAAGCCGTGGATGGTTCATCAACGCGCGGCCAATCGCGAGCATTTGCTGTTCGCCGCCGGACAATTGCCCGCCACCGTTGGTACGCCGTTCTTTCAGACGCGGAAAGATGCGGTAGATATCGTCGAGCTGCCACGGCGAATCCTTGCGCGCGCCAAGCCGCAAGTTTTCCTCGACGCTCAGCAGACGAAAGATGCCGCGATGCTCGGGCACGAAGCACACGCCGCGTGCGGCGATCTTGTGCGGCGGCATGCCGCTTATCTCCGCACCGTTGAACGTCACGCTGCCGCGCCGTGGCGCGACGACGCCGGCAATCGCCTTGAGCGTGGTCGATTTGCCCGCGCCGTTGCGGCCCAATAATGTGACCGTTTCGCCGTCGTCGATTTGCAGCGTGACGCCTTGCAGGATGTGACTCTTGCCATAGAAACCGTGAATCTGCTGCACGTCGAGAATCATGCGCGGCCTCCGGTGATCATGTTGCCGAGATAGGCGCTGCGCACCCGCTCGTCGCCGCGAATGTCGTCCGGCCGCCCTTCCACCAGCACGCGCCCTTGCTGCATGACGGTGATCGTGTCGGAGATGTCCATCACGATGCCCATGTTGTGTTCGATCAGCACGACGGTGTAATCGTCGCGCAGGCCGCGAATCAGTTGCTTCATGTCGTCGAGGTCGTCGATACCCATGCCCGAAGTGGGCTCATCGAGAAAGATCGCCTTGGGTCGGGCAGCAAGCGCCATGCCGACTTCGAGCCGCCGCTGCTGACCATGCGACAGCGCGCCTGCCGACACCTCGCTAAAGCGCTGCAGCGCAAGGCGTTCGAGCACGCTGTCGACGGTGTCGGCGTGCGTGAGCGCGCCGCGCGGCGGGGTCCACGCGTTCAGTGCGCGAACCGCGTCGACACCTTGCGCGGCGAGCCGCAGGTTTTCACGCACGCTCAGATTGGCGAACAGGCTCGTCACCTGAAACGAGCGCGCGACGCCACGGCGTACGCGCTTATGGTCCGGCTCGTGCGTGACGTCGTGACCGTCGAATACGATCGTTCCCGCCGTAAGCGGCACGGTGCCGGTCAGCACATGAAACAACGTCGTCTTGCCCGCGCCGTTCGGGCCGATCACCGAATGCACGGTGCGCGGCATGATGCGCAGATTGACTTCGGAGAGCGCCGTGAACTTGCCGTAGCGCTTTACTACGCCGCTTGCGCGCAGAATGGGCTCGCTCATATCGGCTCCTTGCCTGCGTCGTTGTCCGTGTCGTTGTCCGTGTCGTTGTCTGCCTCGGCGGAAGGCTTGCGGCGCAGCGATTGCCCGATGCGTTCGCCCAGGCCCCACAGTCCGCGCTGCATGAACAGGCTGACGGCGATCAGCACGATGCCGAGCAGCAGCAGCCAGCGCGGCCACAGCGTCGAGAGCCAATCGGCGAACAGCACGTAAAACGCGGCGCCCAATACCGAGGCGAACAGATTGCCCGTGCCGCCGATCACCGTCATCACGAGGATCATCTCGCTCGTGTGATAGTCGATGTTGGAGAGCGGCGCAATGCCGGTCATCAGCGCATGCAGCGCGCCGGCAAGACCCGTCACCGCGCCGGAGATCACGAACGCCATCAGCTTGAAGCGTTTGACGTCGTAGCCGACTGCAGCCGCGCGTGCCTCGTTGTCGCGAATCGCGAGCAACGTACGGCCGAATACCGAATGGGACACGCGCATCAGGAGCCAGAACACAACGAGAAATAGCACCGCGACGAAGCCGTAGTATTGCCACGGCGAGGTCAACGGCAGCAGCGCTTTGCCGAACAGGCCGAGCGCGGGACGCGGAATGTCGAGCAGGCCGTTGTCGCCGCCGGTCAGATCGGGCGTGGTGTAGGCGAGAAAATAGAATAGCTGGCCGAATGCCAGCGTCAACATCACGAAGTACGTGCCGCGCTGACGGATCGAAAACCAGCCGACCAGCGCAGCAGCCGCCGCGCCGATTGCGATCGACGCGAGCAGCGCGACCGGCACGGGCAATGCGGTTTTAGTCAGGACGAGGCCAGCGCAATAGCTGCCGAGCCCGAAGAAAATGCCCTGCCCGAAGGACAACAGGCCCGTGTGTCCGAGCAGCAGATTGCAGCCGAGTGCAGCGAGAGCGAATACCAGCACCTCGGTGGCGAGTGAGCCTGAGCGCAACGTCAACGGCAATACGCTTACGACCAGCAATGCCAGCAGCAGAAAGCGATAGCGATGCAACGAGTGCTGTGCGCCCGATCGGGTCGCCGTGGAAGCAGCGCTCCGCACGATTGGCTTTGACGTGTCGATCATGACGCCCTCCCGAGCAAACCGTTCGGTCGCAGCAACAGAACGGCGGCCATCGCGACGTAGATCATCAACCTCGCGCCTTCGGGCCACAACGTGCTCATCACGCTTTGCACGATGCCGACCAGCAGGCCACCTACCAGCGCGCCGAGAAAATTGCCCATCCCGCCGACCACCACCACGACGAACGCGACGCTCAATGCCTCGATGCCCATGAAGGGATCGACGCCGCGAATCGGCGCGGCGAGTACGCCGGCCAATGCGGCCGTTGCCGCGCCGAGCGCGAAAACGAGGCTGAAAACACGCAATACGTTAATGCCGAGCAGCGACACCATCTCGGTCGATTCGCTGCCGGCGCGCACCGCGCTGCCGAGCCGCGTGCCCTCCAACACCCACCACAGAAGCGCGGCCAATACCGCTGTGAAGCCGATCACGAACAACCGATACTTCGGATACACGAAGCTGCCCCAGATCACCACGCCGTTGAGCAAGTCGGGAACCGGCACGTTATCGCCGAGCGGACCCCACACGAGAATCGCGCATTCCTGCACGACGAGTGCAAGACCCACCGTCGCGAGAATATGAAACTCGTGTTGTTGCGCGTAGACGTGCCGCAAAATCAGTTTCTCGACGACCCATGCAAGCGCGCCGACCACGATCGGCACGACCACGAGCGCGGCCCAGAAACTCATCGACCACTGCATCGCCTGATAGCAGAAGTAGGCACCGAGCAGATAGAACGCGCCGTGCGCGAAATTCACGAAGCGCAGCAGGCCGAACACGATCGACAAACCAACCGCGAGCAGGAAATACAGCATCCCTACTCCGATGCCGTTGATGATCTGCAGGAGATAAACGTTCATGGCGTCCGTTTAAAGGTGTGCCGAGGAGGCGCTATGCGAGCGCCGTGCCATGCCGCACGCGCTCGCGCGCGGCGTTTGAGGCGTCAAACCATCTTGCAGCCTGTCTTGTCGAGCGGCAGGAAGGATTGCCCCGAACTGACGATATCGGCGTAATCGTCGGCGTTTTTCATCTTGTTCTTCGCCTTGCCCTTCAACAGATAGTAGTTCTTCAGCACCTGATGATCGCCCTTGCGGACTTCCTCCGGGCCCGTCAACCCGTCGTACTTCATGCCTTCGAGCGCCGCGACCACTTTCTTCGGATCGACGTTGCCTGCTTTGACGATGCCGTCGAGCAGGATCTTCGTGCAGATATAGGAACCCGCGAGGCTGTAGTTGGGATTGGTCTTGAATGCCGCTTTGGTCCGTTTGACGAGATCGCGATTGAGCGGCGAATCGATGTCGTGCCAATACTGCGCGCCGAAATAGACGCCTTCGCACAGATCCGCGCCGAGCGCTTCGAATTGCTCGAGGCCGGACGCCCACGCCAACAGGATCGTGCAATTGTTCTTCATGCCGAAGCTCACGGCCTGGCGCAGCGTATCCGACGATTGCGAACCGAAGTTCAGGATCAGCAGGACGTCGGGCTTGGCGGCGACTGCGTTTGTCAAATAGCCGCTGAATTCCTTTTCATTGAGCGAGTGGTAGCTGTTGCCCACATGCTCGATGCCCTTCTCCTTGAATATCGCCTTGGCCGCGGTCAACAAGCCCTCGCCGAAAACGTATTGCGGCGTGATGGTGTACCAGCGTTTTGCTTTCGGCAGCATCTGCGTCAACGGGCGCACTGTCTGCTCGATCGCACCGTAAGTCGGCACCGACCAACGGAACGTCGCGTCATTGCAGTCCTTGCCCGTGATTTCATCGGCGCCGGCCGTGGTGATGAAAACGCCGTCGGCCTTCTGGACTTCCTTGCCCATCGCCAATGCTTCGGAAGACAGAATGCCTCCCGCGAAGAAGCGCGCATTCTTCTGCTGCGCGATTTCCTGCACACGACGCACTGCCGTCGCCGGCTTGCCTTCCGTATCGAGCACGGTATACGCGAGCGGTTCGCCGAGGACCTTGCCGTATTGTTCGATCGCGAGCTTCATGCCGAGGTCGGCATATTTGCCGTTCGCGGCGAACGGCCCCGACATCGGCACCGGACAAGCGAACTGCAAGGTGCCGGCCTGCGCGAACGCGCTGCGCGCGACCAGCGAGCCCAACGTCCCCGGAACAGCCGACAACGCGGCCAGCTTCAACATATTTCGGCGATTCAAAATGACGCTCCTTAAGAAAGAGACACGCACTGACCGACTGCGAAACTGACCGCACCGCGCACACGAGTACGCCAGTTGCTGGTCGCCGCGAAGTTTTTTCACCTCGCCGGCTTTGTTCTATTTATCATGATAAATAGACTGGATTGGATCGTATGTACAATAAATTCGAGTGTCAATAAGGCAAAATTCCTGGCAGCATCGAGGGCGATCTCGCTAGCCGTGATAGAACGAGCGGACCGATGAAAGATCGTGCAGGGACAAACTAGGAGCATCGAATATGGCCATGGACCGCGCCAAGGCGGGCGCCGCGATTGAGATCAAACAGCAGAAACGTGGCGATCTGGTCGCGGAGGAAATCAAGCGGCTCATCACGGAGAAGGACCTGAAACCGGGCGACCGGCTGCCGCGCGAGGTTGAACTGCAACAGCTTTTTTCGGTGAGCAAGAGCACGATCAGGGAAGCACTGAAGTCCCTGGAGGTGCAAGGTCTGATCAAGGTGACGACCGGCCCGAGCGGCGGCGGCATGGTGGTGGAAGTGCCGCTCGACCGCACGTTGCAGCTGTTGCAGAACTATCTGTTCTTCAAGGATGTGTCGATCGACGATATTTACACCGTGCGCAAATTGCTGGAACCGGAACTGGCGGCGGGAGCGGTGCCGCATCTGACGGAGCAGGACTTCGAGGCGCTCGAAGCGAACATTGCGTGCTGCGACCGGCCGGGTTCATCGCACGGGGGTCACGACATCGTTCGGCAACGACAGGAAGACGTCAATTTTCACGACATCCTCGCGGCGGCGAATCCAAATCCGTTCCTGCGTTTCAGTTGCGAGCTCATCAACGAAATGATCAGGCAGCTGATCGAGTTTCGTAACGACACGCCGCAAGCCGAACACGAACGGTTCGGTCAGGCTAACGTGAAAATACATAAGGCGATTACGAAAGCGGCGCGTGAGCGTAACGTCGAGAAGGTACGTGAATTGATGGTGATCCACATGACCGAAGCGCCACGCTACGTGAAGCGGATGAAGGGAAAACTGCGCGGGCGTCTGATTCTGGATTCGGAGATCCGGCGACGCGTCAGGGCGCGCAGTGTCGCGCCATCGGATGAAGCGGAGCAAACGTGAGCGCCGCGCGTGTCACGGATCGTATGGATGGCTCGATGTCCGGACACGCGGGATGGGTGCGCGTGGCGCGCTTGCGATCCAACGGGGGCAACGATGGGGCAGGCTGTTGGCGAGACGACCGGCGGTATAAAGCGAATCGAAGGCGCGATCGCACGAGTTGCACAGGGTGCGCTGCAGGATCATGACGATTGGCGTGGAACCGCCAGCCGACTGCGTTTGAGCCGGCCGGCTGCGGCGCATGCATAGCGAGGGCTCAACCTTTTGCGGCTCGCGCCGTTATTGCATCTGCACAGGCATAAACATTGGACCGTCATGGCACAACCGATTCCGTTTTCCCGGCACACTGGCGCTGCGCGTGCGCGGCATGCCAAAACCATGCTGCTGCCGATGGCCCGGCAGACCGCCGATGAGCTGGCGTTGCGGGTGCATCTGGCGCTCGACGCCTTGCGCCGCGGCACCGGCAGCATGACCGACGCCCAGACACTTACACAGACCATGCTGTTGACCGGCTTCCTGGCGGAGTCGGGCTTCGGCTCGGCGACCGGCGAGCAACTCGGTGCGGCGGAGCGCGCGGTGTCGGCGGTGTTCGATATCGGAAGGAAAACCGGCGAATGGGGATTGAATAGCGCAGGGTTCGCGCTTTTTGCCGCAATCGCAACGAATTACGACAAGCTGTTGCACAGCGCGCCTCTTTGGGCGGTCACCGATGCTAGCGAACGACTCGACCGGTTTACCGCAGGTATGTCGTATCAGACGCCGGTGCGGAAGCGGGCCTGACGGATTGGATCGCGCAGGCGGCGAGGGAAAGCTTTCCGATTTCTCCGGGAGTTACCGGCTGTGAGGATGCACGTATTTCACGCGGTAGCAGACCGTTCCTTGGTGGTGCGGTTACTAGTCTCTGTTGGCTTGCTTTCGATGGCGCGTAAACGCACAAACCCCACCGGTGTGGGGTGGGGTCTGTGTTTCTGCATGGGAGCCTGACGATTACCTACTTTCACACGGGCAATCCGCACTATCATCGGCGTGGAGTCGTT
>NZ_JBQEPU010000036.1:0-68556 GCF_052045835.1 Paraburkholderia sp. 22099 | reverse complement strand
ACGGTAGTCGCGGGCAGCAAGACGCACTACTACAGCGTCAACGACAACGGCGTGCAGGGCGGCAACTACGACAACGACGGCGCGACCGGCGTGAACGCGCTCGCCGCGGGCGTGGGCGCCACCGCAGCGGGTTCGAGCAGTGTGGCGGTGGGCGACAGCGCCAGCGCGAGCGCCGACAAGACCTTGGCGTTGGGCGCGGGCTCGCTGGCGATAAACATCGGCGACGTGGCGCTGGGCTCGGGCTCGGTGACAGCGGCGGCCAATCCGACCTTGAGCACGACGATCGGCGGCAAGACCTACAGCTTCGCGGGCACGACCCCGGTCAGCGTGGTCAGCGTGGGAAGCGTGGGCGCTGAACGGCAGATCACGAACGTGGCGGCGGGGCAGATCAGCCAGACGAGCACGGACGCGATCAACGGCTCGCAACTGTATGCGACGAACCAGGCAATCGATACGCTGTCGACTTCGACGTCCACCGGTATCAGTTCGCTCTCGACGGGTCTCTCCACGACGAACAGCACCGTGGCCTCGCTGTCCACCGCCACGGGTTCGATCTCGACCAGCATCAGTTCGCTGTCGACGGGCCTCTCCACGACCGACAGCAACGTGGCCTCGCTGTCCACGTCGACTTCGACCTCGACCAGTTCGCTGTCCACGGGCCTCAGCACGACCAACAGCAACGTGACCTCGCTGTCGACCTCGGCCTCGACGGGCATCAGTTCGCTGTCCACGGGTCTGTCCACGACGAACAGCAACGTGGCGTCGTTGTCGACCTCGGCTTCGACCGGCATTAGCTCGCTCTCGACCGGCCTGTCCACGACGAATAGCAACGTGGCGTCGCTGTCCACGTCGGCCTCGACGGGCATCAGTTCGCTGTCGACGGGCCTGTCCACGACGAACAGCAACGTGGCGTCGTTGTCGACCTCGGCCTCGACCGGCATCAGTTCGCTGTCGACGGGTCTGTCCACGACGAACAGCAACGTGGCGTCGTTGTCGACCTCGACTTCGACGACGGCCAGCTCGCTCTCCACCGGGCTGAGCACGACCGACAGCAACGTGGCATCGCTCTCCACGACGGTCAGCTCGACGACCAGCAATATCGCGTCGCTGTCGACCGGCATGAGTTCGCTGTCCACCGGTCTGTCCACGACCAACAGCAGCGTCGCGTCGCTGTCCACGTCGACCTCGACGGGCATCGGTTCGCTGTCCACGGTGACGAGCACGGCGGTTAGCAGTGTCACTTCGATGTCGACGGTGGTGAGTTCGGTGTCCACCGGGCTTTCCACGACGAACAGCAATGTGGCGTCGCTGTCCACGTCGACCTCGACGGGCATCGGTTCACTGTCCACCGCGCTTTCCACCACCGACAACAACGTGGCGTCGCTTTCGACCTCGACTTCCACGTCCGCCTTGTCCTTGTCGACGCTGATCTCGACATCACGCCCGCATTACTACAGCGTGAATGACAACGGCAAGCAGCAGTCGAACTACGCCAATGACGGCGCTACGGGCGTGAACGCGATCGCGATCGGGCCGAACGCCACGGCTGCCGGCACGGACAGCGTCGCGCTCGGCAATGGCGCGAATGCTGGCACGGACGGCGCCACGGTGATCGGGGCGAATGCCATCGTGTCGGGCAGTAAAGGCGTGGCGCTCGGTTCGAATGCCACGGCTTCGGCGGCTAACTCGGTGGCGCTCGGCGCGAATTCGGTGGCTAGCGAAGCGAATACGGTTTCGGTCGGATCGGCGGGCGACGAGCGTCGCATCACGAATGTCGGACCGGGCGTCAATGGCACCGATGCGGTGAACGTGTCGCAACTGAGATCCGTGCAGCAGAGCGTGAACTCGATCGCCCGGAAAGCCTATTCGGGTGTGGCGGGCGCCACCGCGCTGACGATGATTCCAGAGGTGGACCTGGGCAAAATCATCGCGGTGGGTATCGGGGCGGCCAGCTATCAGGGCTACAGCGCTGTGGCACTCGGCTTCACCGCGCGTATCACCAACAACGTCAAGATCAAGGGCGGGGTAAGCAGCAGCAGTGCTGGGTACTCGGTTGGCGGTGGTGTCAGCTACCAGTGGTAACGAGGGAGGTTTGAAGGCTGCATCCGGAACGGAGAAAGTGCGTTCCGGGTGCAGTCGGAAATTCCCCTGCTGCGCAGTGCCTGTCATCCAGTTTCCCTGACGTGTTCTGACAGTCCTGGCAGTCGTGCTCACGTACCATCGACGCGTGTCTGGTGGTAACGCATGGCGAACACGGCAAACTTTTCGCACGGCCATCGGCCGGTATGACATCGAGGTTCCAAATGCTTAGAAAGATTCTAGCGGCGCTATCTATTGCCGCCGTACTGGCTGGATGTTCCGCGGCAACCGGTCCCACCTTCAGCGCCTATTCGGTGAGCTTGCCGAATAACGAAAAAGCTTTTCGCGTTGAGTGCTACGGCCTCTTCGAGGGCCAAGGAACCTGCTACTCCAAAGCACGCGAAATTTGCGGCAATACGCCTGTCCGTCCAGTCCAGGAAATTGCGCCGCTGGCGGGCAGCGGCGGACAACGCGACGTGCGTGTCCTGACGTTCCAGTGCGGCGCCGCGTCTGCACCGCAGCCTGCGCCTGCGCCGGTGGCAGTCGCGCCGGCGCCTCAGGCTCCGCCGCCGGCGCCGCGCAAGCTTTCGTTGAGCGGTGATGCGAATTTCGAAGTCGACAAGGCGACATTGACCGCCGCGGCGCGTACTCGTCTCGATGCGCTTATCGCAGCCGCTCAAGGCATGACGTTCAATACGGTCGCAGTCAGCGGCTTTACGGACTCGACCGCTTCGGCCGCGCACAACCAGGCGCTGTCGGAACGTCGCGCGCAGACCGTTGCGCAATATCTGCAGGAACACGGACTGAAGGCGCGGCAGTTCGTCGCGAAAGGTTATGGAAAAGCGGACCCGGTGGCGTCGAACGCGACGGCCAGCGGACGCGCACAGAACCGCCGCGTGGAAATCGCGCTCGACTAATAAAAAAGCAATCCCTCAGGGAAGTCCGCTTCGGATGATCGACCGGACCTTAGGCAGGACCGCTACTCCCCGCATGCGGTCCTGATTTTTTCGACCAATCAGCGGAAGTGCCCGAGCGGCAATCAAGGCGACATGCGGATCGGAATTTCAGTACTCACCCACACCGGACAGAGCGTCTGGGAAAACGGGCTGGGACAGAACATTTTTTTCTTTGCGCAACTGCTGCGCGCACTGCCGTTCGTGACGGACGTCGTGTTGCTCGACTGCGGCGATCAAAGGGAGCTGCCGCCCGAGGCCGTGAACCTCGCACAGGAATTCCGGCTCGTGCCTCCACGGGAGGCGACCGATCTCGTCGACGTCGTGTTCGAGATGGGAGGTGGCCTCGACGTCGAGTGGCTCGACCATATACGTGCGCTCGGCAAAAAGGTCATTTTTTTCTGCTGCGGCCAGCCCTATGCGGGGCTTGTCGAGCCAAGCGTATTCAAGAAGAGCGGCTATTTTTCGCGCGCGCAGCGCTGCGACGAGATCTGGATTCTCGCGAAGGACCTCGCCTTCAAGCCGATGCTTCAGACGCTGCACCGTTGCCCGGTATTCGAGGTGCCGTTCCTGTGGAATCCGGTATTCATCGAGCGGCGCGTCGCATTGGTCGCGCAGGCGGGGTTTCATTTCGGCTATGAACCGGCGCCGAAGCGGGACACCCCGCGCGCGCTGCGCGTCGCGATTTTCGAACCCAACATTTCCGTCGTGAAGTGCTGCGTGATTCCGATGCTGGTGTGCGACGAGGCATTTCGAAAGGATCCCGCGACGATTGCGCGCATGCACGTACTCAACAGTATCCAGATGAAAGACCATCCGAGCTTCGCGTTCCTCACGCGCTCACTGGATCTCCATAAACACGAAAAAATTCACCTGGACCAGCGGCATGATTTTGTCGGGTACATGAGCCAGCATGCGAACGCGGTAGTCGCCCACCAGTGGCATAACGCCCAGAACATTGCGTACCTGGATGTACTGTATGGCGGCTACCCGCTTGTTCATAACTCGCCGTGGCTCGCGGAACTCGGCTACTACTACGCCGACTCCGACATCGCCGCCGGCGGGGCGCAACTGGTAAGAGCCGCCCGCGATCACGATGCTGACCACGACGCCTATATGCGCCGCGCGCGGGCGTTTCTCGCACGCTTGAATCCGCTCGACGCGGACAACCGCGCACAGTATGCGCGGCGACTGCTGGACCTGGGCACCCGTCAGACGGCAAAGGGGGCGTCATGCTGAACGGCAAGCGCCTGAAAGTCGGCGTCACCATCTATCTGCGTGCCGGACAGCAGTCGATCTGGGAAAACGGCATCTTCCAGAACTGCTATTTCCTCACCATGCTGCTCAAGCGCTCACCGTTGATCGAGGACGTGTACCTCGTCAATGGAGGAGACGGTTCGCCGAATGAGGCGTCGCAGTTCCTCGCACTTGCGCCGGTGCCGCTCATCGACCTTGAAGCGGCACGCGAGCGTCTGGACGTGATCATCGAACTCAGCGCGCAGCTCAATCCCGACTGGGCGCGGGATTTTCGTGCCCGCGGCGGACACGTGATCGGCATGCGGGTGGCCAACGACTACGTGATCGACATCGAGCGGATGATGTTCGATCTGCCGCACGGCATGCTGGTTTCCGGCACGCCGTACAGCGCGATCTGGACGCTGCCGGCGTTCGAGCGCACCTGCGCGAGCTACTATGCGTCGGCCCTGCGCGCACCCGTGCGGGCGATGCAGCACCTCTGGAGCCCGGCGTTGCTGGAACGTTCGATGGCGGGCGCGCAGGCGGCTCCCGCCTTCGGCTATGTGCCCGGCGGCAGACGCTGGCGCCTCGCGATCCTCGAGCCGAACATCTGCATGGTGAAGACATCGCAGTTGCCGATGCTGATTGCGGACCAGGCGTATCGGCAAGAGCCGGCCATGATCGACTACCTGCGCGTCTATAACACGCTGCATCTGAAGGGCGATACACAGTTCGTCGGTTTCGCGCGCAGCCTCGATCTGGTTCGCCACGGGCGCGCGACCTTCGAGCCGCGCCTGCCCGTCTACGAAATCATGACGCAGCAGGCCGACGCGCTGATCTCGCACCACTGGGAGAACGCCCAGAACTACGTCTATTACGAGGCGCTTTACGGCGGTTATCCGCTCATCCACAACTCCACGTTGCTCGGCGGCTGCGGTTATCGCTACACCGATTTCGACTGCGAGGACGGCGCCCTTGCACTGCGCCAGGCGTTCGCGGCACACGACGCCAGCCTTGCGGACTATCGCAGCGCGGCACGCGCATTCCTGGCGACGCTCGATCCCGAGTCGGAGCGCAACGTCGAGCTGTACACGGCGGCGATCGGGGACCTTTACCCATGATGGTGAGACAGAACATGCCCGCGAAGCGGCGCGCTTTCGACGTCTCCAGTTCGCGTGCCGCACGATGGCGCGCGCGGGCGATGTGGACTTGCACGATGCTCGCTTGCCTGTCGGGACCGTCGCTTGCCCAGCCGCTTCCCGTCTCGCCTGGCTCGGCAACGGCGGTCAATCCGGGCACGCCGCCGCCCCCCGTGGAGGCTCCTGCAACCGTGCTTGCACAGGCCGCGCAAAAGGTGGGCGTGCGTCGTTGCTATCAGGCGATCAATGTCGTATCGAGCCGAACGTTCTTGAATACCGAACGCACTGACGTCGTGTTGGACTGGGACCGCCAGGATCCGGACAGTGCGCCGTTCTTCTCGCTCGCCGGCCTCGAATACGGACAGAACTCGGCGGTGCTTTCGCTCACGACGACGCCAGTGCCGAACGGCGGGTGCGCGATCCTCGCCGAACGTATTTCAAGCGCCCCGATGCCCTGCAAGGACGTGGCGCGCTCGGAACTCGGCGGCTATCACGCGAATACGCTCGTGAAACTGGTGACGGTCTACACCACGCCTGGCCGGTCGCGTGAGACGGTCACGCTGATCGATGCGCCTCCGTCATGTGTGATCGTGCGGCGCCAGGTGCAGTTCGGCCGGTGAGCGGGACAGTGAGAGCGGCCGACATGACTGAAGGTGCCGGTTGTTCGTCTTTTACAGGGCTCGCTGAAGCACAGCGAGGGTTGTTCAGTCTGGTATGCAGTTCGGGGGAAAGGCATGACAAAGATACGTTCGCTTCGGATCGGTATCACGATCGGTTTGCGCGATGCGACGGAAAGCATGTGGGTCAACGGTATCAAGCAGAACGCGCTGTACCTGGCCAAGCTTTTCCAGCACTCGCCGCATCGGCACGAGGTCGTGCTCGTCAATACGACGGCGGTTGAGATCACGCCGCGGTTGCCGTGGGATCTTCAGCGTTTTCCGGTGCGCAGCTTCGCGGATGCGAAGGACTCGCTCGACGTGCTGATCGAACTGGGCGGCCAGATCGATCGCGAACAGACCTCGTATCTCAGGTCGCGCGGCACGAAGATCGTCAGTTACTGCTGCGGGCCGGAATACGTGCAGATGATGGAGGCGATGATCTTTTCACGGCGCATGTGCGATTCCGTATTCATCAATCAGCAATATGACCAGGTCTGGGTCATTCCGCAGGTCATGGAGACGAGCGCGCATTTTTTCGGCGTGTTGCGCAGACAGCCGGTGCGGGAAGTGCCCTTCGTGTGGGACCCGATGTGTCTGGACATGAGAACCCGCGAATTGCCATTTTCGGGCGAGTACCGTCCGCGAAACACGCCGAAGCGCCTGTCGATCATGGAGGCGAACATCAACGTGCTGAAGTTCTGCCTGTATCCGCTGCTGATTGCGGAGAGCGCGTATCGCAAGGTGGGCGGAGGCATCAGTTTCGTCCACGTGACGAACGCGGAACACCTCGCACGCAACAGTCCCGAGTTCATTGGAATTGCGCAGCACCTGGATCTCGTGCGCGACGGCAAGGTCAGTTTCGTCGGCCGTCACGATACGCCGCAGTTCCTGTCGGAACACACCGATATCGTGGTCTCGCACCAGTGGGGGCTCGCGTTGAACTACTTCTATTTCGACGCCTGCTGGAACGGCTATGCGCTCGTGCACAACGCGCATTTATGCCGGGATGTCGGCTACTTCTACCCCGGCAACGATGTGGAGGAGGGCTCGAACCAGCTTGTCCGTGCAATCGAACATCACAACGATGACTGGCAGGCGTATCGCGCCCGGCAGAGAAAGGCCATCCGGCCGTTTCTGTCGACGCACGAACCGCTCATCGCCCGCTATGACGAATTGCTTTTTGCGCTGGTGGGCGATCCGGGCGCCGGGAGCTGACGTCCCGGCACATGCAGCCCTGGCGATGGATAAATCAACGGTAGCACCACGGAGATGAAATTGAAGAGCAAACACATGATGCTGGCTGGCGTGCGCCGGGTAGCGATGCTTTCGGGTATGGCGGCAATGATGATCGCCGGCCCTGTTGCGGTGGCGAAAACGCCGCCGCAACAGGGCGCGGACGCGGACGTGATCGCGACCGTCAACCGCATGCCGATTCAGCGGGCGCAGCTCGACGAAGCGGTGCGTTCGAGCGGCCAGCCGGACACGCCGGCCCAGCGTCAAACGCTGACCGAGGGACTGATTGCACGCGAACTGATTCGCCAGGCGGCCGAGAAGGAAAAGCTGGGCAACACGGAACAGGTCGCGCAGGCGGTGCGCAAGGCGCGTGTCGACACTGAAAACAGGCTGTACATCGCGCAGCACATGCGTCCCGAGGCGATCAGCGAGGCGCAGGTACGCGCTCGTTATGACGCGATCGTGGCCGAGCTCGGTACAGAGGAATACAAGGCTCGCGTGATTACCGTGCGAGACGATCTCACGGCGAAAGCGGTGCTGGCGAAGCTCGACCGCGGTGTGCCGTTCGAGACGCTGGCGGCTGAGAACAGTGTTGCGCCCAGCCGCACCGACGGTGGCGCGCTGCCTGGTTCAGCTTCAGGACGCCAGTGAGCGAAGGGCATACGCAGGGCCTGGCGCTGCCGCTTGCGCTGGCCGTTTCGATGCTCGATGTCGGACAGATAAGCCGCTCGCCAGTTGCCGTCGGCAATCAGCGCGTGATCGTGAAGCTCGACGCGAAACGGCCGGTGGTGACGCCATCGTATGAACAGGCGAGAGCGTCGCTGCGTCAAAGGATGGAATCGCAGGCGAGTGAGCGGGCCTTCACGCAACTGGTCGGCACGCTTGCCGCAAAGGCGGTGATCGTGCCGCCACGCAACAGTCGCCAGGATTGAAAACAACCGGAACGGCGGAGCGGATATGAGTGTATCGAGCTATACGGATCGATTCATCCGGAATCTGATCGTGAGTGGGCTGGTTGCATGCTGGACGGTGCTGGCGGTCTTCTTCTTCGCACCGGATCTGCCGGCGCTAGACAATGCCGCGCCCGCGATCGTGGTCGCGGTGGCGGCCGGAGTGGCCGCATTCATATTGCTGTCCGGGCCCGTGCTGCTTGGCCAGGTGCCGAGCGCGCGCCGCAGCATTTTCCGCGATCCCGAAACCGATCAGGCCGCGTGGCGTGGTCGTCTGATCGGTTTCGTTCTGGGCTTGTTGCTCGGTATCGCGGTGCAGGGAATTTGACGCGGGCGTGAATACATCAATGGGGAATGCAACGATGTCGAATCTGAAAAATGTCGAGGCGCTGATTGCGCGCGGGGATCTGATTGCGGCATCCCACCTCCTGGATGCGCGCGGAGCGACACAATCGGACAACCCGCGCGAGCTGGTGGTGGCAAGCCGTCTGTGGTGCCTGCGGGGGCGCTTTGCCGATGCGCGCGAGTTGCTGGACCGCGCGCTGCATGCGGATCCGACCAACGTGGAAGCGCTGATTGAACGAGCGCGTCTAGCGATCAGGCTCGGCGACGATGCGGGCGCCGACGCGTGGTTCGAATGCGCATGGGGCGAGGGCGCACCCGGCGACGACTGGATGGTCGACTGGATCGATGTATTGCTGCGTCTGGGCAAATTCGACGCGGCGCGCAATATCGCTACCGTGCGGTGCGAGCGCGCACCGGAGCAGGCCGGTACGTGGTTCAGGCTGGGACTCGCGCATCAGCAGGCACGTCATCACCTTCAGGCACTCGACGCTTACCGGCACGCCGCGCGGATCGACCCGGCCCTGCCGATGCTGCGCAATAACATGGGCGCGGCCCACCTCGAACTGAGCGAATACGACCGCGCCCAGCCGTTGTTCGAACAGACGTTGCGGGACGACCCTGACAACGCGCTTGCGTGGACCAATCTCGGCACCGTGCTACTCAAGCGCGGACAGATCGACGACAGTCTCGTCGCGGCGGAGCGCGCGTGCGCACTCGCGCCCAACTATGCGACCGCGTTGCAGACGTACTCTTACGTACTGCGCGAACATCGGCAGTGGGACGGGGCACTGGCTGTCGCACAGAGGGCGCTCGCACTCGAGCCCGCCAACCTGTCGCTCGTCTGGACGCTCGCCATGCTCCAACTGCTGCGCGGCGACTATGCGAACGGCTGGCGTAATCACGAGGCGCGCTGGAGCGGTTCGCCCGAACTGCGCGATGTATCGCCGAACGTTCCGGCGCCGCGCTGGAACGGCGAACCGCTCGAAGGCAAAACATTGTTCGTGTGGGGCGAGCAGGGACACGGCGATGTCATGCAGTTCGTGCGGTTCGTGCCGCTCATCGCCGAGCGGGTGAAGCGCGAAGGCGGAAAGCTGATCTACTGCTGCTTCGGCAATCTGCTGCCGCTTCTGAAGCGCAGCCTCGGCGGCGTGGCGGACACCATCATTGCCCATGATCATCGGCCGCTGCCGGTATTCGACTATCACCTGCCGCTGTGCAGTCTGCCGCTGACGCTCGGCGTCACGCTGCAGGACTTGCCGCTGCGCTCGGGGTATCTGAAAGCCGACCCCGACAAGGTTCGCGCGTGGCGCGAGCGTCTGCCCGACGACGGCAAGCTCAAGGTCGGCCTGGTGTGGAGCGGCAGCCGCACGCACCAGCGCAATTCGCGGCGCTCCGTTAAACCGGCCGAGATCGCTAAAGCCTTTGGCGGGATCAGGGGGGTGGAGTTTTTCAGCCTGCAAGTCGGCGCGGACGGCGAGGTGGAGCAGGCCGGGCAGGCAGGGCTGCGTCTGATCGATCACACAGAAGAGTTCGCCACCTACGACGACACCGCGGCGTTTATCGAGAACCTCGACCTGGTGATTACCGTCTGCACATCCGTCGCGCACCTGGCCGCGGGCCTGGGTGTGCCGACGTGGGTGCTGCTCGACGTCAATCCGCATTGGCTCTGGATGACGGAGCGCCGCGACAGTCCCTGGTATCCCACGGTCACGCTGTACCGGCAACCGGCGTTCGGACAGTGGCAACCCGTGCTCGACGAGGTTGCGGCGCAACTCGCCGCATTTGCCGGAGCGCCCGATCCAGGCGCCGCCTCTCGCGACGACGAATCTGCATCGATGGAGATGTCGGTGCATTAACGTGCGATATCCGCTCGCCGCGACGGGCGGCCGGGCGAAAAGACCTCACGGGCAGTTGGCGCGATGGCCTGCGCTCGTCGCCGCTCCGAGGGGATCGAACGCAGGAACGAATGGCGCCGGGATTGGAAGAGCAGGCATGTTGAAGAGGTGGTCAGTCATGGAAACATATCGCCGTTACATCGAGAAGAAGCTCAGTCTGGAAGAGCAGATTGCAATTGAGCGACGCGCTGCCGCGCATGCGGTGCTGATCGAGGTGCGCGCCTGTGTCCAGGAGTTCGGATTCACGTCCGCGCAGATTTTTGCCTTCGACGCGAATAGCACCGTCCGCGGAAAACGCCCCGCGCGATATTTCGATCCGCAGACAGGCGCAACGTGGTCCGGCGTTGGCCGGGAGCCGCTATGGATTCGGGGCAAGGACCGTGAGCGGTTCAGGCTCGCGCCCGCCCATGCGCATGCGGGCAATACCGTTGACGACGATGAACTCGCGACGGACCAGCAGACTGCGTGACGAACCGGCGGTTCAGCAGCAAGCGCAATTCGTGGCGTTGCATTGACGACCGATATGGACCTCTCCAATGAGTTTCGCTTTCCGGTGCCGGCCTCATCCACGCCGCGCCGGGACGATTGGCCTTTCTACCTCGACCGCCGCAAGCGCGCGTGGCTGCGCTGCATGCGCGATGCCTGGGGAGAGGAAGCGGTCATCCAGATTTACGCGGGATGCGTGCGTATCCAGTCGGAAAACTGCGACTGGCGGTTTTCGAGCGAGGCGGAGCTGCGTGCGGCCACGCTGCAGCGAAGGTGCGAGCGGCCTCGCGGCAGACCACCCGTCAAAAACAAAATAACCTGGGAGTAGTCGTTGAAATCAATCAATCTCGCGCAGTCGATCAGCCTGGCCTTCACGGAAGCAGTGAGACAACAGCTCTCACGGCAGATCGGCCTTTCGCCCGAGCTCATCGAACGCGTGGTCGCGCATGCCGCGCCCGTGCTGATTGCCGCGTTGATGGCCGGGGCGACCACGCCCGAGGGCGCCGCGACGGAGTTCTCGACGCTCAGGTCGGCCGAATCGAACGCGCGCATCGCCGAGGAACTCGCGCACATCGTGACGACCGTGGCCGGCATCAAGGACCTGGAGGCGTCCGGGGACAGCCTGATCGCGCGGGCCACCGGCCGCCGCATCGCCGTTCTCAGCGACCAGATAGCCGGCCAGGCGGGCGTGCCGCCGCAAGCGTCGCACGTGCTTTCGGGCATGGTCGGCGCCGTGCTGTTCGGCATGCTCAAACATCACGTACTGATCGAACAGGGCGAGGTTGAGCAGCTTCCGGCGTTGCTCGACGCTCAGCTACCCGCCATCGCCGGATATGTCACCGATGGCGTGGCCCGCTCGCTTGGATTCGATCACGCGGCGAACTTCAACGATTCGATATCCGCTCGCCTCGATGCGCTGACAAGCCGTGCCGCGCCGCAAGCGCCGACGCTTACCAACGGTGCCGCCGTCGACGCGATGGTCGCCACGCCGCCGGCGGTAGCCGCTTCGACTCCGCGCAGGCAGTCGTCTCCGAAATGGGTGTGGCCGCTCTTTGCGACGCTCGCGCTGGTTCTGGCCGCGGTTTTTGCATATGTCCAGCTTCACCCCACGCAGGCGGACGCGGCGGCGGCGGCCTCAAGCGAGCGTCCTGTTGCCGAGCGGACCCGCGCGGCATCCGGCGTTGCACCGGAACCTGCCGCCTCGCCATCTGCCGCTCTTTCGGCGGTAGCGGCGCCTGCGTTGCCTGTGTCGTCTGTGTCGTCTGTGTCGTCTGTGTCAGCCGCTGCTGCTTCGGCTACGCCGGCCGCAGTTGTTTCATCCGATGCCGTTGCGGCCGCTTCGTCGCCAGTCGTTTCCGCCCCGACGACGAATTCACAGCTTGCTTTCCGCGTGGACCGGACGGGTGTCCCTCAATTGATGGCGGTGGTAGGCAGCGATGCGGAGAAACAACAACTCGTCGATGCCTTGACCCGCAAATTCGGCGCGGGACGTTTTACGAGCGACGTCACCGTCGAAGCTCGCACGGCGCCTGCGGAGTGGCTCGGGCACATGGACGACCTGCTGCTCCTGATGACGCTACCGCGAGCAGAGGCGAGGATCGACGGAAGACGCATGGAACTGGGTGGCGCGGCGACGAGCGAGGCCCTTGGCTGGCGTGAGCGCCTGCAGCGCGAATTCGGTTCGTCGTGGGACATTGCCGCGTTCAACGCCGATCGAACTGTCCTCGCCGCGACCGATGCCTTTCTGCGAGCGATGACTCGTCTTACCGACGCCGGCAGCCCGTGCACGGCAACCGAGGTGGCCAAGGTGCTGAATCTCCAGGTGGTGAATTTCGCGAAATCGAGCGGACACGTTCCTTCATCGGCGAGAGAGAACCTGAGCGTGACGGCGCAGTTAATGAAGGCTTGCGCGAACCGCGCTCAGCCAATGCGTTTCGACATCGCGGTGTTTTCCGACAACGTTGGCGAGCCGCGGGCCAATCTGCAACTTTCGCAAAAGCGGGCCGATGCCGTGCGCGCGTTTCTCGTAGACGCAGGGGCGCCGGCGAATCTGCTTGACGCAAAGGGTTATGGCGCGGCACGGCCGGTGACGACCAATCTGGTCGCCAGCGGCCGCTTCGCGAATCGGCGTGTCGAATTTGTTCCGGCGGCATCGTGAAGCGGGTTAGCGCGCAGGCGGCGGTGCAGCCGACTCGATGCAGGCGCGGGGCCAATCGCATGATGAGGTTTATCTGTCCATGAGGACGACTCCAACAGAACGCGTAGGCTTGCGCGACATGAAGGCATGCAGCGTGGGCAATTCACGGCGAGAAGAAGCCGGTTTATTGCCCACGCGGTATGCGGGAGCGAAGATCGTCGCGGCAATCATGGCCGTTCCGTTGTCGCTCTTCTTTGCCTGGGCGTTGCTTCACACGCTTCTCGCGCTGATTTTTCCGTCCACGCTCGTTGCTCGCTAAGACATGGCGTTGCAATGCAGGGCTCGACGGTTTCGTTAGACGACGTTTTTCTAATCGTGAAGCGCAGTACTTATGGGATTTGTCTTGAGGAATCTATTGAACCGGCGAAGCTTGTCAACTTCAGCCGCTCCATCGCGGGTTGAGACGTCTGGAATCGAAAACGATGTGCCGCCGCTCGAACACGCAGCGATATCGCCCGACGATGCCGATGACGCCGCCGCGCAAGCCTCGGAGACGATCGCGTCGCTTCGGGCCGTGTCGATCGTCACGTCGCAGCCGGGCGTGCGCGCGCTTCAGATGGCCGACGTTGCGGAAGTCGAGCGGCTGGCGGAAAGCGGCGCGCTCACGCAATTGCGAGCATTCCACAGTTTCGATTATTCGGTCGTTCTGCACTTTCACGGCGAGGGTCTTTGCTATTACGTCGCGCTCTACCACGACGGTTCGCTGTGGCGGGTGCTGACGGCAATCGGGCTGGACGCAGCGGAGACCGCTTTTCGTCACCTTCAGGAGCAGGCGACACGGCTGTCCGAGGGCGAAACCCGGCGCGCCCAACTCCTCGCGCAAAACGACAACGTGGCCCGCATGATCCGCGAATCGGAAGCGCAGGCCGAACGGCTTCGCAACGATCTCGAGCGCGACGCGGTGGAGACGCAGCGCGTTACCAGAAAACAGCATCAGGTGCGCAAGGAACTCGCGCAGCTCGAAGCGCAGCGCGTGGCCGGGCAAGCACGATTGAACGTGAGCCTTCGGCAGGTTCAACACCTGAGCGCGACGAACAATGACGGCATCCGGCATGTTCAGAGCCGCCGGGACGAGAACATCAAGAAATGAACGGACACGCTTCATCAATAGCGGGCCCTCACCGGATTTTTTAACAATACGATGCAACCCATGAACCAGATATCGCATAACCGCGTGCTCGCGCTCGCAGCTTTTGTTCTCATTGGCATTTGCACCGGAGCCCATGCACAGTCGTTGTCGGGCGCGGCGTCGGCGCCGCCGAGCGCACCAGCAGAAGAAGGGTTCATCACCGAACAGACAGGCGTGCCGCCGGCGGGCGATATCGCGGAACTGCAACGACTCACGAATAGCAATGCACTCGACGTGCTGCGCGCGTCGCGCAACGGCAGCTATGGCGCTGATCTTCTATTCGACGGCAAGCTCGGCACGTACTACGTTGCACTCCTGCAGCAACGAGACTTCTGGCGCGTAGTGAAGACGCAGGACGAGCGGCGCGCACAGGCTGTCTACGCCACGTTCTCGCGGCAGGCCGAGCGCCTGGCGGAAGTCGAGATGCGTCGCATCAAGCTGGAAGCGCAGAAGGTGCAGACGGAACAGCGCCTGGCGATCACGCAGGCGAAGCAGAACCGTCTGCAGGCGGATATCGATATCGCCAGGGAACAACAGACGCTCGCAACGAGCCGTCAGGAGCAGGCACGCAGTGAACTGACGGGATTGCGCGCGCAGCAGGACGCGGCCCAGGCGCAGTTGCGCGAGACGCAAGGTCAACTCGGCAAGCTGCAACATCAGCTCGATGCGGGACTGCCTGCCGTTCGGAGGAAACGTGGTTCGACGGGCTCGTGAGGTTCAACGGGGTGGCGCTGGCGGCGCTGCTTGATTCATTCGCACGATCGATGCGAGGGCGTCGCGCCTTCGTTGCGGGTGGACGACGCGCTGAAAGCCTCTGAAAGCAGGCGATCGCACGTCTAACCCCAATGTGAACCTCGCCTTTTGCCACAATCCCGCCGTCGTGTAATCACGTGTAATTGATCGGGCAAGGCCTCGGGACTAGTTTTAAGTTCTAGCGAGTGCTTTCCCGGATCGGCCGGCCTCCAATCATGACCGAGATACCCGTCGGCGAAACCCGCGCCGACAGTATCGGCGGTTAAATGCCGGCAATCTCTCG
Organism: Paraburkholderia sp. 22099; assembly: GCF_052045835.1. Classification (NCBI taxonomy): domain Bacteria; kingdom Pseudomonadati; phylum Pseudomonadota; class Betaproteobacteria; order Burkholderiales; family Burkholderiaceae; genus Paraburkholderia; species Paraburkholderia sp. 22099. Next base: position 53,219 of record NZ_JBQEPU010000036.1, on the reverse strand, counting down.
CTACCGCTCGCAAGAAATCCCGCATTGACCACTCCGTCCAGTAACTCGAATTGGAGGAGATTCAAAAATGGAAGCAGTCGTTATTGCACAATCCGAATTTATTGCGTCGGCAAATAAAACGAATATAAGAAATTGGTCAATCGAGGCAATTCCTATCGGCGCATTTAACCCGGAGCGCTTTGCAAGCCGTCATACTCCGGGGCAAAAGAATGCAGCGGGCTCATAGTCCGCCGTGCTGCTCGCGGCAAACAACCGTGCCGGGGCAAACGAGCAAAACCACTCGCGTCGACATAGCGTTGTTCGACGGCTTTGCGCTGCCGGAGGTCGCAGCGATCATCGAGATCTTCGAAAAGGCGAACGCGCTCGCCGTATCCCAGCGATCGGGTTCCGCACGCTATCGCGTCTCGCTGCTTTCGGCTGCGGGTGGCCGCATCGCGAGTTCATCGTCCATTTTCGTCTGGACCCAGGACGTCGCGTCGCACCGCGGTACGAACGACACGCACCTGCTGTTCATCGCGGGCGGGGCCGGCGCGCAGCAGGCGTGTCGCGACGAACGCCTTGGCAATTGGCTGCGCCGCAGGCATCCGTTCAGCGAGATGGTTCATCCGATCTCGGAAGGAAAACAGCTTCTGGAAGCGGCCGGGCTTCCCAGTCGATCCATCCCGGTTCTCCACCGCCGCAACGAAGCGGGCGGCCTTTATCCGGTGCTGCTGAGCGAAGTACCCGATGCCGTGCCCACGGCACTGCGCATTGTCGAAGCGGATCTCGGCTTTGAACTGGCGCGGCGGGTTGCCGAATCGGTCGAGCCGCGGCACGAGACACCCTTCGACTCATCCATTACGCGCAGCGCGGCGCATCGGGTCAGCGAGAAGATCCTCGCGTCGGCGCGCTGGCTGGACGCAAACGTCGATCGGCCCATCTCGATCGACGACGCCGCGCAAGTCGCGGCAATGAGCGAGCGCAATTTTCTGCGGCGCTTCAAGCGCGAGATCGGCATGACGCCCTCCGAGTATCTGCTTCGCGCGCGTCTGAATATGAGCTGCCGGATGCTCGTTGAATCGCGGTTGCCGGTCGACAAGATCGCGCGGCGTTGCGGAATCAGCAGCGGCGGTCAGTTGGCCAAGCTGTTCAGAAAGTATCTGGACACGACACCCACCGACTATCGGCTACGCGAAGAAGCGTCTTCAGGCAATTTGTCCTGAGCGCGGATTCCGGCTCTGCACGCGGGCAGGTAGTAGCGGACGCGCGGGGCGCGGTCCAAAACATCTTCAGCCGAGCCGAGCAGCGTTTTTTCAACCCGGTTTTTAACGATTCATTCAATGCCGCGAATCGTTTATGCGGAATAGATTTATTTAAAATTTTCGCTTAGTAAAGTTTGACAATTCTCCTCCTGGCAATTTGCTAACATGAAAACTCAGTGCTAAAGGTTATTTAGAAAAATGCATGGCGACTAAACGGTGATTTACAAAGCAACTTGCGGAAATCGTTAGGAACGTTGTTCAAAACCGATTTAAGCCACTATGTTCAGTACTGGCGTCAGCGGCATTTCGGCATGAAGTGCGCCGGCCCGGCCGCTTCGATTTGCCAGTCGAACACCGGGCGAACCTATCGCGGGGCGGCGCATGGCAACACTCAAGAACCTGGCTTCCGGAGAAGCGTGCCTGCTGCACGCGTACCACGTGTTCGGTCGCGACGCCGCACGCTGCGACACGGTCGTTCGCGATCCGTCGGTCTCCCGCGTCCACGCCCATATCTGTTGGAACGGTGGGCAATGGGAACTCTACGATCACAGCAGTAACGGCACGTCGATATCGGGCGCATTGCTGCGCAATGGCGAACACGCGGTCCTGAAACAAGGCGACGTGATCCGATTCGGAAAGCTGGGCGTCGCCCCCTGGCGTATCGACTCGCTCGACGACCCCGCCGATACGCTGTGGCCCATAGGCGGCGCGGTGCAGCCGATCGTGCTCGAAGCGAGCCATGTGCTGCTCGCGAACGTCACCCCGTCGATTGCGATTTTCAAATCACCCGAAGGCGAATGGTTCTGCGACGACACGTCGCCGCCGCGTCTGCTGCGTCACGGCGACGAAGTGTGCGTGGGAGACGCCGCCTGGCGTCTCGCGCTGGCGCGTAGCGGCTCGACGTCGGTGCTGACGTTGCCCGGCGTTTTTGGGGGCGCGACGCAACGGCTCGACTTCCTGGTTAGCCAGAACGAAGAGCACGTGCGCGCGCTGCTGCATATCCGCGGTGGCACGGTCGATCTCGGCGAGCGCGTCCATCACTACAGCCTCGTCATGCTCGCGCGAGCCCGCTCGGCCGACATGCATGCGGGCCATGAAGCCGCCGCGCAAGGCTGGATCGAACTCGACGAACTGGCGCGCATGCTCGGCCTCGACCCGTCCCATGTCAACGTGCAGATTCACCGCGCGCGGACGCAATTCGCCGCTGTCCCCGGACTCGACGCGAGCCAGCTCGTCGAACGTCGGCGCGGCAGCGTTCGCATGGGCGACTTCCCGTTTCGCGTCTTTCGCGGCGAGCAGCTCGAATGCGAATCGGTGTCGAGCGCGCGGCAGCGCATCAACCTCCACGGCCTAACGGCAAACCCGGTCTTACAACCCGCATGAACGCCAGGGAAGCGCCAGTGTCGCCACCGTACAGCATGCCGCAGACGCTGGAGCCGCAACACGCCGGTTCGCCGGCCAGCCACGCCGCGCCGTTCACCGAGCTTGCCGGCACGTGGCGTTACCACGTCGGCCCAATGCTGGGCGAAGGCGGAAACGGCGTGGTCTATCGTGCAATCCGTAGCGACACGGGTCAAGACGTCGCCATCAAGCTCATTCGGGAAGACGTCACGAAGACCTCGGCCGGGCGCGCGCGCCAGCGTGCGCGCTTTCGACGCGAGACGCATCTCTGCGAAGGGCTGCATCACCCTCACGTGGTGGCGTTGCTCGACAAGGGCGAGGCGCCTGACGGGCGGCTCTTTGCCGTCTTCGAGTTCGTGCCCGGCCGAACCCTGGGTGACTGGCTGGCTTCCGAGGGCACGCTGTCGGCCGTCGATACGGGGCGGCTGATGACCGAGGTGCTCGACGCGCTCGCGGTCGTGCATCGGCACGGCGTCGTTCATCGGGACCTGAACCCGCGCAACATCCTGATCACGACGGCGGACGACGGTCCGCACGCGAAGATCCTCGATTTCGGCATTGGCGCCGCGTTGCCTGGCGCGGAGCGCATCGAAGGCCAGGCCTCGACGCAGGCGACCGAAGTGCTGGGCACGCCGCAGTATTGCTCGCCCGAGCAATTGCGCAACGAGGCGCCGACGCTCAAAAGCGATCTGTATGCGTGGGGACTGCTGGTGATCGAATGCCTGACGGGTCGCGCGGTCATGCAAGGCGCAAGCGTGGCCGAGATTCTTTATCAACAGCTCAGCCCGGTCGACATCGCGTTGCCCCCGTCGATCGCCTTGCATCCGCTTGGCTCGGTACTGCGCCGGGCGCTGAACAAGAACCCGGAGCAGCGTGCCGCTTCGGCGGACGAACTCGCGGCGCAATTCCGCACGCTCAACTTCGCGGCGCTCGTCGGCGAATTCGACTCCCGCCAGGCGAGCGGCCGGATTCGCACGGGCACCCTCGCGCCGCATGCCGGAAGCACCGGCACGATGGGCGTATCCCGGCAGATCACCACGCTATGCTGCAACGTCACGATCGCCGGAGAAGGCCCGCAGCGGCATGCGAACGCCGACTACCGCGATACGCTCGACGGCTACGAGGAGCGCTGGTTGACCAGGTGCACCGATATCGCCGTGGGCTACGGCGCACAGGTGGGCGGCCGGCTCGGCGACACACTGCTGCTCTATTTCGGATTGCAGGGCGATATCGACCGGCCCGCGCGCCGCGCGGCACGAGCGGCGCTCGAGATGGTGAGGGAAGCCGCTCGCGCCCGGCTGACGGAGCCGCGGGCCGCAAGTGCGCGGCCCAGCGAAGGCTGGCGCGTCGAGGTCGCGGCGGCTATTCACGTCGGGCAGGTTCATGCCCGCGCGTCGCTGATGTCGGGCGTCTCGACGCCCGCCGCGACGTCCAGACTGCTGCGCCTCGCGACGCCGGGCCAGATCCTGATGAGCGACGATGCGCGCCTGGCGCTCGAGCGCCACGTCGATTATCGGCCGACCCCGCTGCACCTGCCTCGGGCGGGCATGATGCCGCAGCGCGTGCATGAACTGCTCGGCGAACGCCGCAGCACCATCCCATTCGACTGGCTGGACGACGGCGCGAGCGCGCCGATGCTCGGTCGCGACCGCGAACTCGATGTATTGCTGCGCGTCTGGCAGGCGACGCGCGCACGAAATCTTCGGGAAAGGGCGGGCCAGGGCGCTTCGCACGACCCTTCGACGCTGGTGGTCGGCGAGGCGGGAATCGGCAAGTCGCGGCTCGTCCATGAGCTATGCGAGGCGGTGCAAACGCAAGGTCATGCGTTCGCGTATTGCGCCTGCTTGCCGGAACGGGCGAATCATGCGCTGTTCCCCATACTGCGCTTTATCAGCGCCCATTGGCGCATCGAGGCGGACGGTCCCGTCGATCTCGCCCTCGCGGCGATCGACACAATGATCGCACCGCTCGCGTGCGACCACGTGGCGGCACGCGCGGCGCTTGCCGCATGGCTAGGGCTGCCGTGCGATGCCCGCGGCTTTCTATGGTCGAGCGTGCGCGAACAGCAGGCGCTGTTCGACGTGCTGGAACAACTGATCGTCTCGCTTGGCGATGGCGCTGAAATCCTGCTCGTCGTCGAAGACGTTCAGTGGATCGACCGTTCGACCCAGGATTTTCTGGAGTCGCTGCGCCGCTCGCCGCGAGCCCGGACCGTTTGCATCGTGCTGACGTCGCGGCCCGGCAACCTCGAGCGCTGGCGCGCCAGCACGGAACACCTGGTGTTGCGCCGCCTGTCGCGCAACGACGCGCAACGCCTCGTCTCGGCACTGTTCGACCAGAAGTCGCTGGATGCGGCTTCGCTCGGCCTGCTCGCCGAGCGCACGGCGGGCATCCCGCTCTTCATCGAGGAAATCGTCCGCGAGCTCATGACGAGCGGCGCGACAACCGAGCCGGACGGCTTGCTGTCCGGACTGCGGGCAACGGACCCGCATCCGCTTCCGGTCAGTCTCGGCAGTCTGCTCGGCCTCATGTTCGACCGGATCGACGAAGCGCGCGACACCGCGCAGCTCGCCGCGACCATCGGGCTCGAAGTGGATGCGCAACTGCTCGCCGACGCGTCGCCGCACGAGCCCCGCACACTCGACGCCCATCTACGGCTTCTGATCGAAGCGCGGATTGTCTACGCGCGGCATCGGCTCGACCGCGTGTTCTACACGTTCCGCCACGCATTGATTCGCGACGCGGCCTATGAATCGATGCTGCCCACCCTGCGACGCAGCAACCACACGCGGGTAGCCCGCGCATTAGCCATGAAAACCGATCGTGGTACCGGGGCGCAACCCTTCCGCGTCGCGCAGCACTTCGCGCATGCGGGCGTCTTCGCCGAGGCCATCGGCCATGGCATCGAGGCCGCGCGGCGCGCGCTCGACCGCTCCCTCTACGACGACTCGATCCGCTACGCGCAGTCCGCCTGCGACTGGCTGGACAAGGCCGACTATGCGGAGCGCGAACACGACAGCGCCCACCTTCACTCGACGTTGACGCACGCGACGATGGCGCGCTTCGGCTGGGCCGATCCGCGGGTGCGTGAGCACGCGGAGCGGCTCTTGCGGCTGGTGCTGACGCTCGGCGATCAGAAGCTCGCCATTGGCGCGTTGTGGACGCTGTCGACCTATTACCACGTCGCCGGCGACCGCGGCACCGTGCAGCGCATCAGCATGCGGCTCGACGAGCTGGCGGCCGATTGCGGGGATCCCGGCGTGCGGGTCGCCGCCGATGCGATGCGCGGCATGAGCCTGTGGATCGACGGCAACTACACGCGTGCGCGGGACGCGTTCGAGGCGACGCTCGCGGGCTACGACGTGCGGCGCGACGCGGACCATCGGCGCATCCTGGGACTCGATACACGCGCCTGGACCATGGCGTCGCTCGCGAGCGTGCTCTGGTGCATCGACGACGCGCCGCAGGCTGCGCTCGCGATGGGACGCGAGGCCGTGTACCGCGCGACGTGCCTCGACCATTTGCCGACCCTCGGCGTCACGCTTCTGTACCTCGCGCGCACCCAGCAGTGGGCCGGCGATCGCGACGCCGCGCGTGCCACATCGGAGGCAACGTTGCGCCTCTCGCAGGTTCATCAACTGCATGCGGTCAGGCACTACGCCGCGATCATTCACGCATGGACCGAAGGGGACCGCGCAGGCGCCGTCGCGCATGTCGGCGCGCTGCGCCAATCGGGCGGGATGCTCGGCCTGACCTACTACGCGTCGCTGATCGCCGAGATCGATGCGGAGCGCGGCGACTACGAGGCCGCGCTAGCGCAGGTCGAACGATGTCTCGCGCTGTGCGATTCGATCGGAGAGCGGTATTACGAAGCGCAACTGCTGCTGAAAAAGTGCGAGTACCTGCGCCGGATCGAGCCGCGCGGCAATGGCGCCGCCGCCATGCATGCGTGCCAGCGCGCATTCGAAATTGCAACGAAGGCGGGCATGTCCCGCATCGTCAAGAGCGCTGAAGAGACGTTGAATTCATTGCCGTAAGTGGTCCCATTCCTTCTTTCAGGAGAGAAAACCGATGACTCAGAATCTTCGCTCGCCGACCTACGAGCAGTTTATCGAATACCGAGCCGTGATCATCAAGGCAATTGCCACGGCATGGCACGATCAGGCGTTCTTCCAGGAGTTGACGAAGCATCCTGTCGAGACGTTGAAGAACCGTTTCGGATACGAGTATCCGTTCAAGATCGACTTGAAGGTGCACCCGGAGTCGGCGACATGGACGCCCGCCATCAACGGCGGCTGGACCACCCAGCAGACGAACAGGTTCACGCTGGTCCTGCCGCCGGCACCGGCGAAGCAGGAGCAGCACGCGCTCGCGCTCGCCTTTTACAACGCGAAACACCTCTACATCATGGATCACCACATCCAACCGGGAGTTTGAGATGGCAATGGACAACGCGACCCCAACGCTCGAATCGATGCTGGAGTTCCAGCAGGTCTATCTGCGCGCAATCGCGCTTTCGTGGGAAGACAAGAGCTTCCGAAACGAGTTGCTGAAGAATCCCGCCGATGCGCTTGCCCGGTACCTGGACTACCGATGCCCGTGGCTGATCGATCTGGAAGTTGTCGATCCGGGCGGCCAGTACGGATGGGATGAACACAACCAACGCTGGAACCTGCCGCCCAATACCATGACCGTCGGCATACCGGCACGGCCGGAGCTTCCGGGCGAGGAAGCCGTCGCGCTCGCGGCCTATAGCGACGCCGGGCCGAACTACGTCTTCACCTGCTGCTGACGCAGCCGGTCCGAGCCCGCACGGCGATGCGGCCCGCGCCTGGCGGGCGGGCCGGCATCGGCGGCGCGGGCACGCTTCCTTCCGCCGTTTTCCCTGCACGGAACCCCACACGATGCTCGACGATTTTTCGCGCGTGCTGCGCTTCAAGCCGCATTTGCTCGTGCTCGACGCGGGCGCCGAGAGGCTGTTCGTCGTCGACGAATTCAAGCGCACGATGCTGTCCGGCGCCGTCTTCGTGCAAATCGCCGCCTGCTTGCGCGCGCGCGTGACGATCGGCGAGATCATCACAGCGCTCGCCGTGACGTTTGGAGAGTGGCAGGTGCTCGCGGCACTCGATCATTTGGTACGTCGAGCCTACGTGCGTGCCGACTCGCCTGGCGAACACGATGCGGCGCGCGGCTTCTTCGAGCGCGTCGGCCTGGATGGCGACGCCGCTTGCGAGCGCCTTGCCCGCAAGCGCGTGACTGTCGAAACGTTCGGCGTCGACGACGCGCCGCTTAAACATGCACTGGCGACAGCAGGCATCGACATCGAACCGGATGCCGGCTTGACAGTCGCCCTGGCCGATTCCCATGACCGCGACGATCTCGCCGAATTGGCCGCACGCGTATCGCTGCGCGGCGGCGCGCTGCTCATCGTGGTTGCCCATGGTGTGCAGCCGCTAATCGGCCCGCTGCTGGTTGCCGATACCGTGTGTGACAGCGCGCCTTGCGTCGAATGCGTCCGCTATTGGACCCGTCTCAACCGGCCCGTCGAGGCGCTGCTCGCGCGCCATCACGGCCGCGCCGCGGCGCGCGTTCCGGCGGCCGTCTCGCGCGCGGGCGCGGCGGCTACGGCGGCGCTGGTCGCGGCAACGATCGAGCAGATCGCGGTCGACCCCGCCGCATCGGAGCGCGCGCGAACGCACATCGTCTCGCTGCGCCTCGACACGCTGGCCGCCGCGCGGCATCGCGTGCTGAGGCGGCCTCAATGCCCGCGCTGCGGCAATCCCGCATGGATGCGCGAGCAGGCGGCGCGCGCGCCGCAGCTTGCGGATGACACGGCGCTCAAGCGCGACGGCGGCGGCTACCGCAATGCCGATGCGCAAGATGTGTTCGAGCGTTACGCGCATCTGGTGTCGCCGGTCAGCGGCCCGATCGCCTATCTCCATCCCATGCCGAAGCGACACGCCGGTCTGCGCAAGGTCTATGTGGCCGGTTTTCTCGTGTGTCCCGCGGGCGTGCCGCGCGACAATCGCTTCGACAGGGTCTGCTCCGGCAAGGGCGCCACCGACACGCAAGCGCGCGTGAGCGCATTGTGCGAGGCGCTCGAGCGTTTCAGCAGCGTCTGTCAGGGTGACGAGATGAGAGTGACCGCATGCATGGAAGACCTTCTCGACGATCCGCCTATCCATGTCAACGATCTTCAGCAGTTCAGCGCACGCCAGTTCGACGAGCGCGATGCCATCAATGCGTTGACCGACGATGTTCGAAAACAGGTGCCGCGGCCTTTCTCGCCACGTGACGTCATCGATTGGACTCTCGCGTGGTCGCTCGTCACAGGCGGGCGCCGGCTCGTGCCGTTGAGCTACTGCTATGCGGAGACGCCCGAGAGCGCGCAGCCCAACGTGCCGTGCGTGCATAACCCGAATGGTTGCGCAGCCGGATCGTGCCTCGAAGAGGCGATTTTGCAAGGCTTGCTCGAGTTGATCGAACGCGATGCCGTCGCGATCTGGTGGTACAACCAGGTACGCCGTCCCGGAATCGATCTGGCGAGTTTCGCGGACCCGTATTTCGATGCGCTCGTGCGTGAATACGAAGTGCTCGGCTGGCGTCTCTGGGCGCTCGACATCAGCCATGATTTGGCCGTGCCGACGGTCGTCGCGCTTGCGGAAAATACGTCCAACGGACGGTTCTCGATCGGCTTCGGTTGCCATCTGGACGCGCGTATCGCCACGCAGCGAGCGCTGACCGAAGTCAACCAGTTGCTCGATCTCGCAGCCGACGGCCCGCCGCCCTGGGATCACACGAAGCTATCGAGCACCGAGTTCCTGTATCCGGCAAATGACATGCTCGGCACGACGAGTTCGACATGGCCGCCAGTCGATGCGGGTACGTTGAAGGCGGCGGTCGAACACTGCGTCGCGCGAATCGCCTCGGCTGGAATGGACGTGCTGGTTGTCGATAAGACGCGGCCCGATATCGGCTTGCCCGTGGTGCAGGTCATCGCGCCGGGTCTTTGCCATTTTTGGCCGCGCTTTGGCGCGCGGCGTCTTTATTCGGTTCCCGTGCGGATGGGGTGGCGCGAGGCGCCGCGCCGCGAATCGGAGTTGAATGAGGCGTTGTTGTTTCTTTGAGGTGTTTGTCGTGTTTGCAGTGGCTATCGTGGTTGGGTTCGTTCGAGTAACGGGTGGTCCTGTGTCCATGTTCGCTGAACATGGACACGTGGCCTCAGTGGATCAAAGTCACGGCGGAAGGGTGTGGATAAACGACCCTCCGCCTGCGTGATCTTCCATCGGCTCAGTCGTTGTTGATGGTGATGTACGGATCCCACGTGACGTAATGCTAACCGTGGCCCTTGCGACAGCGAGGAAGTCGACGCTTATGCATTTTACGAGTAAAAATTATGAAAACAGGCGACTCGCATATCAACGTAATAATTATTTCTTAATTGCCGTATATAGCGTGGCCTGTAAGTAGGTCATGTCCGATAAAGACAATGCTAGCCTATAAACGCCATATTCAAATATGAATCAAGGTGGCTTAAAGGCCCATTGTTGGACCTGCCAACTTCACACCTCCGGCGTGCCGAAAAACCGCCAAACACATGCCCATCAAGGCGCACAAAGTCGCCGCAGTCAACAGGGGGACGTCCCGCCACGGCCATTCATATGCAGAATAAATAACCAGACGAATTAAAAAAGTACGGACCATATTGCAATTGAAAATTGAGCGGTTATGATGACGTCTCCGTAAGGATTTCCCGAGCGTTTGCTTCGCAAATGAGAGGGGAAATATTTCCCGCCATTTGCCGCCGGAACGGTAATTAATGCTTCCGGGCCGACAGATTAAATCGAGGAGACACAATGCTAAGTCCCCATGAATTCGCCACCTTGATGCTCCTCAAGGACGCGCCCGAGCAGATCGACCTGGAGCGCGTCGAACTCGACACGCTGCTGGAACGTCAACTCATATCACTCGAGCGTCTGGCGTCGGGCCATCCCCGTGCTCATGTCACGAGCGAAGGCGCGTCCATTCTCAAAGCGGTCGCGCGCAGGCGTTATTGAATTGCGGCGTGTGCCGCCGCGCCACGCGGCGAGCGCGTCGAAGAAAGTAAGCGAAGTGGCTTTAGTTGGACTTTAATGTGTAAGTGCCCCTGGTTTTAACGACTCTCCGAAGTATTCGCGACGCATGCTGCCTGGCAGGCGTCCGTGCGCTTCGGTTCATCCATCATCGCCATTCGTCGTGCGGCATCCGGTCCTATCCGATCGATCGGGCTTTGTGCGGCGAATCGAATCCTGAGGAATTTCAATAATGGTTCTATCGAGTCCCGAGCAAATCGCCGCATCGCAGAAAGCTGGCCTCGACGCATTCTTCGGATTGACCGGCAAGGTCTTTGAAGGCGTCGAAAAACTGGTTGCGTTGAACCTGCAGGTCGTCAAGTCCACGCTGGCGGAATCGCGGGAGAGCCTGAGCAAGGCGCCCGGCACGCCGGAGCCGCAGCAGTGGTTCACGCTGCAAGCCGGTTTCACCGCGCCGCTCGCGGAGAAATCACTGACATACACTCGTCAACTCTTCGACATCGCGTCAACCACGCAGGCGGAGGTCGCGCAACTCGCGCAGACGCATTTCGAACGGTATAACGCGAACCTGCAGGCAGTCATCGAGGAAGCGGCGAAGAGTGCTCCCGCCGGTTCCGAAGCGGCGATCGCCGCGTGGAAGTCCGCGATCAGCGCCACCGCCACGCTGTGCGAATCGCTGCAGAAGACGGGTCAGCAGGCCGTGGAAATGGCCGGGACCAATCTCGAAGCCGTGACGGCCTCGGCGTCCAAGTCAGCCAAACGTAGTGCCGAGTCGGCTATCGTGGCCGCGAGCGCGAAGCATTAAGACCCACGCGGGCAGCAATGCCCGCGTTATCGGTTCGAACTCTATTTACAGCATTCCTTTTAGCCACCTTGGCGAGGAATCCGGCATTCCCATACATCCCATTTGACTGAAGGCGGTGTTGCTCCCGACGGGCACGCCGCCGGTAATTGCGAGGACGATTCAATGGCAAAGCAGATCGCGTTGGTAACGGGTGGCATGGGTGGACTGGGCGAGGCGATCAGCATCAAGTTGCATGACGCCGGTTACGCGGTCGCCGTCACCTATTCGCCCGGCAACACCGGTGCGAACGAGTGGCTCGCCCGCATGGAAGCCGAGGGGCGACAGTTCCGCGCATATGGCGTCGACGTCGCCGACTACGACTCCTGCGAAAAATGCGCGGCGCAGATCAAGGCCGAAGTCGGACCGGTCGACATCCTGATCAACAACGCCGGCATCACGCGCGACGCCAGCTTCAAGAAACTGGACAAGGTCAATTGGGACGCGGTCATCCGCACCAACCTCGATTCGGTGTTCAACATGACGAAGCCCGTGTGCGACAGCATGGTCGAGCGCGGCTGGGGCCGCATCATCAACGTGTCGTCGATCATCGGCTCCAAGGGCGGGTTCGGCCAGACCAACTATGCGGCGGCCAAGGCCGGCATGCATGGTTTCACGAAATCGCTGGCGCTCGAAGTGGCGAAAAAAGGCGTCACGGTCAACACGATCTCGCCCGGCTATATCGCCACGAAAATGGTAATGGCCGTGCCCGAGGAAATCCGCGAGACGAAGATCGTTCCGCAGATTCCGGTCGGCCGGCTCGGGCAGCCGGACGAAGTTGCCGCGCTCGTGCTCTACCTGTGCTCGCGCGAAGCGGGCTTCGTGACCGGCGCCAACATCGCGATCAACGGAGGGCAGCACCTGCAGTGAACCCGGGAGATCAGCAATGGAGGTTCCGATGAGTGAAGCAGTGGCAATCGTCGTAGGTTCATTCGTGCTGGTGACGGCAACAGCGTTCGTCGTCGCTCACTATCGCCGGGAGCAAATGCGCCGAAAACTGCTTGGACGGCTGGCTTATCATCGCGACGCGTACGGCCTGGGCAGCGCCCGGCGTTGAGCTTCCGCTCTCGCTAACCTGTGGTGAAGATCGGGTTGACGGCGTTCCTCGCGCAGGCGAGGCGCCGTCGAAGGCCGTATTCGTGGCGCTTCATCCGAACAGGCCATGAAGGAACCACCGCGGCTCTTCTTCCGCATCGCGACTGCTCATGCGCTCGCGGTATATCCAGAAACAGCTCTGGTCTTCACCCTGAGCGACGAAATAATCGCGCGTGACGAGTTCGCCATCGAACCACCCGCTCTCGATGCGTTCGCCAGGCGACACGAGGCGCAGCGGCGAACCGTAAAACGGGCGGTGTTTTCGCATTAGCAGGCGCACGGGTTTCTCCAGCAGCCAGGTGGGCCGCGGAAGCGCTTTCGGCAACCGTGTGCTTTCCGACGTGCTGCCGACCGGCACCCATCGGTTGGCGATTTCGGGCCGGTAGTCCGCCGTTGGCGCGGGCCTGAGCACGTTGTCCTCGCCGAGCCGCGCGACCAGCAGCTCGACGAGACGGGCGTGGTCCGCGGCGGAGCCGCCGGGCTCGGGAAACAGCGTATCGGATGCCGGTGCGGCGGGCTGCACGTTCGATGCATCGAGCCGCAGCGCGATAACGGGGGCGGTCAGTTCAATGCGGCCAAGACGCTCCCTGACGAGTCGGACCAGATGATCTTCCCGCCATGTCGGCTCGCCCAGGGCAATCTCGATGGGCGTCGGCTCGATGGCCTGCCTGCCGCGCTCGTGCTCGAGCAGAAGCGTCGCGCCCGTCAACGCCAGTTGCTTCGCGCACAGCCAGCCGCACAGTTGCACGATGAGACGATGCGCACCGAAAAGCGCCGCTTCCGCATGCTCGATACGATCGGGCATTTCAATGCGGGCGGAAAACGTGGGAGGGAGCGCCAGCCACTCGAACAGTTCCGGCGCCGTGCCGAAAGCGCGGTCGAGCGAGTCGAGCAGATGTTCGCCGCAACGTCGTTGCAGGCCCGCGCGCGGCAGCCGTCTCACGTCGGCAATCGTTTCGCAGCCAAGGCCGGTGAACCAGTCGGCAAACGGCCTGATTTCCGGCACTGACTGCAACGGCAGCACCGACAGTTGCCGTTCCAGCGAATCGACCTTGAGCACGCGCCGGTTCCGGTTCCTCGCGAGCAGCCAGGCGCCTTGCCCGGTCGGCGCAGCGCTTATCCGCGCGGTCAGCCCGATGGCTTCGAGGATCGCTTTCGCCTGCCGGCATACGGCGAGCAGTCCGCCAAAGAGATGCAGGCTCGCGCCGATGTCCACCACGACAACCGCTTCGTCGAGAACCGCGACATCGGGTGAGAACCGCATGAGCGCCACGGCGACCTCGCGTTGCGCGGCATGCTCGCGGCCGGCGTCGCGTTCGTAAATCTCGATCTCCGGCGCGAGCGTCAGCACGCCGCCGCGTTTCATGCCGACCCGCACCCCCGCGGACCTGGCGACGCCATCCGCGATGAGCACCTTGTCCCGTTCGAGAACCACGCAGCCGTGCGCGGGCTCAGGCAGCCACTTCGGCCGGAAGATCTCGAGCTGCAACCGGGGCAGGTGAACGGCGAGAAATACGCGCATGGTGCGAAAACAGAACAGGTGTGGGTTGCAGGGGAATGGACAGAGGCTCTGCGCGTGCCGGACCTCGTCGCTTCGTGATGTCGACGGTCAGGCCGTCGCGTTCGGGCCGCAGCGCCAGCCGTAAAACCGCGGGAGAGGCATCCTGTGCCGACGCCAGCGGGCGGATCATGAAGAACAGCGTTTCCGAAGACTGGGCGGCCAGATGCAGCCGCCGCAGCGACGAGGTCTGAACGTGTTGCGCCCAGAACAGCAGTGCGCCGCAACTGCCGGCGCGCAGAATCTGCTCCGCGGCCCAGAGCGCGTCGGCTGTCTTCGGAGCCTGGACAACCATCAATTGTTCGGACGACAACCCGATGTATTCGAGGCCCAGGCCGTTCGGTACGTGCGGCGGCTGCACCATTGCAATCGGCCGCTTCTCCATTTCGCTGAGCGCGGGGCGCAATAGCCGCATTTCGCCCACGCCGGCCTGCTGCACCAGCAGGTCCACCAGCGCGCCGACCGGCCATCCGCCGCCGGGCAATTCCGCCGATAGCGCGGGATAGCCGGTATCCACGATATGCCCCCGGCTGCGCGCAAGCTGCGACGCCCGCCATAGCGACGGGTGGATGGCTTCGGGGACGGGCAGCGCGGTGGTCATTGGAGTTGCGGAAAAATCACTGTATGCATGTACAGTATCCTACACGGATTTTCGTAGCCACGAACAGGCACTTTTTTCGGGAAATTTTCAGGGAGAGGGCGCTGGCACGGCCATTAGAAAACCTCACGCCACTCGCCACTCGCCACGCGAACTGCCCGAATGCCCAATCGCATCCAGACGACAAAATCGTCACGCCTGAACGCATGGCACGCCGCATGCAACGCATGCAGCACGAACCTGCCAACTCAAAACCCACGCGAACCCGCCCGCATTCACCGTCGACCGGAGGAACCATGTGGCGCAAGCTTGCTCGACCGCGAATCGTGGTGGTCACCGGCGCCAGCGCGGGCGTGGGCCGCGCTACCGCCCTCGCGTTCGCGCGTCGCGGCGCGCATGTCGCGCTGCTGGCGCGCGACCCCGCGGCGCTCGACGACACGGCAGCGCAAGTGCGCGCATGCGGCGTGCGCGCGTTGCCGATCGCACTCGACGTCAGCGACGCCGACGCCGTCGAAGCCGCCGCCGCGCGCGTGGAAGCGGAGCTGGGTCCGATCGACGTATGGGTCAACAACGCCATGCTCACCGTGTTCGGACCGATGGCAAGCCTGACGCCGAAGGAGTTCGCGCGGGTGACGGACGTGACCTACCTCGGTTACGTCTGGGGCACGATGGCCGCGTTAAAGCGCATGAGCGCGCGCAATCGCGGTTGCATCGTTCAGGTCGGCTCGGCGCTCGCCTATCGCGCGATTCCGCTGCAATCGGCCTATTGCGGCGCGAAGCATGCGATCCGCGGCTTTACCGACGCATTGCGCTGCGAACTGCTTCACGATCACAGCCGCGTCCATCTGACGATGGTGCAAATGCCCGCATTGAATACGCCGCAATTCGACTGGGCCGAGAACCGCATGCCCCACGCTCCGCAGCCGGTGGCGCCCGTTTTTCAGCCGGAAGTCGCCGCGCGCGCGATCGTCTGGGCGGCAACGCATCGTCGGCGTGAGGTGTATGTCGGGATATCGACGGTGAAGGCGATTGTCGCCAACCAGGTCGTGCCCGGCTGGCTGGACCGATATCTCGGCCGCACCGGCTATCAGGCGCAGCAAAGAGCCGCGCCGGCAAGCGATGCCGCGCCCTCGAATCTGTGGCAACCGGTTGCCGGCGCGCATCGCGTTCATGGTCCATTCGACGGCGAGGCGAAGCGTTACAGCAGCGCGCTATGGCTCGATACGCATCGTCCGCTTGCGCTTGCCGCCGTGCTGAGCCTGGCCGCGTTGACATGGCGGCGCTGGCCGCGCCGCTAGCCGGCGTGGCTGGTCGGCTCGTCAGCGCAGCGCGATCCAATCCAGCAGCCGCTGACCGTAGCGGCCGCTCAAGGCCAGATAAAGCGCGGCGACGCCGAGGTTCCACAGCAGGATCATCGCGGTCGCGTCGAGAGGATGGAAAATCGACAAGGCCACCGCGGTCATTGCAGCGACCGCGAGACTACCCGCCATCACGACCGGTCCCGGCTCCAGCCGGGCGGCGTGGCGCAGCATGATCAGCATCACGAGCGATAGCGGCATGCCGACCAGTACCAGGGTCGCGAAGCATCTTGCCGTTTCGCCGACAGACATGCCTTCCGGTCCGATCGCGATCCAATTGGTCAGGCAACCGTAGCCAATCGTGGCGACCCACGTGAGCGCAGCCGGTCCCGGTAACAGAAGCCAATGGCGTGACCGGCCCGGCACGCTGGCAATCAATGCCGCGACGGCGGCCAGAATGCCGGTGGCCGTGGCCGCGGCCATGCCGATGACGAACAGCGGCTGATGCAGCTTGACCGCCAGGTCGGCGCGCACTCCATGCGCGACACCGACGAAGAGCATCACAACCGCGGCAAACAGCAACCAGCACGCGGCTCTCGCCGCTGGCGAGCGCAGACGCCGCACCGGCGCGGCATCCGCGGCGAGCACGTCGATCAGGTCGGAGGTGCGGGTCATGATTTGCTACCTCGCTGCGGGAACCTCTCCCGTAATCGTTTCATGGCCCGATGCGTGGCGACTTTCAACGCGGCAACCGACGTTCCGCTTGCAGCCGCGGCTTCTTGCAGCGACATCTCCTGCAATTTGAGCATGCGCATCGCGTCGCGTTGTCCGACAGGCAATTGCTCGATTGCTTCCCTGACCAGGCGGGCATTCACCGTCTCTTCCTCTAAGTTCGCTTCATCGGCGGCAAAGGTTTCCAACTGATTTTCCGTTGACGATTCATGCGAGCCAACACGGCCGCGCCGGCGCAGACCGTCGACGATGCGCCGGTTTGCAATGGCGACCAGCCACGGCCCGAACGGACGCGAAGGATCATACGTGTTGCGCACGGCGTGCACGGTCAGCAGCACATCCTGAACCGTGTCCTCGATGTCGTCGGCGTTGCGGATGTGTCGTGCCGCGAGCGCACGAAGGTAGGGCGTGATGTCCTGGAGCAACCGGCGATAGGTCTGGGCGTCGCCCATTTGCGCGCTGGCCATCATGGCGGACCAGTCGAGTTTGCCGTCGGCGCGACGGGTCGCCGGCGCTTGCCGAGCGGCCGGCGCGATCGACGCCAGGCTCTCTCTTTCGGAACCAGGAACGGGACTCGGCGGGGGGGGATGCCGTTGCATGCTGAAATTTTGTGGCGGGGAGCCCGGATTGTCACGCGGAAAAAGTTTGAGCGGACCGTAACCTTTTGCGGCGCTCGGCCGAACCTTCCTGCACGGCCCACAATGTCCGGCCGCAACCCTCAGGAGGATGCGTGATGAACAAACACAGGATGACGGCCTCGATCTTGTCTTCGGCAATCGGCCTGGCGCTCGCCATGCAGATCGCGCCTGTTCAGGCCCAGGCCATGAAGGACATGAGCGCGATGCCGCAAGTCGTGAAAGACAACATGGCCCGGATGGAAGCGAACAAACTGCAAAAGTGCTACGGCATCAACGCCGTGTCGAAAAACGACTGCGCTGAAGGCGCCCATTCCTGCGCCGGACAATCCACCCAGGCGCGCGACCCCAAGTCATTCGTTTTGCTGCCCGCCGGCGATTGCAGCAAGATCCAGGGCGGCAAGCTGAAGCCGGCGTGAGGAAGGAAGGGTCATGGATGCCGCTTCCGGCGCCTCGCACTATGCCCACGGCCTGATTCCGGCGTGCGCCGGCGTCGGGCTGCGCTTTCGGCACCATCACGAAGTTGTCGAACGGCATCCGCCCGCCGCCTGGTTCGAGGTGCATCCCGAGAACTACATGGGCGGCGGCCTCGCGCCAGGATACCTGGATGCGATTCGCCGGGATTACCCGATCTCGCTTCACGGGGTGGGCCTTTCTCCCGGCAGCGTCGAAGGCCTGGATGCACGGCATCTCGAGCGTGTGCGCGCCGTCATCGAGCGGGTCGAGCCCGGCCTCGTTTCTGAACACCTGTCATGGAGCGTAAGCGCCGGCGTCTATCTCGCCGACCTGTTGCCGCTGCCGATGACGGAAGAAGCGCTGACCCTCGTATGCAGTCACGTCGACCAGGTGCAGACCTGTTTGCGGCGGCGCATTTCATTGGAAAACCCGTCCACGTATCTGCGTTTTCGCCACTCGACTATTCCTGAGTGGGCGTTTCTCGCCGAGGTCGCGCGGCGCACGGGATGCGGCATCCTCTGCGACGTCAACAACATCTATGTCAGTGCCGGCAATCACGGCTGGAACGCACAGGTTTATCTCGATGCCTTGCCGCCCGAATCGGTGACCGAGATTCACCTGGCCGGACACAGCGTGCGTCAGCTCGACGAGGGCCGAATAATCCGCATCGACGACCACGGCTCACGCGTCGCGCCCGCCGTGTGGGACCTGTTCGAACTGGCGCTCAGGCGTTTTGGACCGGTTCCCACGCTGATCGAATGGGACACCGATGTGCCGCCGCTCGAGGTTCTGATGGAAGAAGCCGCGCTTGCGGATGCCGCTATCGGGAGGCAGGGAAATGACGACTTGTGCGCCAACGCTGCATGACTTGCAATGCGCGGTGCGCCGGGACTTGCTTGGGCTTGCCGATGGCGATGCAGCCGCGTATGTGATAGCCGATGGCCTCGCTCCGCAGGCGCGGCTCGCGATTTATCGGAACACGGCGAATAGCACGCTGCTTACGGCATTGCGGCTCACTTATCCGGCCGTGCGGGCTTTGGTTGGAGACGAATTCTTCGAAGGCGCGGCTCGACTTTTTATCGAGCAATGCCCACCGTCGAGCGCGCACCTGGATAGCTACGGCGACAGGTTCGCGGATTTTCTGGCGCGGATGCCGGAAGCGGCGTCGCTCGTCTATCTGCCGGATACCGCACGACTCGAATGGGCCGTGAATGAGGCGCTGCACGCAGCCGACGCAACGCCGCTCGATCTACGCCGCCTCGAACAACTGGATGAAGCCGGCATGCAAGCCGTACGGTTTTTGCCGAGTCCCGCAATACGAATGATGGAGTCGGCGTTTCCCATCGACGCCATCTGGCACGCGGTATTGTCAAGGGACGATAGCGCGTTGGCGGACATCGATCTGGCGGCTGATCCGGTCTGTTTGTCTATCCAACGGGCACCTTCCGGCGTCGAGGTGAACCGGATGACGAAAGGGCAATACCGCTTCACGGCTGCGTTGCTTGCGGGACGCCCTTTGCATGACGCCCTGGCCGATGCGCCGGACGCTGAAACGTCCGTCTGGCTCGCACACCTTCTTGTATCTGGATGCCTTGTCGATATCCGTCTGTCGAACGAGGCATCCAGCCGAACAGCCGAGAGGTAGCCCCCATGATGCCGGAATCTCGATCCGCTCATCGCAGTTCGATACTGACTGAGCGCATCCTGCGCACCGTGGGATGGCTGGAGCGCGTGCCGTATACGGTTCTCGCGCTTCCACTGAGGCTTGCTGTCGCCACGGTCTTCTGGAACTCGGCGATGACCAAACTGGCCGACTGGAATGCCGCGCTCCAGTTGTTCAGGGAAGACTATCGACTACCGTTGCTGCCGCCCGAGCTTGCCGCCTACATGGCTGTGTCGATCGAACTGACCGCGCCTGTGCTGCTTGTGCTCGGCCTCGCGACGCGACCCGTGGCATTCGTCCTGCTCGGCATGACAACGGTCATCGAGGTGTTCGTGTATCCGCAGGCATGGCCCACGCACATTCAATGGGCCGCGATGCTGTTGGTCCTGCTGTGCCGGGGCGCCGGCAAGTGGTCATTGGATCAATGGTTATTCAGACGCCTTGGCATCCGCTGCGCATCACGCACATGACGTGGCATACGCCCGGCCCGCCGCCACGATAGCAATGGGTCGAGCATGTCGCTGCGATGACCAGAAAGTCATTTCGGCGTCACGGCTCGTTCAGGCGCCGCGCTCCATCATCCAGAGATGAAGACACCATCCATAGCCCGTGTTCGCTTCGTCATTGCAATAGCGACGGCTGTCGTCGCGCTCGCCGGCTGTCAGAGCGCGGCCACGTCGAGCCGCTCAGCCGTCGTGAGCGGCCCGGCCGTGAGCCCACGCTCGGGCGACTCGCCGCAATTGCCGAAGTCCTATCCCTGCCAGAACCTGCACGTGAAAATGCCGGCTTGCCCGCCGAGATGACATGGGCCTGGCGCGCGAATTGCATCGCCCAAGCCCGCAGCCGGCTGCGTGCGACAAGTCACGCCGGCGATAAATTCCCCGAACATGGATAAGACCGCTCCCGTATAATTCCGGCCATGAAATTGCTCCGGACATTGCTCCTCCTGCTGCTTTGCGCCGTGCTGCCCATCAGTGGGCTGGCGGCGAGCGGGTTGACGGGAGAATGTCCAATGCAAATGAGCATGGGCGCCGACGAGGGCAGTGCGACGTCCGCGGAAATGCCTGGGTGCGAGACCATGAAATCGTCGCAACCCGAGAAAGCCAAGGGCTTCTGCAAGGCAACGGCGCAATGCCAGCTCGGCAGCCTGTATCACCCGGTCTCCCGTACTGAAGTCACCCGTCCCGCCGGACTCTCGATTCCGGTTGCTTTCCACTACGCCGACTCGCTGCCCGTCCGTGAACCGGCCGGCCCCTGGCGACCTCCTCGCGTCATCTAATCCCTTTCTGACAGGTTCACCGCGTTCGCGGTGAGGGTCGTCCTGCGTTCAGGACGTGGATTCCCTATGGGAGTCCGCCGTTGGGGTTCGAACATGCCTTTAACCATTGGCGCGCCGTCATGCCGGCGCGCACCCTTGCGCGCGCATTGGCTGTGCGCCGCGCTGATTCTCGCGAGCGCCGCTGCGCGCGCTCAGCAAGCACCCGTCACGCTCGATGCGGCACTTCAGGCCGCCACCGACCGCTCCGCCGTCATGGCGGCGGCGCAGGCATCGGTGCGCGCCGGTTCGGAAGCGGCCGTGCGGGCCGGCCAGTTGCCCGATCCGATGCTCAAGGCCGGCGTCGATAACCTGCCGGTGAACGGGCCGCAACGATTCACCATCGGTCAGGACTTCATGACCATGCGCCGCGTCGGCATCGAACAGGAATGGGTATCCGGCGACAAACGCCGGCTGCGCTCCGCGCTCGCGAACGGCGTGGTGGACCGCGAGCGGGCCGGCTATCTCGCGCAGCTCGCGAACACCCGTCAACAGACGGCCGCGGCGTGGCTGAACGCGGTCTATGCAAAGAAGGCGATTTCGCTGCAGCAGGAACTCGTTGAGCACATGAGCCATGAGCTGGATGCGACGAGGGCGTCCTATCGTGGCGCGAAGTCGACCGCGGCCGACGTGACCCAGGCGGAGGCGCTGCTCGCTCAGGCCCAGGACCAGATGCTCAAGGCCCGGCAGACCTTGCAGACCGCGCTCATCGCGCTGTCCCGCTGGACGGCGAGCGCCGTTGCGGATGTGAGCGGCGAGCCGCCGGCGCCGCAGTCGTATGTGCCAGCGCTGCCGCCGCAAGAACTGAGCGAGGTGCAGCCGGTGCTGGTCGCCGCGTCGCGCGACATCGCCGTGGCCGACGCCGATACGGCCGTCGCGAACAGCAACCGCAGCCCCAACTGGACGTGGGAAGTCGCCTACCAGCAGCGCGGCGGCGGATTCTCCAACATGGTGTCGGTCGGGGTGAGCATTCCGCTGCCGATCCATCGCAAGAACTATCAGGACCGTGACGCGGCCGAGAAAGCCGAGCTCGGCACCAGGGCACGCCTGCTGTACGAGGACGCGCAACGGCAAGTCACAGCGGACATCCAGACTCAGTCCGCGACGCTTGCCAGCGGCCGCGAGCGCATCGCCAATCTCACGCACGCGCTGTTGCCGCTCGCGGAGCAGCGCGTGCGCCTGGCGGTGGCGGCGTACAAGGCGGGTACCGGTTCGCTCGCGGACACGTTTGCCGCGAGACGTGCGCAACTCGACGCCGAGCTTCAGGTGCTCGACTTGCAGCGAGACGTCTCGCAGACCTGGGCGCAACTGGAATACCAGGTCGTGCCTGCCTCGATGTCCGTCAGTCAGTGAAGGAGAGCACCATGCAAACGAAACCACTGGCGCGCGCGGTTCTGATGACGTCCATCGCCGCGGCGCTGTTAGGCGCGGGCTATCTCGCCGGCACGCGGCGCGCGCCGGCGACGGGCTCCGGCGTCTCGGCGGCATCCGCCTCTGCCTCTGCCTCTGCCTCCGCAAACACGATCGACCCGAAGACGGGCCGCAAGGTTCTGTACTGGCACGACCCGATGGTGCCGAACCAGCACTTCGACAAGCCGGGCAAGTCGCCATTCATGGACATGCAACTCCAGCCGGTCTACGCCGACGAAGGTGGCGCGGGCGGCATCAGGATCGACCCAGGCCTTCAGCAAAACCTCGGCATCCGCTACGCCACCGTGCGCCGGCACGAAACGATGGAAGGATTCGATGCCGTCGGCACAACGCAGTTCGACGAATCGCGCTCGGAGGTGGTGCAGTCGCGCGTGACGGGTTACATCGATCGTTTGCATGCCAGCGCACCGATGCAGCCGATCGCGAAGGGCGCACCGATTGCGTCGCTGTTCGTGCCCGACTGGCTCGCGCCGCAGGAAGAATATCTCGCGCTCAAGCGCAGCGGCATCGACAGCGGCATGCTCGAAGCGTCGCGCGCGCGCATGCGTGCGCTGTCGATTCCCGATGGCGTCATCGCGGCTCTCGACCGGACGGGCAAGGCGCAGACACATGTCGTGCTGTCGTCGCCGGAAACCGGCGTGCTGAGCGAACTGAACGTCAGGGACGGCGCGATGGTGACGCCAGGGCAAACGCTCGCCAAGGTCGCCGGTCTGTCGAAGCTCTGGCTCATCGTCGAAATTCCCGAAGCGCTTGCGCTGGGCGTGCGGCCAGGCATGACCGTCGATGCGACGTTTGCCGGAGACCCGGCCCGGCACTTCAACGGGCAGATTCGCGAGATCCTGCCCGGCATCAGCACCACCAGCCGCACGCTGCAAGCGCGCCTCGAAATCGACAACGCCGCGCTCGAACTGACGCCCGGCATGCTGATGCGCGTGCGCGTGGGCGCACAGAAGCCGGTCTCGCGTCTGCTCGTTCCGGCCGAGGCGGTCATCACCACGGGCAAGCGCTCGGTCGTCATCGCGAGGAACGGCGATGGCCGCTTGCAGCCCGTTGCGGTCACGGTCGGCAACGACATCGGCAATGAAACCGAAGTATTGAGCGGCCTGAGCGACGGCGAGCAGGTCGTCGCGTCCGGTCAGTTCCTGATCGATTCCGAAGCCAGCCTGAAGTCGCTTTTGCCACGGCTGGGGGGCGGCGCGGGCACGGCTCCCGGCGCTCCCGCGCCTGCGCCTGCGTCAGCAGCGGGAGCGGCAGCGGCCCAAACGTACGAGACCACCGGCAAGGTCGAGAAAGTGACCGCCGAGGACATCACGTTCTCGCATCAACCCGTTCCGGGCCTGGGCTGGGGCGCGATGACGATGGCGTTCAACAAGCCCTCGCCCAATGCGTTTGCGAACGTGAAGGCGGGCGACATGGTGCATTTCGCGTTCAGGCAGTCGGATGACGGCTACCAGTTGACCAAGGTCGAACCGCTTGGAGGCGCCAAATGATTGCACGCCTCATAAGATGGTCGATCCATAACCGCTTCCTGGTGCTGCTGGCGACGGTGCTTGTCACGGCGTGGGGCGTCTACTCGGTCACGCAAACGCCGCTCGATGCGCTGCCTGATCTCTCCGACACCCAGGTCATCATCAAGGCGTCGTATCCGGGCAAGGCGCCGCAGGTGATCGAGGACCAGGTCACGTATCCGCTCACCACGACGCTGCTCGGCGTGCCTGGGGCAAAAACCATCCGCGCGTATTCGTCGTTCGGCGATGCCTTCGTGTATGTGCTGTTCGACGACAAGACCGACCAGTACTGGGCGCGCTCGCGCGTGCTCGAGTACCTGAACCAGGTGCAGAGCCGTCTGCCCCAAGGAGCGACCGTCTCGCTTGGACCGGATGCGACCGGCGTCGGCTGGGTGTACGAATATGCGCTGGTCGACAGGACGGGGCAGCACGACCTCGGACAACTGCGCGCGCTGAACGACTGGTTCCTGAAGTTCGAACTGAAGTCGGTGCCGGATGTTTCGGAGGTGGCCAGCATCGGCGGCATGGTGCGCCAGTACCAGGTCGTGCTCGACCCCGACAGGCTGCGGGCGTACGGCATCACCCAGACGATGGTGGCCGACGCGCTCGGCAAGGCGAATCAGGAATCGGGCGGCTCGGTGGTGGAAATGGCCGAGTCCGAATACATGGTCCGCTCGTCCGGCTACCTGCATACGCTCGACGATTTCCGCAACGTCGTGCTGCGCGCGAACGATGCCGGCACGCCGGTGCTGCTTGGCGACGTGGCGCGCATCCAGATCGGACCGGAGATGCGGCGCGGCATCGCGGAACTGAACGGTCAGGGCGAAGTAGCGGGCGGGGTGGTCGTGATGCGCTCCGGCAAGAATGCGCTGAAAACGATCGACGCGGTGAAGGCGAAACTGGCCGCACTGAAGCGCTCACTGCCGGCGGGCGTCGAAGTCGTGACGACCTACGACCGCTCCCAACTGATCGAACGCGCGGTGGCTAACCTGAAGGACAAGCTCATCGAGGAATTCATCATCGTCGGGCTCGTCTGCGCGGTGTTCCTGTTTCATCTGCGCAGCGCCTTCGTCGCCATTCTGTCGCTGCCGCTCGGCGTGCTGACCGCGTTCATCGTGATGCGCTATCAAGGGGTCAACGCGAACCTCATGTCGCTGGGCGGCATTGCGATCGCCATCGGCGCGATGATCGACGCGGCCATCGTGATGATCGAGAACGCCCACAAGCATCTCGAAGCGTACGACCACGACCACCCTGACAAGCCGATCACGACGGCACGGCGCTGGGAACTCATCGCCACTTCCGCAACGGAGGTCGGGCCGGCATTGTTCTTCTCGCTGCTCATCATCACGCTGTCGTTCATCCCCGTATTCTCGCTGGAAGGGCAGGAAGGCAAGCTGTTTTCGCCTCTGGCGTTCACCAAGACCTACACGATTGCGGCTGCGGCCGGTTTGTCGGTGACGCTGGTGCCGGTCCTCATGGGCTACCTGATCCGCGGCCGCATTCCGCACGAGAACGCCAATCCCATCAACCGCGTGCTGATCCGGCTGTACCGTCCGTGGCTGGAAGCGACGCTGCGCCGGCCGTGGATCGCGATCGGCATCGCCGTTCTCGCGCTGGTCATCACGCTTGTTCCTGTATCGCGGCTCGGCGGCGAGTTCATGCCGCCGCTCGACGAAGGCGACCTGCTCTACATGCCGACCGCGCTTCCCGGCATTTCAGCAGCGAAGGCGGGCGAACTCTTGCAGCAGACCGACCGGCTCATCAAGACGGTGCCCGAGGTCGCCACGGTGTTCGGCAAATCGGGACGCGCCGACACGGCCACCGACCCCGCGCCGCTGGAGATGTTCGAGACCACGATCCAGTTCAAGCCGCGCGACCAGTGGCGACCCGGCATGACGCCGGAGAAGCTCGTCGATGAACTGGACCGGACCGTCAAGGTGCCGGGGCTGTCGAACGTGTGGGTGCCGCCGATCCGCAATCGCCTGGACATGCTGTCGACCGGCATCAAGACGCCGGTGGGCGTGAAGATTTCAGGCAGCGAGTTGTCGCAAATCGACGGCATCGCGGCGCAGGTCGAGGCGGCGGTGAAGGACGTTCCCGGCGTGACATCCGCGTTGGCCGAACGCCTGAATGGCGGCCGCTACATCGACGTCGATATCGACCGGCTGGCGGCGGCCCGCTACGGGCTTGCCGTGGCGGATATCCAGTCGGTAGTTTCGTCGGCGGTAGGCGGTGACAAGGTCGGCGAAGTCATTGCGGGGCGGGAGCGCTTTCCGATCAACATCCGCTATCCGCGTGAAATCCGCGATTCGCTGGAGAAGCTGCGTGAGCTACCGGTCGTCACGGAGCGCGGCGCGCAGATCCGGCTCGGCGATGTCGCGCGTATCACGATTGCCGATGGCCCGCCGATGATCCGCAGCGAGAACGCCAGGCTCTCCGGTTACGTCTACGTCGATATCCGCAACACGGACCTGCAATCCGCCGTGAAGGCGATGCAGCGCGCCGTGGCGGAAAAAGTCGTGCTGCCGCCTGGCTACTCGATTGCGTGGTCCGGTCAGTTCGAGTATCTGGAGCGCGCGGCGGCGAAGCTGCGCACCGTCATTCCGGTGACGCTCGCCGTCATCTTCGTGCTGCTGTTTCTCACGTTCGATTCGGTGGCCGATGCGCTGCTGCTGATGTCGACGGTGCCGTTCGCGCTGGTCGGCGGTTTCTGGCTCATCTGGATTCTGGGGCATGCGGTATCCGTCGCGACCGCCGTCGGCTTCATCGCGCTCGCGGGCGTGGCGGCGGAATTCGGCGTGGTCATGCTGCTGTACCTGAAGGGCGCGCTGAACCGCAGGCTCGAAGCCGGCGAGCCGCTGAGCGAGGCGCTGCTGTTCGACGCGATCCGGGAAGGCGCCGTGTTGCGCGTGAGGCCGAAAGCCATGACGGTCGCGGTCGTGCTCGCGGGTCTCATACCCATCATGATCGGACACGGTGCCGGCTCGGAAGTGATGCAGCGCATCGCCGCGCCGATGGTCGGCGGCATGGTCACCGCGCCGCTGCTGTCGATGTTCGTGATTCCCGCCGCCTGGTTTCTGCTCCAGCGCCGTCGCGCGAGACAGGAATGTGATGCGCGGTCACACCATGCAACTTCCGGCATGAACGTGCCATCTACCCAAACTGGAGAGACTCAATGAAGACATTGATTATTGCATCCGTTGCTTTCGGAGCCATCGTTGCGGCGCCCGCGTTTGCTGAAGAAGGTATGGACATGTCCAAGCCGTCGACTTCGAAAACGTCATCCAACACTGCGCTCACCAATGCCGAAGTGATGAAGGTCGATCCGGCCACCGGCATGGTCACGCTAAAGCACGGAGCGCTGGAAAACGTCGGCATGCCGCCGATGACCATGGCCTTCAAGGCGAAAGATGCTGCAATGGTCAAGCAGGTTCACGAGGGCGACAAGGTCAAGGTCCGCGTCGAAAACGTTGACGGTACGCTGACCATCGTGAAACTGGAAAAGCATTGACGAGGTACTGATACGGCACTCGTCGAGCCAGCACGCAACAGGTCCGGCCGCGGACCGTAGCGATGCGCCGCGGCAGCGCCTATACTGGGATTCATGAAAGTGTGGGCCAAATTCGTCGCGTGCTTTCTGATTGCGTGGTTGCCGCTGCTCGGCTACCCGGCGCAGGCGGCATTGTGTCCGATGGCGGCGTCGGTGGCCGCGCATCAACAGAGGCAAGCTTCGCACGCATCCGACATGACTGCGTGCGAGCAACCTGCAAGGCATCACACCATGAATGCCCAAGCTGCGTGCCACGGCGGCATGGGCGGCCTCGCCTGCGGCGTGCCCGCCATACCGGCGAGGTACGCCGTTATCGTCGTACCTTCCGCGCCTGTCTACCGGGCTGTCGCCCGTACCTTCACGGAACAGTTCATCCCCGAACTGCCGGCACCTCCACCGCGCTTGCTGTAACTCCCTCGTCGGCAGGGACGAATGGTTCCGCACCGTGGCTCGCGCACGTCCGCCACGCACGAAACTAGCGTCGCGCCGCACGTTGGAGACTGCTTTCTCGGCGATACGATCGAACCGAATCCGGAGACTGACATGATCACGAAATTTATCCGAGCAGCGGCGCTGTCGGCGCTGCTGTCAATGACAGCCACTGTCGCCGTGTCGGCTGGTGGCGCGCGCAACGACGGAAGCTCGCCAGCGCAAACACGAGAACGCGGCGATTCCATGATGGGAATGGGAGGAATGGGAGGAATGGGCGGCGGCATGATGGGTAGCTGTCCAATGATGGGCGGCAATATGGGCATGGACCCCAAGACCGCGATGCGCATGCACGCCGACATGATGCGCGCGATGAGCGACATCATGCTCAAGTATGCCGATCAGGCCGGAGCGACCCCGTCGAAATAAGCGCTTCGGCATTCATCTTTTCTGACGGCATGACACGGCGGGTGCGACATGGGCGGTCGTCGCACCGTTTCTCGCTGTTTTCCTCGGTCATTGAGGGCAACATGGAACTGAAATGCGTTGTTGCAATTGTTCGGCCTGAAGTCCTCGAGGTGCTGGAGCGCCGGTTGGGCGCAGTACATGTTCATGGACTGACCATCACCCAGGTAAAAGGATTCGGCGCGCACCCGAACCCGTTCTCTAACGACTGGACAACCGGGCATATCAAGATCGAGGTCTTCACGCAGAGCGAAGCTGTCGATGCGCTGGTTCGGGAAATCCTGAACATTGCATACGGCACTGCGGGCGAAGACGGAATCGTCGCGGTCCTCCCGGTGGAGCGCTTTCTACGCGTGAGTACCGCGTCCGAGGCGGCTCCGTGAACCAGACGGCGGTGGATGCGGCGCATCGCCGCGCCGCCTTCGCCGGCAGGAGGCGCGGCTACGTGCGCGCCGCCCGCAAACGAAGCGCGTTGCCTATGACCGACACCGAGCTCAGCGCCATTGCCGCGCTCGCGATGATGGGGCTGAGCAGGATGCCGAGCCAGGGATACAGCACGCCTGCCGCGACAGGAATGCCAATGACGTTGTAGGCGAACGCGAAGAACAGGTTCTGCCGGATGTTCTTCATCGTTGCGACGCTCAGGGTGCGGGCTCGCGCGATACCGCGCAGGTCGCCTTTGACCAGCACGACGCGGGCGCTGTTCATCGCGACGTCCGTGCCGGTGCCCATCGCGATTCCGACATTGGCCTGAGCGAGTGCGGGCGCGTCGTTGACGCCGTCGCCCGCCATCGCGACCACGTGCCCTTGCTGCTGCAATTCCTGTACGTGCTTGTACTTGTCCTGCGGCAGAACGCCCGCTTTGACCCCGTCGAGCGACAGCGTTTTCGCCACCGCGTTGGCCGTTACCGGATTGTCGCCGGTCAGCATGATGATCCTGATGCCCGAGGCCTTCAGCAGTTGCACGGCCTCGGCTGTCGTGCCCTTGACCGGATCGGCCACGCCGATATAACCGGCGAGTCTGCCGTCCACGGCCAGATACATGATGGTTTGGCCCGCTTCGCGCAGCCGGTCCACGTCCGCGTTGACGGCCACGGAGTCGATCCTCGCATCGTCCATGAGCCCCGTGTTTCCCAGCAGGGCGGCGTGACCGTCGATCTTGCCGCTCACGCCTTTGCCGACGATCGCGTCGAACCCGTCGACCGGCTTCGTCGCCGCGTTGTTCTCCTGCGCCCGGGAGACGATGGCCTGCGCCAGGGGATGTTCGCTCGGTCCTTCGAGACTGGCCGCATAGCCGAGCACCGATGCCTCGGTGTGGTCCGCCAATGCGACGACCGTCTGAACACGAGGTTTGCCCTCGGTGAGCGTGCCGGTCTTGTCGACCACCAGCGTGTCGACTTTCTCCATCAGTTCGAGTGCTTCCGCGTCCTTGATGAGCACGCCTTCCTTCGCGCCGCGCCCGACTCCCACGATGATGGAGACGGGCGTCGCCAAACCGAGGGCGCAGGGGCACGCGATGATGAGCACGCTGATCGCGACGACGAGCGCGTTCGCGAGCGCGGGCGCTGGACCGATAACCGCCCAGACGACGAACGACACCGCGGCGATGCCGATGACCGCCAGCACGAACCAGCCCGACACCTGGTCAGCCAGTTTCTGAATCGGCGCGCGCGAGCGGCCGGCCTCGGCGACCATCTGGACGATTCTTGCAAGCAACGTGTCCGCGCCGACCTTTTCGGCGCGCATCAGAAACGTACCGGTCTGGTTGACCGTCGCGCCGGTCACCTTGCTGCCGGCCATTTTTTCCGAGGGGATGGATTCGCCGGTAATCATCGATTCGTCGACGCTCGAACGGCCTTCGGTGACGACGCCATCGACCGGAACCTTCGAGCCGGGCTTCACCCGCAACGTGTCGCCGATCGCGACGGCTTCCAGCGGCACGCTTTCTTCCGCGCCATTCGCGCCGACGCGAACCGCCGTGTGCGGCGCGAGGTTCAACAGATCCTTGATCGCGCTCGACGTGCGCGAGCGGGCGCGCAACTCCAGCACCTGCCCGAGCAGTATCAGCGTCACGATGACCGAGGCGGCCTCGAAGTACAGCGGCAATTCATGCCCGCGCCGGAACGCGTGAGGCAAGGCATCGGGGAAAAACAGCGCGAACACACTGAAGAAGTACGCAGCCGAGACGCCCAGCGCGATGAGACTGAACATGTTCAGTTGGCGCGTGCGGAACGATTTCGCGCCACGCTCCAGAAAGGGCCAGCCCGCCCACAGCACGACCGGTGTGGCGAGTACGGCCTGCACGCACTGCGACCAGGTCGCCGGCATCCAGTGGGGCAGGGCCAGCCAGTTGCCGGTCCGGTCGATAACCGCGCTCACGTCGTAGGACGTCAACATCGGCCCCATGGTCATCACGAGCAGCGGTATCGACAGCGCGAGCGCGACCCAGAACCGGCGCGTCATCGATTCGAGCTCGACGTTGCGTTCCTCGACCGCGAGCGGCGTGACGGGTTCGAGCGTCATTCCGCAGATAGGGCAATTGCCGGGGGCCGACGCGCGTATCTGCGGATGCATCGGACAGGTATAGACCACGCCAGGCGTGTTGCCGCTGTCGCCGCGATGGCGAGCCGGAAAGGCAGGGCGGCCGTGGACCGGCGCCGGCGCGTGAGCATGGGAATGCGACATGGAAAACCCTCCACTAGGAGTCAGCCGGCGTGCGCGGCATGAGCGTGGTGAACCTCGAGACAAAGCACGGCGTGCGCCGCGCGTCATCGCGCCGCGCGTCGCCGTGACAACGAGCCCCCAAAAGTTCTATCCGCTAGTAAGGGCGTTCATCATTTCCCTGGTGGGTCTTCGCATGCTGCGTGCCACCCCCTGCGCCGTGATGCCCATGATGCATGAACAGGTGCATCAGCGGACATGCGAGGAGGAGCACATAGGGCAGCGCACCCAGAAAATGCGCGCGATGCCCGGAAAACATGAAGAAAGCGGCCACCGCGCCGAAACCCACCAGGGCGATTGCGCCGCGCGACTTCCAGAAGGGCCGCGCCTGCTGAACGGGGATTGTCATGCCGGGCTCCTTATGCGCGCCGTCACTTCGCGGCCGGCGGGTTCTCGATGGCCTCGCGGTCCATCATCATGGTCATCATCATCTGCATCATGTCCATGCGCTTTTCCATCATGTCGTGCTGCGCGCTGCCCGAACCCATGTGTCCGTGATGGTCTTTCATGCCGTTCATCATCGCCATGCCTTGCTGCATGGCCTGCATCTGCTCATCCATCAGCCTGGCTCTTTCCTCGGGCGTGTTTGCCGCCATCATGCGCGCGTGCAGTTCCTGCATTTTCTTCATTTGCGCATCGGCGGCGCCGAGCGCCTTCGGCTTGGCGGCACTTGCGGCGCCTGGCGCCGCCGTGCCGTGCGCGTGTTCATCGACCGCGGGTGCGGCGCCGCTCGAGATCGCGGGGCCGAACGAAAGCGACAGGGTAATGAGCGACGCAGCGAGCCATGCGAGCGTCGGGGTTTTCCGCCGGCTGTTCATGATTCTCTCCAGGTTGTTGTTTTCCCTGTCGTTGACTGTACTGGCGGGAACGTCGGCTCTGTTGATCTGGCGCAACGAAAAGGCATCCTGGACGGCTGGCTGACGGCTACCGATCTGGAGCGGGCAAAAAGTGGCGGCGTGGGATTGGCTGCGGCGATTTCCGCTGCATGCGTCAGGTCCAGTACTTCGAATCGGTGATGGACTTGCGGTAGCCGGGAACGAGGCGGGGCGGTCGGTGCGGCGAACCGGACGCACCGAACCCGTTTTCAGATGCGTCGAGACGTGCCGCTCCCGATTGGGCTGAAGCTGACGGCTGAATTAACGAACGCGCTCCGTCCTCGATAACGCGTTCCATCGCGTTGTCCGCTGCAATGCGTTCCAGCGGTAATTCAGAGGCTTTGCCCACCGTCGTCAACACCTCGATGAAGCACGCCGACTGCGCCCCATAGCCTGCCGAGACCGCCAGCGCAACCATTGCGGCGAAATACAGTGTCCCGGCGGCTTTCATGGGCATCGGCCTGACATGCGGGCGTCGACCGAATGATGAACTTCGCACTTTGCCCTCAGCTGCCGAAGTACGGATTGCAGTAGCTCGCCGGGCCCACGCAGGACGATTGCATCGCCGTATGCGTGGATGCGCGCTTGCCGGCCGCGGATTTGCCGTGTTGCGTGACGCCGCCGTATCCCTGAGTACCCGATTGCTGTCCGTCTTGCGCGGCGATCTTTGCCTCGGCGGCCTGAATGTCGGCCGGATAGTTGATGTCGTTGGCCACCGACGGGTTATAGCCGGCCTGTTCCACGCGAACCAGATCGGCGCGCACTTCGGCACGCGTGATCGGCCCATTGGTTTGCGCGAAGCTCAGTGCGGGAGCGGCGAGTGCGCCGGTTGCGATAGTGAGGAAAAGTACGATCTTTTTCATGATGAAGCTCCTTGATGGATGAGAGAAGGCGAATCGTTGGTGAATCGTTTGCGAATCGTTTATCGAACCGCGATTGAAATGTAGTCCCGCAAGCAGCATCGAAATAGACATACATCGGTACGCCGGCCGGCCAACGGCCGGTGCGTTGGCTGAACCTTCGGATGAGCCATGCGCCGCGCGATAACCGGTCTGACGAACGGGTCTCGTGCCTGCGCATGAGCCACCCCGCTCCGAGGTCCGGTGCGTTCATATGAAGGTGTTATGCGCCCGGTGAGGCCTGCGGAGCGCGCTGCGCTCGCCGCGGCTTTCGCACCTATACGGAGGTATGAGCGATCCATTCGAACGTTTGGTGCCGCGCTTGCGTTCGTAGAATGGTTCGCGAGGCGTGCGGCGCGTATAGTCGAACCGGAGCGGGTGGCAGCCCATGTTGCACCGCCGTTTTTGCACTCAAGGCCGAGGACCCGTCGCTTGTACAACAATCCAATCGTTTCGATCATCGACGACGACGAGTCCGTCCGCGTTGCGACGTCGAGCCTGGTTCGTTCGCTTGGCTGGGACGTCCGGCTCTATGCGTCGGCGGAGCAGTTCCTCGCGTCCGACTCCATCGGCGCCGTGACCTGCATCATTTCCGATGTGCAGATGCCGGGTATTTCCGGGCTGGACATGTACCGCCGTCTCATCGAGCGCGGCGTGACGCTGCCGGTCATCTTCATCTCCGCTTTCGCGTCGGATGCGGTGCGCCGTCAGGCGCTCGACATCGGCGCGATGTGCGTGCTGAGCAAGCCCGTCGATGCGGCGGAGGTGTCGCGCCGTCTGGAAACGATCAGGGCGGGTGGTGACGGCATGCCGGCTTGAGGGCCACCGAAGCGCGCATGCGCACGCATCGGCCAGCCATATCTCCGATAGAATCAGAGCCGGATAAAAAAGGTCGACGTCCCGCATCCCGGACCGATATGCACGACCGGTCCCATGAAAGCAGGGACGCGCTGCTTACCAACAAACGCTTGTCTGGAACACCTATGCAAAATTCGTGTCCTTCCATCCGTATCTTCTCCGCGCGGCGCGCTCCCAGACCGTGAAATTCAACCAGGGCGCCGGCAGGCCGCTGCGAGACAACGCACGGGCGCTATACGCATGTGCGGCCATAATCGGTCTTGCCGTTTTCGTTATCGACGCATTCACGCCGCTCGATATTGCAATCGCCGTGCTGTACGTGGTGGTCGTGCTGCTGGTGGCATCGACCGGATCGCGGCCGGCCGCGGTCGCCGCCGCATGGACCTGCGTGGTGCTCACGCTGTTCGCCTTCGTGCTGTCGCATGACGAACACTATTCGGGCGGCGCGGTGGCGCGTTGCGCGGTCAGTCTGCTCGCCATCGTCACCACCTCGGTGCTGGCGCTGCGCAACCAGGCCAACACGGCCACATTGCGCGAACAGCTTCAGTTGCTCGATCTCACGCACGACGCGATCGTCGCCTACGACATGAACGACCGCATCACGTTCTGGAATCAGGGCGCGGAGGAACTGTACGGCTGGACCGCGCAGCAGGCGCTCGGCCAGCCGATTCACGAACTGACGCAGACCCATGCGGCCATTTCCCTCGATGAGATCCGCGACGAAGTGCTCCGCGTCGGGCGTTGGCACGGCGAGCTCGAACGCGTGCGCAAGGACGGCGAGACCGTCGCCATTTCGAGCCGCTGGGCGCTATGGCGCGACCGCAACGGCAAGCCGCGCGCGATCCTCGCGACCAACAACGACATCACGTTGCGCAAGCGCATGGAAGCCGAACTGCGGCGCCAGCAGGAAGAACTGCGCGCGACCATCGACGCGATTCCGGGCATGGTATGGAGTTCGTCGCCGGACGGCCGGCTCAGCTACATCAACCGGCGCTGGAGCGAGTTCGGCGTGACGGTCGCCGAGGACGGCGGCGACATCTGGCGCTCGATCGTGCATCCCGACGATCTGCCCGCGACGGAGGCGGCATGGCAAAGCGCGGTCACGACGGGCGCCTCGTTCGAAAACGTCGCACGCATCAGGCGCCGCGACGGCGTCTACCGGTGGATGCACATTGGCGCGGAACCGTTGCGCGACGCCGCCGGCAAAATCTTGCGCTGGTACGGCGTGAATACCGACATCGAGGAGCGCAAGCGGGCCGAACAGGCGCTGGAACGCAGTGAAGCGTTTCTGTCGGACGCGCAGCGGCTTAGCCGCACGGGCAGCATCGCCACGCGTTTTCCGGGCGGCGAGATGTGGTGGTCCGAAGAGGCATACCGGATTTTCGATTATCCCGAGGACGCCAAACCCGGCATCGATCTAATCGTCGCGCGCACGCATCCCGACGATCTCGCGCTCGCCCGCGAGGCCTACGAACAGGCGATGGCGGGCGAGCCGTATATCGACACCGGGCACCGTTTGCTGATGCCGGACGGCAGCGTCAAGCATGTTCACTACGTCGCGCATATCGCCGCGCCGCAGTCGGGCAATATCGAGTACGTGGGGGCGTTGATGGACGTCACCGAGCGCGTCGTCGCGCAGGAAGCCCTCGACCGTTCGACCGCCGAGCTTGCCCACACCACGCGCGTGACGATGCTGGGCGAACTGGCGGCATCGATCGCGCACGAGGTGACGCAGCCGCTTGCCGCGATCGTCACGGCCGGCGACGCGGCGTCGCGCTGGCTCAACCGGCCGCAACCGGAACTGTGCGAAGCGGCGCAGTCGATCAATCAGATGATTCGCGACGCGAAGCGCGCGACGGACATCATTCGCCAGATACGCGCGATGGCGCAAAAGCGCGATCCGAGCCATGCGGTATTCGACTTGAATGCTATCGCTAGGGAATCCGTCGAACTCGTGCGCCGCGAGCTGGATGGTGAACGCGTCGAAGTGGAAACCGCTTACGAACTGCCGGCCCTGGAGGTGTGCGCCGACCGCGTGCAACTGCAGCAGGTCATCATCAATCTCGTGCTGAACGGCGTGCAGGCGATGACGGGTGTCGCCGGGCGCGCGCGGCGTCTGCGTATTCGCACCCGGCGCTTCGACGGCCGGCATGCGCAGGTGATCGTCGAGGACTCCGGCACCGGCATTAGCGAGGAGAACCTCGGGCGCCTTTTCAACGCCTTCTTCACCACGAAGAAGGACGGCATGGGAATGGGACTTTCGATCTGCCGGTCCATCGTGGAGATGCATGGCGGGCGGATCTGGGCCGAATCGAAGCAAGGCGAGGGTGCCGTGATGCAATTCATACTACCGCTCGATGGAGACACGTGTGATGGACGTTGAAAGCGCAAAGGCCACGGGACAATCCATTGCTTATGTGGTCGACGACGACGATTCGATGCGAGCCGCGGTGAGCATGCTGCTGCGCTCGGTCGGCCTGCGCGTCGAAACGTTCGCGTCGGCCCAGGAGTTCCTGGCATTCGAGATGCCCGACGTGCCGAGTTGCCTGATCCTCGACGTGCGCCTGAAAGGGCAGAGCGGGCTTGCCGTGCAGGAGCAGATCGCGGCGGGGCACATTCACGTGCCGATCATCTTCATGACGGCGCATGGCGACATCGCGATGACCGTGAAGGCCATGAAGGCCGGCGCCATGGACTTTCTGGCCAAGCCGTTCCGCGATCAGGACATGCTGGACGCCGTGGCGAACGCGCTCGCGAAAGACGAAACGCGGCGCAATGCGGACCGCTCGGTGGCCGACCTGCGCCGCTGCTACGAACTGTTGACGCCGCGCGAGCGCGAGGTGATGGGATTCGTCGCGCGCGGCTTGATGAACAAGCAGATCGCCGCCGAAATGAATCTGAGCGAGATCACCGTGAAGATTCATCGAGGGCAGGCCATGAAGAAAATGGAGTCGCGCTCGCTCGCGGATTTCGTTCTGAAGGCGGAGGCGCTTGGCGTCAAGGCGCCGCAGGAGTCGGGAGTGGCGGCGCGCGTCTCGCGTAGCTGATCGATGGCGAGTGCTAGAACGTGACGAACTGGACGCGGCGGCGCCGCCGTCCACTCGCCCCAACATTCCGGTTCATTGCGTTGCAAGTCGGCGCCCGTTAATAACGGAACGAGCGAACGGAACCGAGCACTAGAAATCGGTGACAGTTCGACGCCCCGGTGCCGTTGCGAGCCGTCGGTTTCATAGCTATTCGTCGTGCTGTTGGTAAAGGCGACCGGCTGCTTGATCTGATAGACGGCGAGGACCGCGCCGTGACCTCGCAAAGCTCGAGCGGCTCCGCGCAGATCGTGTTGTAGTTCGATATGGATCGAGACGTCGACGGCGCGGCGCGCGACGTGCAGGCGGCGATCAACGCCGCGCGCGGTTCGTTGCCCACCACGCTCACGCAAACGCCGACCTACCGCAAGATGAACACGGGGGACGTTTATCTTCAAGGCGTGTATCAGCACGTGAGCGGCACCGGCGACAGCGGCATTCACGCGGTGATCAACGGCTTGAGCGCTTCCGAATCAGCAAGCCGCCGTTACGGTGGGTATGCGCGTCCGGTTCTGATCGCGGATACCCGTGGAGCCGGTGATGGTTTCACGGGTATCTATCGCGAGCATTTGCATGACGGCATTGCCGCGGGCTGATTCTTACTGTGCCGCGAGCTTCGCGCTGTGTTGCCGCAGTCCATTAAAGATCCTGTCTGACACGTCCTTCGGGACAGCGGCCGGCAGCAGCGGCTCGACCTCGGCGACGACATCTTCCGTCATGTCGGTCAGGGTGGTGATCATCTCATCGACGTCGGCCGGCGCCAGCGTGACTCGTTGCCCTTGCGCTATCCAGTGACGACGTCGAATATCGTTGATCAGGTAATGCGCGTTCTCACCACGTACCGCCATTGCCAGTTTCGCCCGGCGCGGGGAAAGCAGGTTCGGTCCGTTTCCAATGATCGGATGCGCGGAGAGAACGTCATAGATTGGAGTGGCCTGATAGCGGTTGGACTTCAGGTGCGCAATGCTGAAATTTTTCGCGTGGCCGTCGATGGCTGCAAGCATCCAGAAAAC
Source organism: Paraburkholderia sp. 22099 (assembly GCF_052045835.1). Lineage (NCBI taxonomy): Bacteria > Pseudomonadati > Pseudomonadota > Betaproteobacteria > Burkholderiales > Burkholderiaceae > Paraburkholderia > Paraburkholderia sp. 22099. The sequence continues at coordinate 15,479 of NZ_JBQEPU010000036.1, read as the reverse complement.
GATTTGCGTCATGAAGAAATTACGTTGATCGATCGCGGACCGCTCTGAACCGGCCAGGACTTCCATGATCTTCTGTATGCCGGGTCCGCTATCCGATTCATATTTGGCTGCGGCGGGCGTTGCGGTGGCCTGGCACATGTCCTCCTGGGGAAGCCTCAGGATCCATGAGCCGTCGCTCGCATACCTGCGATCGAATCGCTCGACCACGAGTACTTTCTGGTCCTCAAACGTTGCAATGTCGCATCTGGCGATGGGCAAACCATACGCGGCGACGATTTTCGAGCACAGCCACTCGTTTTCCACCGATGTGCGCATGTCGGCGCGCATGTTTCCGACCAGTCCGAGGGGCAGCTTCAGGATATGCGTGGTCGGCGTGCTGCGTTCAGGGATAAACCACTGGTCGCCGTGCCATAGAAGGGCGGTCTTTTCCTGCGCGCCGGCGATGGACAGACGCAGATCGTCGATGGGCTCGTGTTGACCCAACGCAGGCGGGGCCGTTACCTCCCGCAGTAGCCGCGCGATTTCCGCCTCGTCGAGGCGGGCGCCCGCTGATCTTCTCCAGGTCCACCGGGGTTTCATCCGGAGGCAGCATCTGGATAGCGCCTACGCAGTCTCTTCCCAACTCGGCCAGCAACTCGAAGGGTGATGTGCCACCGGTTCTGTAGCGCGTTGCGATGCGCTCGCGGATAGCCCTGCTATCAGGCAGCAGGTTACCAGTCCGAAACGAGCTTGCCCCGGTAGGGTTGGTTACCGGCCGTGAAAGGTAGCGAGAGCGATAGGGGGCGCCCCTGTTCGTCTGCTATCCAATCTTCGAAGTAAGTGAGTTTCTCCCCGTCCCGAGTGGTCTCCCAGGTACCTACAGGCAACCCGTTCATCCACAGAGTCAGGCTTTTTCCTTGTGCGCGGCGGCCCATGTGTTACCAGTCCTCCCGCTTCCTGATGACAGCGGCGATTGGCGCCGCTCGCTTCCGTGTGACCGGCTTCGATGAGCCTTGCTCGCCACCGCGCGCGGATGTGGCGGCGGGTTTCCGGCTGCCAGCCGTCTTTGCTGCGCCAGTAGTCGCTCGTTTTTTTGCCACGCTCTGCTTCGCCGCGACTGGCGGCTTCGCTGTCCGCGGACGTTCGGGGACGCGGCTTTCGAGATTCGCCGACGCCAGCGCCTGGTTCAGAACGATATCGACCTTCAGCACCTTCAAAACATGAAATAACCGATCCATGCTCGCGGCTTCGGGCTTCGCCTCGAACTGGGCGTAGGTCTGCTGAGTGACACCCAAATGGCTGGCCATGCGCGCCTGCGTGAGTCCGGCGGCCTTGCGGAAGCCGACAAGAAGCGGCCGCAACTGGCGAGGGGTTTTGACGGGATAGTCCACGGGCGACCTCGGGTAGTGCGAGGAAAGAGGCGGTCTGCAACGGTCGGAACAGTATATCTCCTGTATCGGGCGAATACAAGTTTTGTACTGTAATTGGTAGATACAGGAGATATCTTGTTGAGATAGCTTCGGCGGTTGGAGGATAGCCGCCGACTCACGAAGTAGAGGCGATGCCGACCCGCCGCGCAGTGGGCTCGAAATGGCAACTGCCAGCCCCGATCGCTTTGCGCCCCTTCCTATTCAACCCGCATCAAATATTTGCGAACGTCGCTCCCTTTTCGCCAGCGCGGAAACCTTACGTTCTTGCAACGAGGACCATGAAGGCGTTCGACGCATTTCAGACGTCGCCTACGTTGAGAGAATCTCCGACCATGCGCGCCATCCGCTTTTTTCGCGGCAGTACAGCCGAGGCTTCCTCGACCAGGGACGCCAGCACACCACAGTCTCCCCAGACAGGTGGCAGGAAGGGCCTGTCTTTCCACTTTTCATTGCCGGGCCTGACGGGGCGCGGCGCGAAGTTGTCCGCATCTGCTGCGAAATCGTCGATGCCGCCTCGCGGTGTGCTCAAGCGCAAGCCGCTTCCCGAGAACGCGCTCGGCAAACTGATGCATGCCGAGCAGCCGACGAAACTCACCACCGAGTTTCTTCGTCGCGAGGAGCAGACGCATGCTCCCAAAAGCGTGACGTTCGCCGCTAAGGCGAGGGTCGTCGATGGAGCCGGCAAGCTTCGCAGGGTGGACTCCAAGCGGTTGGACACACACAAGGTGGTGGAGGAGCGATCGCCCGAATTGACACGCAGCAACACCGCGCGACGGCAGAGCGCGCAGCATGTCGCGCAAAATCTCTCCGAGCTCATCGAAAGCCATCCTGAGGGGACCTTCGACGCCACCATTCAGCAAGACCTCTTGCCTCATGAAGCGCTCGAAGGCGCGGACCTCGACCATCTCGATCACGCGGACGTGGTCCACGAATTGGGAGAGCTTCAGAGAAGGCAGAATCAGGGTCTGCTGCGCCAGATCGCCTTGAGTCTGAAGACACTCGCAGCCACGTCCGCCGATGAGGTGAGAGAAATCCTTCCCGCCATCGTGCGGAATACGCACGTGCACGAGGCGCATGATCACGAAGCCGACGGAATCACCGAGGAAAAAGCATCTCCGGAAGAGACGATCCGGGCAGCGTTCGCCAGGCTCCCGGAGCGGCTGCGCGGAGAGGACGTGATCGAGATGTTCGAAAGCCTCGATGCGCCGCATCCTCGGCAGGTGATGGCCGCGCAGGCTCAGACTTACCTCGATACGATCGACGAGCGTCTTGCGGAACTCAACGCGAAAGGCGTTCAACGGTAGCGCATGCGCGAGTTTCATGGCGTTCTCCCCGACGGACAACCGCCGTGACGAACCAGATGATAGTTACTGTTCAGAAACACAACAAAGACAAGTAAGCAATTGTTTTTATTTAATAGTTTTAGTTTGGGAGGTCCAAAAATTGCGTTTTTACCCGCAATTTACCCGCGCTGAAGGATTGTGAGTCCGCGCGAGCCGCGGCAATTACGAACACTATCGACGTCGACGAACCTGTCAGACTGACGAGGCGCTCGAGCAGTACACGCAGCGGCCACGTTTGCAGCGGATGAGCATGCAGCCCATTTCGTCGAAAAGGCTTACGGGGAGGGCTTTCCGATGCGTGTTCAGTGGCGGTTCGATCGTTTCCGCGGGACTGTCGGGGCAGCGGAGTCTTCGTTATGGGCGCTCTACAACAGTGTTAACCTGCGCTGCCCGACGGCGAAACATCCGCATCCATGAAGGCCCTGAAGGCCCTGAAGGCTCAGGACGGTCTCCCGGCACGCGCACTCGCGCTGCTGATTCCCACTGCGGGCAGAACGAATGAGGTAACCGGTGCAGTGCGCGGCGAATTCGACCTTGACGGGGCCACGTGGACGATTCCCGCAGAACGGATGAAGGCCGAACGTCCGCACCGGATTCTACTGTCCGCATCGGCCCTCTCGCTCATGCGCACGCTGCTTGATGAGGCTGACAGCGATCTGGTCTTTCCGGGCGCGAAGAAAGGCAAATCACTGTCCAACATGGCAGTGCTCGGCGTGCTTCGCGCATGAAACGAAACGACCTCACGGTGCATGGCTTTCGTTCGATCTTCCGCGACCGGGGGGGCGGAATGTACGACGTCCCCAAACGAAATAGCCGAGATGACGCTCGCTCATGCCGTGGATGACAAAAGTCGAGGCCGCGTATCGTCGGGGGACATGTTCCGGCGACGCAGACAGATGATGTGCGACTGGGCGCTGTACTGCACGAGAAAGGCAAAAGCGGCCTGATGTTGTGTAGGCTCTCCGCTCGGATGGCGCGAAACGGTGCGGCAGGGTGCACAGGCCGTGCGTTCGCTTGCGGCTGGATTTCATCTGCATAGGCCCGATAGTTGCATCCCTACGAATCGCAAGGTCCTGCTCCCTGCCAGCATTGTGAGAGCAAGGTTTAACCGGTCGTCACTGGGTGCGGGAACCGCAGGGAATTCTGGGTACATCGTCTTCGGGCGATCAGTCCGGATTCCAGCAATTTTATTCCGCACAGCGCATTTGCGATGCCGTCAGCAAGAAGCTAGATTGGTGGCATCTGGGGTGATCCGAGTCTAGTCAGGAGGACCTGGTGTTCCGTCCCAGAAATAACTTTGCATAGCCGGGCCACTTTCTGGAGAATGGAATCGGCTGTCGCGGTCCATACGAACGGACGCTTGTGCTGGTTGTACTGCTCGGTATAACGCTCGATGCTGGCGATGAGCTGGCGCACGTTTCTGAATGACCCGCGACGGATCGCCTGCTCCGTAATCAGGCCAAACCAGCGTTCAACCTGATCCAGCCAGCTGGAGTAGGTCGGCGTGAAGTGCATGTGGTAGCGCGTATGCCTTGCGAGCCACGCCCTGACCCTCGGATGCTTGTGTGTCGCGTAGTTGTCGACGACCAGATGCACATCGAGATCAGCCGGCACCGCCTGGTCAATATGCCTGAGGAACGCCAGGAATTCCTGATGTCGGTGGCGCGGCTTGCATTGAGCAATGACTTCGCCCGTTGCTGCATTGAGCGCAGCGAACAGGGTTGTAGTGCCATGCCGGACGTAATCATGCGTCACCCCTTCGAGATAGCCCAGCCCCATCGGCAGCATCGGCTGCGTGCGCTCCAGCGCCTGACACTGGCTCTTCTCGTCGACGCACAGCACCAGGGCGTTGGTGGGCGGGCTCAGGTACAGTCCGACAATATCGCGCACCTTCTCGACGAAGAATGAATCGGTAGACAGCTTGAAGCTCTTTGAACGATGGGGCTGTATACCGAACAGCGACAGATACCGGGCCACCGAACTCTTCGAAATCCCTGTCTGCGCGGCCGCAGAACGCACGCTCCAGTGCGTTGCCCCGTCCGGCTTCTCGTGCAACACCCTGGCCAGCAATTCCGCGACCGCCTCGTCGTCATGTGTGCGCGGTCGGCCTGGGCGAGCTTCATCATGCAGACCCGCAAGCCCCTGAGCGACAAACCGCTTCTTCCAGTGCGTGATCGCCGGTGGCGTCACTTCGCACTGCATCGCAATTTCCTTAGTCGTGTGACCGTCAGCGGCCATCAGGACAATCTTTGCCCGACGGACCAGAGAATGAGGCAACGAACGCGAGCGACTCATGGACAGCAACTGTTCTCGCTCCAGTTCTGACACCACAACCTCGATCCCCTTGCGTCCCATGATCGCCTCCTGTCCATCACCGTTCGATGTCGATCATAGAACAATCTAAATTTATGTAAAGTTATTTCTGGGACGGAACACTAGCGATGGCTGAACAGATTGTTGAGCGCGCGGGCGCGAACGCGCGCCTGATTCGCCTTCGCGAGGTGCGTACCCGCGTTGGTCTCGGTGCAAGCACGGTCTACCGCTATCTGGCAACAGGGAAATTCCCACGGCCGGTCGAGATTGGTGGCGGCAGGGTGGCGTGGCTTGAAAGCGAGATTGATGCGTGGATTGCCAGTCGCCTGGAAGCCGAACGGCGCGAGGCGGGATAATGCGGTTCATTCTGTCACTGCGATACGACCTTATTACCGGGCGCCACGTTGTACCCATGCTTCGCAGCGCTAGTGCGGTGTTCCGTTCTGACGGGAACTTGAGCGGCTGTTGGCGCGAGTGACCTTCTGCAGGATATCGCGAGCGCTCCTGGTCCAGATGGACGGCTTGGGGTTGATGTCGCGATGTGCAACGTACCCATCGACGGCGGCGACAGTTCGGGCATGCTGGTGAACAAACCTCAGCACAACCGCTCGGCGGTAACCTCGCGGAAGAACCGCTCGACCATGTTCGGGCACGACGCCGAAGTCGCCGTGAAGTGCATGTTGACGCGCGCATGCCTGCGCAGCCACTCCTGAACGGCCGGCTGCTTGTGCGTGGCCTAGTTGTCGGCGATCACACGCGGCGTCCTGTCGTTGGCGTTTGGGGATCGATCTGGCGAAGGAATTTCAGCTACTTGATGTGGGTATGGTGCTGCGGCACTGGCCGATGACCTGGCCGTCCGGCACATTGAGCGTGGCAAAACAGCGTAGTCGTGCCAATACCCTTGTTGTCGGGGGCATGCTCGGGCGGAGACATACAAAGGCCCACGATGTCTTCGAGTTTCTCGGCGAACTTCGGGTTGCGCGAGACTTTGAAGCGTCGCTAGACGTGCGGCTTTAGGCCGTGGCCGTGCCAATGCCGCATGACGGTGCTGACGCTATCGCCCGACCCGGCGCTCACCTGCGCGTGCCCCAGTGCTTGACCGTTTGGGCGATCTTTGAGCATTGCTGTGGCAAGTCATAGAGAGGTCTTCCTGCCACAACCTTCCGCGAACTATGCCGGCCTTTCGACAGCGGGTTCCGCATGTTTGCGACTTAATGGCAGGATAGTGCACGCTGCCTGACGGTGGCCCCGTCGATCCGGTGACCGGCGGTCACCAGAACTGTCGGTACTCCTGCTGCATATCCGTGCTGATTCCGATATGGCACGCCCTGTCTTTTTTCGCAGTTGATATTTCGTCTGAGAAAACCGAAAAAAGATACGTGGCTGAAGCCCGATGACTTTGCCGCGATTAACGGTCACGATTGACCGGTGGTGAAGACTCCAGGTGCCTTCCGTGCGCGTCTGACGGCGGGGAAGGGGCGCAGCCGGAACGGTACAGGCATGCGCATTTGAGGCAGGGAACATCATGAAAGAACTCGATGCATGGCCAGTCACTGGCATGGAGCACGCCCCTCCGATGCTACCGGCAAGCGCTACTCCCGATCAGCGTTTGCAGCGGGCAGAAGCCGAAGTCCGTCGGCTAACCAGATGCATGGAGATGAAGGACCGGCAGCTCTGCCAGTTGCGCAAGGCGCTTGCGCATTCGGCGACCGTTCACTACTCATTTGAAGATCGTCTGCAGCGTGAACTCGATGCCCTGCGGATCATGATACCCGTGAACGGGTTCCAGGAGCATTGTGGCAAGTTTGCTAGCGACCAGCCAGAGGAAGGCATCGTCGTGAAACTGCCCTACGTGACGTCGATACTGTCCGTTCTGTTCGATGCGATGTGTACGTTCTGGGCGGACGGCGATCACGATCATCCTCCGAAGTCTGCGACCGTCGCGCACGCGATCGACGATCGCCTGGGCTTGAGTTCACAGCAGAATGGAGAGGCTTCGCGCAGCGGGCAGGCCTACGCATCGGCGATCAGGCCGGACTGGATGAAGGAGGCCGACAACCGGCACCATTGCCGGCCTGCAGGCATGCGCTAATGTCAGGGGCCAGTCGTCCAGACTGTCGCTTGTGTGTGTACCGTACTGTTGTCGCAAACTGCGAGGGGCACGTCGCCATGAGGGCGCACAGAGGGCGCATTCGCTTCAGTCGGAGGCGAATGAGCCGGCATGCCAGGTCCGAGGAGCTGGTGCTGTCCGACGCGGGTGATCGAATTCAGCAGCGTGACAGGATCGCACTGGAGTTTGTGGAACGTGGTAGGGGCTAGATCGATTGAGCACGCAACGATATTCGTGCAGCCCGGCGCCGTGCCAACGCCGATATCGAGCAGATCGAGCCCGAAGCGTCGGTACAGGCGCGCAACGGAGCGGGAGACCACGCCGATCACGCGTGTCGCGCCCAACGAGAGGGCGAGCGCCATTGCGTAAGGGAACAACGACATGCCCGACATTGAGCCAGTTCGATGGTCCGGCAGTCCAGATCCTGCGAACCGCGACATCTCCCATATCGAAGGTGATGACGGCAAGGAATCTGGCCTTGCAAGTTCCTGAAAGACGTCACGGAGCAGATAGGGTCCTGTGGTGGGCATGAGCCGCGCACATCCGCACACCTCTTCGTCTGCGGACAGCGCGGCCAGGTGGACCGTAGCGCCTCCGTCGAATTCATCCCACTCGCCCGTCGCATCGTGTGACACGCCGGGTATTTCCCAGTGCAGGCGCTGGACAAATACCCTGTGACGGAAGACTCCGAGATGGTGACGGATATCTGATGGCAGGTCATCAAGCCGGCCGGCAACGATGTATGACATGGGCTCCTCCTCGTGTTAGCCGTTGACGTGACGCTATCAGCGTGTCTCTGGCCCAGAAACTCGGAGCTTTGGGAGGGTGTCGGCGCGCACGCGAGCGTGCACTGGCCCAGGCCGCTTACGGCGACGGGCAGGGCATGCGGTGGAATTGCGGGAAAAGCGGAGTCAGGGTTTGATGATGCCCTGTACGGTCGCGTGGACTGCGGCGGCCGTCCTGCTGCGGATGTTGAGCGCCTCCATCGCTTCTTCGATGTGGTAGTCAACGGTATAGCGCGAGCGCCCGAGGATCTCGCCAATCTCGGCCGAGGTTTTCCCCCGGGCGACCCAGGTCAGGCATTCGAGCTGACGCGGTGTCAGCAGGTGGGCCGCCCTTTTCGGGGACATTTGAGCGAGGCGATGCAGTTCGAAGTGAAACTGCGCGCTGATCAGGTATGCCAGCCGGGAGTTGATTGCGTCGTTGACGGAGCGCAACGGGCCGGACAGGTTGAACAGCAGGATACTGCCATCGGACTGGTGGACCGGGATACTGAGTCCCGCGCGCAATCCGGCCTCTCCTGCTTCGTCGAGTAGACGACGCTCGGCTTTGCTCAAGCCGATGATGTCATGCCACCGGTAGGGAGCCGACTGGAGGAACGCAGCCCGATGAACGGGGTCGCTGGACGCGTAATCCCGACGCTGGTAGTGCCGCACCCACTCCTGCGGATAGTGGGAGCCGATCATCTCGAGCGCCGTTCGCCGGGTGCAGGTCGAACGGCTCCGGGTAACGCGGCTGATCACGTAATGCGGGAAGCCGAGTTTCCCGGCCGCATGGCCGAAAGATTCGACGAGGGAAGGGATATCGGCGGCACATGCAAGACGCATCACCGGTGCCGGTGCGCCGGTTTGCAGACGATTAGATATGAGTGATGGCCTGTGCTGACGCTCGTTCAGACGGCGTCCAGAGACATGTTTCATGTTCACTACCCCGCCGCTGCCCCAACAGAGTCAGGAACTCCAGGTGCCGCATGAGAACGAGGCCCGCGCGCAACGACGGTGCGATTCATGCGACACGCGTTTCAGGAGTGAGGGGCCAATCAGAGTCGCGCATACGATTGCCGCAGATTGCGACACCGGTGATGGCCAACTGGACGCGTACTATGCACGGGCCCGAATGCATTTAAACATTTATTATAGTGTGCCGATTACCGCCCGACGATTCATATAAGGGATAGAAACATACCCACTGCATGGGGTTGGGGCAAGCGGACGAGACGGGGCTGAGTCGGCCGGCTAACGGACCAGCAAGGCTGCCGCTGAAAACCCTCCGATGCCTCGCGCGAAGAGCAGGAGCGGCCTGCCCGTCACGAGCCCCTCACACTGGGCGAGATTGATGAATGCATCGCTGACGGTGACGTGGCCGACGCGGGCAAAATTCTCCGCGAACAGCCGGTCGTGCGGAACCTGAAGTGAATCGAGCAGGCGGTGCCACGCGGGCAGGTCCAGATGGTGGGGCAGGATGCGCTGGATGTCGTCCAGTGTGAAACGTGCCTGCTGGACGGTCTGCCTGATCAGACTGCGCGCGGTGAAGAAGTTCTGCGCTGCCAGGCGCGATTCGTCATTTGCCAGTACCCCTCGCCAGCCCAGCCCGCTGGCGTGCATCCCGATCGCGAGCAGGCGGTTGACGGCAGCACCGCGTTCGATGAATGCAGCAAACGCACCATCACCCAGAATCCCCTCGGCTCGCATTAACCTTTCCGATGCCAGCGGCATGACGTCGGCGCCGACAAGCAGGACCCGTTTCATGTAGGGTCGGGCGATGAACATCGCGCGAATCACGCGCAGTGCGGCGAGGGCGGACGCACAGTGCTGCTGCGCGAAGGAAAACGCCTCTGCGTTGGTGAATCCGAAACGGTCACAGAGCAGGCCGGGTAGCGAGTGCGGCGGCGGAGCAACGCTGCCCTGCAGTGTATGCACGTACACGATGCAGTCGACTTCGCGACGCGCAATACCTGAGGTAAGCAGGAGACGCTGGACCGCGCTGGCCGCGAGACCGATCGCAGTTTGCCCATTCGCTTTCCGGTAATAGCGCATCCCCGCCCGTTCCAGCTGCACGACGGTAGTGGCGCTCTGTCCGGTCCGTTGTCCCCAGCTGCGGACATCGTCGACGCATTGAGGAAGATGGAAAGCGACGTGCGTTATGCCGAGATCAGGGATCATGAGACGGACTGGACCTCGTTTTGCTGATAGGGAGGGAGGGTGCGCCGTGCATCCCCAGCAGTGCTGTGCCGATAAAGCCGCCTGTCCCGTAGCCCCACAGCAGCGCGCGGTGTCTCCGGCCACAGGCGGCGCGGTTGAGTATCTGTGCGAGGCGCACGATGGATTCGGCAGCGCCGAGATGAACGCAATCTTCATGCTGCACACCTGTGTCCGGCCGGCCGAGCAGGTCGGATACTGCGGCCGTGAGCGACGGAATACCTGGGTGCCCCACAACGTCGTTAACATTCTCGTCGTGAAGGCCGTGTCGCGCGAGGAGCGAGTCGATCATCGATAGCAAGGGGAATGTCCGGGCATCGGCGACTCCTGCGTCACCGCACACCATGTCAACGGGAACGTGCCGGGCTGCGACATCAAGCAGGTGCACACCACCTGTGCCGGGGTCGGTTCGTTCAACGAGCATCGCGCCGGCGGCGTCACCGTGCACCATGCAAGTTCCGCACATTCTGGAAAACGGTGGGCACCATTTCTCCGCTGCTACGATAAGTATGGTATGGATGTGCGGCTCAGCGACGAGCAGGTCGGCCGCAAGCCTCAATGCCGTGAATGGCGACACGCCATGCTGTTGCGAGACGGAAAATGGAAAGCACGGTGTGCCGACTTCGGCACACAGCCGTCCGGCAACGGTGGTCGAAACGTGTTCATCGAGGCTGCTGTGACAGAACACGATGACATCGACCGGGCGGGCGTCCGGGGGGCGTGCAGCGCAGAGCGCATTCGCCACTTTTACGGCGAGTCCGGAAAGATCGGTACCGGTTTCGACCGGCACCATGCAGGTCACGTCGGGTGTTGGCACACCGGAATGCACAGGGCGTGAACCACCGGTTTCCTCGCCTGCCCCCGCCTCCAGCCAGTGGCCGTAGTCGGGATGCCACGATCTCATCCACGCATCCCAGCCTGGATGTCCGGTTGCGCGCAGTGCCGACTCGATCGCCGTCCATCGGGAGAGCGGTATGGCCTCAGGCACCCAGGCCGTCACTGCGGTGATGACGGGCGGCTTCATGCGCCCCCCGCGGGCGGGCCCGAGCCGTTGGCGAGATCGGCTGGTAGCAGGTCATAGAGTACGCGCCCAAACCGCGACCCACGCATGACATGGCAATCGCGCTGCAGGCCGGCCGGCCGAAACCCGATCCGCTCGAGCAGGCGTCGTGACCGCACGTTGCAGTCCACGGCCCACGCCGTGACGCAATGCAGCCGGTCCGTTGCGAACGCCTCGTGGAGAAGCGTGGTCGAGGCCACAAACGTCATGTCACTGCACGCTGGGCGCCGGCTGTCGCGCAATACCCAGAACGAGGCGGTGCCAAAGGCATGCGCGAGATCGCTGATGGCCACAAGGCCGCTTGCGACCTCATGGCCGGCCGGTCCGAACATGCGCAGGCGGTGCCGACCGCTTTGCACCATGAGCTGCACGGCAAGCAGGGGTAGCGTTTGGCGGCCCTGCCCAAAATCGAACCACTGGTTGATGTCCGGTTCGGAGAGCCAGGCAGCGATGTCGTTCACATCGTTGCTGTCAGGTTCACGAAGCCAGCATGAGCCGGATCCTCCATCCGTCTGGTGGGATCCTTCAGTCTGCTGCGCGGGTGTTCGCGACTGGCCCTGGCTGTCCACGTCGAATCTCCGGCCGGTGAATGCCTCATGCAGACGCGATGAACGTACGCAGCGCGGCCTCGACCTTCATCAACAGCATCGCAAACCAGTGCACCGTCTGGAACCGTGCCGCCGGCGGGGGGCCTTCCACGTAGCCATGGCCACCGCAAAGCTGCACAAGCTCGCGCGCAACGTCCATCGCTTCGGTGGCAACGTGGCGAGCCATCTGCGATACGGGGGCGATCTGCGCCTGCGTATCCTGCGCTGCCACCGACCGGAGCACGAGATGGATGGTGTGCGCGGACACGAGCATGTCGGCGAGCCGGGCAGCGACGAGCTGATGGGCAACGATCGGCTTGCGGAACGTCTGTCGGGTCACGCTGTAGGCAAGGGCGAAGTCCACACACCGCTGCACGGCGCCCGAAAGCAGCGTGGCGAAGTAGATCGCTGTGTCGACGAGCGACTGCCGAACCGGATCCGGGCCGAAGTTGTCTTCGTCCCGGGTCGCCACCGGGATCGGGGCATCGTCTGCAGGCACGGCGGTATATCGTTCGATGGATAGCGCGCCGAGCACGGCAACAGGTGCGGCACCGCGGATTTCCTGCCCTGCAGGCAGCGTCGCGAGCACGAGCTGCGGGCGTTTGTCGTCCATGCGGACCATCATTACTGGCGAGGCTGGGTGCCGGCGCAATATCCAGAGACCCGAGGCATCGATGTCCGGAATACCCGGTGCGATCGATGTGCTGCCGTCGAAATAATGCCGGGTATCCCGGTCGGATAGCCGGTCGAGCGCATCGTATTCGCGCAGTGTCATCAGTGCCGGGCTGCTGAGTGTCAGTTCGGCCGCGCGTTCCAGCGGACCCGCCGCGAACTGTTCAACGACAAGCGCCAGGTCGTGCCGGTTGATTCCCATGCCTCCTTTCTGCTCCGGCAGGATCATGGCCGCGAGGTCGAGCGTCGCAGCGAGCCTGACCGTTTCGCTCCATAGGGCAGCGTCTGGCTGATGGACGAGCAGCGGTTCGAGGCGTTCGCGCGCAAACTGTCTTGCGGTCGCACGCAGCCCCTGCTGATCGTCGCTGAGCGCCCACGATGCTGGCGTGAGGTCCGTTACGACGGATCGACTGGATGGCATGATGTTTCTCCTGCTGTTGCGGCGTCACACGAGCATTTCGACGGGTTCGGGATGGCTCAGGAAATGCAGCGGGCTCGCCGAGCGCCCATACGCGCCCGACTGTTTCACCACGACAAAGTCGCCGATATTAGCTTCGGGAAGCTCAATGTCGTCCGCCAGTCGGTCGAGCGGCGTGCACAGGCAGCCCACCACGTGGCAGCGTTCGCGTGCCACACCATCGGGACGGTTTCCGATGACGACCGGAAAGTTACGCCGAAGGACCTGGCCGAAGTTGCCGGAGGCAGCGAGGTGATGATGCAGGCCGCCATCCGTGATGACGAACGTTTTGCCGCGCGAGACCTTGTGGTCGATCACGCGGCACACGTAGATGCCCGCTTCTCCCACCAGGTAACGCCCGAGCTCCAGGATCGGCGTCGTTCCGGGCAGACCTGCGCGCATCCCTGGCAGCCAGTCGTGCATCGCTTCGCAGACTGCCTTCACGTCGAGCGGTGTTTCGCTTGGGAAGTAGGGGATACCAAAGCCGCCGCCAAGGTTCACGAACCGGAGCGGCTCGGTCAGACCGCCGGCTAGCCGGAGGACGAGTTCAGCACTCTGGCGCTGGGCCTTGACGACGGTTGCCGCATGCAGGCACTGTGAGCCCCAGAAGACGTGGAAGCCGGCGAGTGCGACTTCCCGCGCTTCGAGTTCGCGCAGCAGCGCCGGCACCTGCTCGACATCGACGCCGAACGGCGCCGCGCCGCCACCCATGCGCATGCCGCTCTGCCCGACCTGAAAGTCGGGATTGACGCGGATCGCCACGCTGGGCTGCACGCCGAGTTCCCATCCGAGCGCCGTGACGAGCCGTAGCTGGGTTTGCGATTCAACGTGCACGTTCACACCGCTGGCGACGGCGCGCCGCAGGTCGTCATGAGACTTGCCGGGACCGGCAAAGCCAATATCCGCCGGGGCGGCGCCGGCGTTGAGCGCGACGGCCATCTCCTGCGCCGAGGCGACGTCGAACCCGTCCACCCATGCGGCCAGATAGTGGACCAAAGCTGGCATCGGATTCGCCTTGATCGAGTAGTGCAGATGCATGCCGGAGGGCAGCAGGCTGCGCAGTTCCCGGATGCGGGCGTCGATCGCTGCGCGGTCGTAGGCGAAAAACGGCGTACGCCCTGCGCGGTCGGCCAGCTGACGCACGTCCACGCCGCCGAACTGCAGCCCGGAGGGCCGCCGGATGAAAGTCAGGTTCACGATGCTTTCTCCCCAGAACCGCCTGCGAGCGAGGCAAGCCGGGTACGCAGCGCCGCCCTGTCGAACTTCCCGTTGGGATTGCGTGGAATTTCCGGACAACTCACGATGTCCCGGGGGACCATATAGCGCGGCAGGCGCTGCATGCACCAGTCGCGCAGATCGCCGACACGTGTTGAACCACCTGCCAGGACGACGAGCAGCGCGATCGCTTCGCCAAGCCGATCATCCGGGATACCCAGGGCAACCGCTTCCACGACGAGGCCGCTTGCGTGAACCGCTTCCTCGATTTCCTCCGGGCTTATCCGGTAGCCGGAACTCTTGATCTGGGCGTCGTTGCGGGCGATGAAATAGAGAAAACCCTCGCTGTCGCGCCGCACCAGGTCGCCAGACCAGACCGCCATATCGTGCGGCGCTCCGCCCGGTTTCGTTTCGGGCGAAGGACGGTAGCGTTGGGCAGTGCGTGCCGCGTCGTTCCAGTAGCCAAGTGTGACGCATGCGCCCACATGCACGAGCTCGCCGGCTTCATCCGGGGAGCACGGTGTGCCGTCCTCCCGGACGACGAGCACCCGCGCATTGGGCACGGCTGTACCGATCGAGTCGGACCGCCGGTCGATCTGCGCAGGGTCGAGATATGTGGAACGGAACGCCTCGGTCAGCCCGTACATCAGGAAGGGTGTGGCTCGCGGAAACAGCGCCCTGAGTTTCTGCAGCACAGGCAGCGGAAGGCGACCTCCGGTGTTCGCGAAGTAGCGCAGATTGTTGCGCGACCCGTCGGGCCACGTTGCGGCTGCGAGCTGCATCCATAGTGGCGGCACACCGGTAATCGCAGTGATGTGCTCGCGCTCGCACGCGCGGACGGCATCGTGCGCGCTGAGGTAATTCAGAAGGACCGCTGTTGCGCCCGCAGACCAGGCCGAGGTCAACTGGCTCAGCCCCGCATCGAAGCTCAGGGGCAGAACGGCGAGGATGCGGTCAGACGGCTCGTGGCGCAGATAGTCGGCTACGCTCCAGGCGCCTTCGAGCAGGTTCCGGTGGCTGAGCATCACGCCCTTGGGCAGCCCTGTCGAGCCGGATGTGTACAGAAGGGCGGCGAGGTCGGTATCAACGTACGATACCGCCGGTCCCGCGATATGGGCATCGTCGGGGCGGCCGCTGTCACGGCCTGGCCAGCGATGAATCCTGACCGTGTTCCCGAGGCTGGAGAATGCCAGTTCAGGCTCATCCACGATGATCAGTGCGTATTTCACACCAAGCTGGACAGCGATTTCGCGCCAAGCTGGACAGGCATTTCACGCGAAGGTGGGCACGGATTTCACGGCAAGCTGGACAGCGATTTCACGCGAAGCTGGACAG
>NZ_JBQEPU010000035.1:0-69001 GCF_052045835.1 Paraburkholderia sp. 22099 | reverse complement strand
CTTCAACCACCCGGCACCGCTTCGTTCTGCGTCGCTGCATCTGCAGCAGAGAAACGAGATTATGGAGAACTTCCGTCACGCCGTCAACAGGTTTTTCCAACTTTCTAACCCGTCCGACCTGCCGCAAACCCCCGCCATTGCTGGCTCTCCCGCTTCCCGCGCCCCGCTGTCCGAGGCACGAAAGAGCGAGATTCTAGCGACCCCGAACGGGCCTTGCAAGCGTTATTTTGATGAGCATCAATTGCGCCAGAATTGGCGCAAAGAAAGCACAAACCAGGAGACGAAATCAGTCCGAGTCCGGGAGCGATACAGCGACTCGAAACGGACTCAATCAACCGCCCGATTGCGCATCACTCGCTCGACGATCTCCAGATAGTGCTCCAAACCGGGCGTCGCGCGGTTTTCTTCTTTTGCGCGATCGTCCCATTGACGCAGACGCAACGCATCTTCCGCGTGAGGCTTTTGCAGGAATGCCGCGACTTCCTCCTTACTGAAGACGCCGCCTTGCAATGCAAGGCTTCGCACCGAATCAGGGGAAAGCAGGCCAAAGTACCCGTCGTCGATTGCGCACAGGCAGCGCTTTGCGTCAACGTGCAAACGGATCGGCTCCAATGCCGCATCCGGAAGCACAGGCCGCAAGAACGGCAGCGCGAAATACTGATGCAGATCGTCGATACCACGCTGCGTCGACGTGTCGCCTTGCGGATTCAAAAGATGTCCAACGTCGTGCAAGAAGGCGGCGACGACGAGTTCATCATCAGCGTCCGCCTCCTCCGCCAATGCGCCACTCTGCAACGCGTGTTCGAGTTGCGTCACCGGCTCGCCGCTATATGCGAGATTGCCGTATTGCTCGAACAACGATCGAATGTCGTTCAGACTCAATGCCACCAATTACTCCCACGGGAATGAAAAAGTCTTCAGATTGGGACAACCTTTCGTCGCGTACTGAACGACTTCCTTATAGCCGAACCCGGCACTTCGATACAGCCGAACCGCATTAGCTCGACCCAATAGCCCGGCACCCTCCCACGCGTTGGCCATTCCCACGCGCAGTTCACTGATGAAGCGCGTAGTGACGTCCTCCCGTTCGCACACACGCTGGACGACGAGCCGAACGACGCTCCGTTTGCCGATACGAATGTGGTCACCGAACGCTCGCCTTAAGCCGCGGCACTGAAGCCCGAACTACCGCGTCGTCCCGCGACACCGCATTCACGACGCCCGCAGATGATTCAATGCGACGTCGAAGATATCGAAGTTGCGCAGCCGTTTGCCACCCGCGGCAGACGGCAGGATCTCGACGCGCCGATTGAACAACAACGGCACGACCTGCTCCGAAATACCGCCGTGCGAACGCAACGGCACGGTCAGTCCGGAAAGATCATGCTCATCGCGCCGCGTGCCGAGCACTACATGTCTGGCGCTGACAACGACGATATCGCCGACGCGGTCGCTCGGCAGCTCGAAACGTTCGCACGCGGCGCGCTTATCGAGCACGACATCGACGCCCGGCAAGCCGCCGATCCGTTCGATCACCTGCGCGACACCAGCATCGCGCGGCAGATAGATCGTCGCGAATGAACCGAGCGCGCCGTGATGCACCACGTAGGGATCGGTGATCGGCAAGATCACGCGCGCCCTCTTCACGCCGAGCCAATCGTCCAGCACGTCCTGCAGATAGATCACATTCGGCTCGCCGGTTTGCGGATCGTGCTTGGCGTTCATGCCGTGGTCGGCGGTGAGGCCGATTATCCAGCCGAGCGCGTCGAGCTTCGCGAGATAGCCGTCCATCATCGAGTAGAACGCATTTGCGCCTTGCGTGCCCGGCGCGCATTTGTGCTGGATGTAATCGGTGGTGGATAGATACATCAGATCGAGCTTGCGCGTTTCGGCCAGCCGCACGCCGGCGGCGAACACGAACTCGGACAAAGCCGCGCTATACACATCCGGCAACGGCAAACCGACCAGATCGAGCACCTCGCCGATGCGGTTTTTCTCGCGCGTCACCTTGTCGGCTTTTTCCGCCGAGAAGCAGATGCCCTTCAGTTGCCAGCCGAGCAGCCGGCACAGCTTGTCTTTCGCGGTGACCACGGCGACCGTCGCGCCCGCTTCGGCCGCAGCCGCGAGCAAGGTGCCGGCGCGCAGATAGGCGGGGTCGTTCATCATCACTTCCGCGCCCTCGCCGCCGTTCGCGTCCGGGTCCCAGAAGTAATTGCCGCAGATGCCATGCACCGACGGCGGCACGCCGCACACGATCGACAGGTTGTTCGGGTTCGTGAACGACGGAATCACACAGTCGCCCTTGAACGCCGCCCCGCCCTCGAGCATCTTGCCGATGAACGGCGCCACGCCCGCCGCGGCAGCCGCTTCGAGATAATCGAATTCGCAGCCGTCGACGCACACGACGACGGTCGGTTGCGAGGGTAGGCGGTAGCCGCGCCCGTTGACTTCGATCGTACGTTCGCCTGCATTCGCCATCGTTACCGTCCCTGCGTGTCGAGCACGCGTGCAGTTACCAGTTCGTAGTCAAGCTGTTGCGATACGTCGATCGTGCGACGTCCGTCACGTCCAACGGTCCAGCCGGTTCGCGCGCGTCACGGGCGCGCCGCACGCCGCTATTCACACGCGTCTGCATTCGCACGGCGCGCAGGTTGGTCATTGTGCGATGGTCGGCGCGCCGTCATGAGACACCAACACGAAACATCAGAAGTTGCCTGTCAGTTCACCCCGACGACGCGGCACGCGAGCCGCGATCAGCAGCAGCGAGGCCGGCGAGACCAGCAGCAGAATCAACGACAAAGCCGAAGCCGAAGCCGAAGCCGAAGCCGAAGCCGAAGCCGAAGCCGAAGCCGAAGCCGAAGCCGAAGCCGGCAGATAATAGCCGCGCTCGAATTGCCCGACGACGAGGATCGGCACCGTCGCGAAACCCGGCGAGTACACCGTGAGCGTAGCGCCGGGTTCGCCGAGCGACAACGCGAAGCCGAGCGTGAGGCTCGCGGATCGCCGGCACGAGTTGCGGCAGCACGACGAGCCGCAGCACCATCGAACGCGGCGCACCGAAGCTTGCCGCCGCTTCGCGCAAGACCGTCAACTCAGGCCGCAGGGCGGCCGCGCCGCGTGAGCGTGGCTGTCGCGCCTTCGTGACCCGCTCCGCGTGGTGGAGCTGCGCGATTGCGGGAAGCTTGCCGCTTCTCTTCAGCCTGGCTTGCAGTCTGCTTGCGATCTTCGCGCTGCCTGCCATGTCTGAACGGGCAGAAGAATCACAGCTTTGGATGACAAGTCCATGACCGTCGCATCGGATTGAACAAAGCGACACAACTCGCCAATCACATGCAAATCACGCGCAAATCGAATTTTCCGGTCGAGCGGGGCGACGAACCTTGATCCGCCGACGGAAGCTCATATAACAACCGCGCCCTCGTGAAGCCCGGGACTCTAGCCAAGCAAAATGAAAGAGCGCAAACGGGCTGGCCGCTCGAAGCTCAGGCGATCACGATTTCCGGCCCGTGCGCCGCGATCGCCTTGCCGAGCGTTTTTTCCGGCGCGAGTTCGGTCACGAGATAACGCGCCGATTCGATCCCGTTGATGCGCACCGGCGTCACACGTCCGAACTTCGAATGGTCGGCGACGATCACCACCGTATCGGCGGCGGCGA
Organism: Paraburkholderia sp. 22099; assembly: GCF_052045835.1. Classification (NCBI taxonomy): domain Bacteria; kingdom Pseudomonadati; phylum Pseudomonadota; class Betaproteobacteria; order Burkholderiales; family Burkholderiaceae; genus Paraburkholderia; species Paraburkholderia sp. 22099. Next base: position 65,346 of record NZ_JBQEPU010000035.1, on the reverse strand, counting down.
TCATGCGGCTGCGCACTTCGGCGGCCATGCGGCTGTAGTCGGTCAGAAAGCCATCCGGCGAGATGCCGCCTGCGCCGATGAACGCGAAGTCCGCGTGGTACTGGGTGAGTTGATGGACGGTGTCGAGCCCGAAGGTGGCGTCTTCGATATCCGACAGTTCGCCGCCGAGCAACGTGATGCGGTTGTCGTTGCGGCGGCCCAGCAGCAGCGCGATGCGCCAGTCGTTCGTGTAAACCGACAGACGATGCCGGTCGAGCAGCGCCCGCGCCACCGCTTGCGTGGTGCTGCCCGAATCGATAATCAGCGATGCGCCATCGGGCACGAACTCGGCCGCGCGCTCGCCGATCGCACGCTTCGCGCCGGCGTTGGCGGCTTCGCGCGTGTCGAGGTCGGGCTCGCGCCGGTCGCTCGACAGCGCGCCGCCATGCGTGGTGACCAGCAGACCGCGCCCGGCGAGCGCGTTCAGATCACGGCGGATCGTTTCACGCGACACGTTCAGTTCGCGCACGAGTTCAGCGACCGAGAGCGCGCCGGTTTTGGCGACTTGCGCGAGGATGTATTGGTGACGTTGTTCTGCGAGCATTGACGGCTTTTCCTTCATCATCCGCGAGAGGCTGGTCACGCGGGGCATTTCTTCATCAAAGGCCCTTCAGATAAGGGCTTTTTGTATCGACCGTTTGCGCACCAAGAAACAGCTACGGTCGTCGTCTGCAAGTTGCTAAACGCTAGGCATTGGCATAACTCTTTTTCGCTCGTTAGCCGAAAACCTACGCCGACCACGCGATTTGATGCCAAGGCCCCCAAACAGCTAAAACCTGGTACTTACATGAGCTTCGACGCGTTCCCGGGCCTTCGTCTGGAAGCGACCGCATCGCGGCGCAGTTGGACCTACCGATTCAAATCGCCCGTCGACGGCCGGATGCGTCAGCAGAAGCTGGGAGAGTGGCCAGCAATGTCGTACGCTGCCGCGATAGTCGAATGTCGAATGGCAAGACATTCGGCAGCGCCGCGACGCTAAGGAAGACCCTGTTCTCACACGCAAGGCATCCAATCGGACTGTGGCGGCTTCGACGCCGGAATCATACACGGTGCGAAAACTGTGTGACGACTTCCTCGCCCTTGTGGCGAAGTTGGGTTCCAGCGCCGCCGCAGGAACGGCCGAAGACGCTGCGGAGCAGGACCTCGTCGTGCTTGCCGTCAAATGGTGGAACGTACAGGCGGCGCTGTTTTCGGTCGGCGACTGGACGGGCCGGATCCTACGTTCAGTGAACGGTTCGTCCTTCCTACGATCGACTGACCAGGGAGGACGTGGCGCTTCACAATGACCCTGTCGTTATTCTCTTTGTGGCCGTCGCAACGATCACACCGGCTGGCGCAACGACGCTGGCAAGGGTTTCCGGCGCTCATTCCGGCTATCGGCGCTCGTTGCCCCATATGGCAGGCATAGCGATTGCCTTGGGATCGATGGCCGCAACCGCCGCAGCGAGGTTGGCGGCCTGGTGCTGCTTCGGCCGGCATTGCTACCAGGTGTTAAGGCAAGCGACACCGACGCCACCGTTGTTGCTGCATTCTGGAAGCCTCGTTGTAGCAACCGATCGCATCGAAATGTGCGATCACGATTCATCCGTCGAACTTGACCAAGTCCTTAAAGATCAGTTGACCCCAGCTATTTCCACGCGCCTGCACAAGCAGTCCACCTTCCGAAAGCCCGCCAAGTTTGATCGGCGAGAAACCGAGATTTTCCGCGAGCGTACCAATCTCCGCTGCGGCGCCGTCATCGTCGCTCGCCAGGAACACGACTCTCCTGCCACCATGTACGGCCGGATCCTGGTCAAGGACAGCCGCGCCCCAATGGTTGAAGCCCTTAACCAGTCTACCGCCAGTGAAGGCCTGTGCGACGACCCTGGAAGAAGGTTGTCCGCCCAGTTCCTCAGGGGGCACGCCGTAGGCATTGGTCACATCGACGATGGTCTTCCCCTGCCAGGTGGACAGCGCGTTCGCGACATCCTGGTGCGACTCGAAACGGACAGCCAGAAAGACGATGTCCGCCTTGACCGCTTCCGCCAGTTTTTTGGGAATGATCCCGGGTCCGATCGCGGCCGCAGCGGATGCAAAGCTTTCCGGGTCGCGAGTGGTTGCAACGGATACTTCGATGCCGCTTCGGGCAAACGCCCTGGCAAGAGCCTGGCCGATCTTGCCGAAGCCAATAATTGCGTAGCTCATATATTTTCCTTCGGTTTACCACGCCCTGCGGGCTCCAAATATCGAATGAAGTGACTGGCCGGGCGTGGCGGTTCAGAGTTGCGGTAGCGCATCAGAGTTGCGCAAGGCCGCCGTCAACCGCGACCTCGCTAGCGGTCATGAAGCTGCTGTCCGGCGATGCGAGAAAGGCGGCCACCGCTGCGATCTCCGCCGGATCGGCCATGCGCTGGAGCGGAGTCATCGAGGCGAAGACCTTTTGGCCCTCCTCGCCTAGCGCTTCCTTCGCGAGTTCGGTCGCCGTCGCCCCGGGCGACAGCACGTTGACCCGGATGCCGGTGCCCTTCAGGTCCTCCGCCCAGCTCCGCGCGAGGTTGCGCACTGCCGCCTTGCTCGCGCTGTAGGCGCTCATTGACGGGGCGCCCGTGGTGCCGGCGCTCGATCCGGTCAGGATGATCGAACCACCCTGACCCATCAGCGGCAGCGCCTTCTGGACCGTGAAGATCGTGCCCTTCACATTGGTGTCGAAGGTTTCGTCGATGTGCTCGGCGGTGATCTCGCCGAGCCGAAGCTGGCTTCCCGCCCCGGCATTGGCGAAGACGATGTCGAGGGTTCCGCGCTCGGCCTTCACCGCCGCGTAGAGTCGGTCGAGGTCGGCCAGATCGGAGACCGAGCCCTTCATCGCGCGAGCATTGGGCCCGAGGTCGGCCACAGCGGCGTCGAGCGCTTCCTGCCGGCGGCCGAAGATGAAGACGAAGGCGCCCTCCTCGATGAAACGCTTTGCCGCCGCGCGGCCGATGCCGGTAGCGCCACCGGTGATCACGGCGGTCTTTCCATTCAGTCTGGTCATGACATGCATCCTTCCTCGGAGTTGTACGAAAGCAGGAAACTGCTTACTTGAGGGAAGTATGCTGTTCTGGTAACTTGAGGACAAGTATGCACTTTTTGGTAAGTATCAAAACATGACGACGCCCCCTCAAATCTGCGATACCGGCTGCGGACTCAACGCCACGCTCCGCATCATCTCGGGCAAGTGGAAACCGCTGATCCTGTTTTTCCTGCGCGACGGCCCGAAGCGCTACGGCGAACTCAAGCGCTTGACCCAGGGCGTCAGCGACAAGGTGCTGATCCAGCAATTGAAAGATCTGGAGGCCGATCGCGTGCTAGCGCGGACCGACTACAAGGAAGTGCCGCCGCGTGTGGACTACGCGCTGACCCCGCTCGGTCGCAGCCTGGCCGACGCGATCGTCCCGCTGTGTACTTGGGGAACCGAGAACGCAGCGGAAATGGCAAGCATCTTCGCCGAGCGCGACGCGTTGTCCTAGCGGGATGCTGAAGAACCGCCGGGTCGGACGATGCGAGGCGAAAGGACTTCGATTACATGTGGGCCGGTCTGTGCAGATCTCCCCGTCAATCCAGTGACGGTGGCCGATGTCTCACCTTGAACGACTTCAATCTCCTGCTGTGTATCTGTCCAATCCTCATTCATCCAATCGTAGTCGCCGTTGCTCGGCACCATGATCATTGCTGCGCCGAAATCCAGCGTAAGCGACCCGAGTGCGATGGAATACATAGAGGCGTTTGATTTGCGCTAGAAGAAGTTGTCTGCAACCCACTGTCGACAATTTAGGCAACACTGTCGAACGGTTCTTCGTGGCCGAACCTTGTCCATTGCCTTCCAGCGCTCATGGCTTTTCACGCCGCGCGCTACCCGGCAGTCCGTGCCCGACACGGAACGGCCCGTCGACCCAATGCCACATCTACGACGGCTTTCAAGGTACAACGGCCGTTCGTCGACTCGCGACGGTCAGTTCGAAGCGAGGCGACCACCCGGCGATGGCAACTCTGCAGGATGGCTATCTTGTGATGAGCGTCAGGCGCTGCTTTAAGCCGCCAAGCCCCGGGCTTCGTGAAGAATCCATTTCGCAAATGCCTGTAGTGGCTCCTCACTCAACTCGATCGGCTCTGGAAGAACGAGGCAGAAGTTTTTGGTAATCGCTTTGCCGTCAGGCCAAGGCGCGACCAGACGGCCTTGTTCAAGCTCTGCCCCGATGTAAAGACGCGGCACCAACGCGACACCCAGGCCAGCCACCGCCGCCTCTATCAGCATCGAATGGAGATCGTAACGTGCGCCAACCGCCGAATTGGTCAGCACGATGCCGGCCTCTTGTGCATAAAGCTGCCACGCGTCCGGATTTTGCCGCCTGTGAAGGCGTGGCAGCTCGTCGAGCGACAGGTTCGCAGCGGCGTCCGCGAGGAGCGCCGGACTACAGACGGGCACAAGCACCTCCTCCAGCAGGTGATGTAGATGCATACCCGCCCATGCTGGATGCCCAAAATGGATTGCTGCATCGAAACCGCTACCCGCAAGAATGAAGGGCTCCATACGCTCGGCGATATGCACGGTGATGTTCGGATGCATATTCTGAAAGCGTTTCAGCCGAGGGATAAGCCAACGGGTAGCGAAGGTCGGAATGGCGGCGATATCAATGCTCGCGCCCTCGATGGGCTGCCCCATTAGATATAGGCTGTCCCGTTCCAGTCGATCCAGAATCTCGCGAACCTGCACCGCGTATCGCGTGCCGCTGGGCGCAAGCCTCACCCGATTTCCAACGCGCTCGAACAGCGTGACACCCAAAAACGCCTCCAGGCGACCGATCTGACGACTGATGGCGCCCTCGGTCAGCGCCAACTCCTCGGCCGCGCGGGCGAAGCTGCCGTGTCGAGCCGCAGCCTCAAAAGCCAGGAGCGCGGAATTGCTTGGAATCTTACGTCGCATCGAAAGTCTCGCCGGTTGGAATGCGTTCGACCAGCTTGAGCAAACATCACTGAAGGCTGACTTTATATCGCTATATGCGCGGAAAACATCAGATTAGCATTACGTTACTGCAATGAACATGGGTCGCTTGCTGCATCATGACAGCCGTCACGAAGGATAATCCGATGATCTACACCGTGGAATGCAGCTTCGCCGATGCCAACAGCGAAGCCGAATGGAATGACTTCTACAGCCTTGAAAAGCTGCCCGCCCTCATCTCGGTTACTGGCTTTCACACATCGCAGCGCTTCAAGTCGTTAAGCGACGGTTGCCCGGTCTACCTCGCCGTCCACACGATTGACGGTCTCGATGTCCTGACGGGAGCGGAATATCGCCAGAAAGGCGGTGGCAATTTTGCGAGGTGGCAGCAACACATCACCGACTGGCATAGAAATCTCTACAGCGATATCGGCCTTGCGCCGGCGGTCAATGCTGACGAACTCCTCGTGCTTTGTGCAGGCGGCCCCGAACCTCTGATCCAGATGGGCCTCACACCGTTGGCCATGCGAGCAGTCGCGCTGGAGAAGTTTCCGGACCGCCGTTGGCTCGCAAGACTGCCTCGGCGAAACGCTCAACTTGTCGAGAGCATGTCGGAAGGCGTCCACCTCTACTCGCCGATGATGGAACAACTGACGGGCTCCCACACTGTTTCGGCCGAACAGGAAAAATAGGTCCGCGATGCCCAATGTCACTTTCTATATTCCTACCGGGCAAATGCCGTCTGATGAGAGGCTTGCCGAACTTTCCAGCGACTGCATCGTACTCTGTACGAGTGTCCTCGAAGCGGCGCTCGAAAACGTTCATGTCGTCTATGTCGACGTTCGGCATGGGCACGGACATCCCGTCTTCGCGGAAATCCAATATCGCCTCGAGACGTTTCGCACGCCTTCGGTGATGAACCAGTTCATGGAAGCCCTGGACGACGCCATTGCGCGCCGCACGGGTTTCACGGCGCGCATCCGTTGTTTTGGGTATGCCGCATCGAACATTCACGCCCGAAACTAAAAAGTCTTCCGGAGAAGAATTGTGTCCACCTTTGCCTTTCCAAGTCAGCGAGCCGGGGATTTCACGATCACCGCAATCAGCGACGGCTACCTTACCGCTAGTCTGGACTTCCTCTCGAACATCGCCCCGTCCGAGGCCTCCAGAATGCAAAGTGATGCAGGGCAGAAGGAGCCTTCCGCCGTACATATCAACTGCTATGTTGTACGCGGAGCGGGCCGCACGATTCTCATCGACGGTGGGGCGGGAGGCATCAAGCAATGGGGCGGCCGCCTGAGAACCCATTTATCGCTTGCTGGCGTCGAACCATCCGAGATCGACACGATCCTGCTCACACACGCCCATCCCGACCATGTCGGCGGGCTAGTGGACACAGCCGGACAAATTACCTTTCCGAATGCGGAGCTTGTTGCTCATCAGCAAGAGGTCGCATTCTGGCAGGATGACGGAAACCTAAGTCGTGCCAGCGAGCGTGCCCGCGGTAACTTCCTGATAGCGCGTCGGGTATTCGACGGCTACCGCGACAAGCTTCGCACTTTCGATGACGGAGAAGTGCTTCCCGGTATCAGAGCGATGCCGCTACCGGGACACACCGATGGACACTCCGGATATCTTGTCGAATCCCCTGATCAGGGCCTGCTTGTTTGGGGAGACATTGTTCATTTCCCGCACATCCAGATTGAACGGCCGGACGTATCGATCGCATTCGATCAGGACCCTTCCCTGGCAGCCGCCACACGATCACGGCTTCTGGACCTGGTCAGTTCGGAGGGACTTTTGATCGCAGGTATGCATTTCGGGGAACTCGGCTTCGCGCGAATCAAGCGAACGAGCGGGCGCTACGGTCTGCGTTACGAGACCGAAGCATGAGACCGCGCACAGAAGTGACTATGTCTGATACCACTCCGGCACTAGGCACCGGAGCAACGACGAACAGTGCGATGCCGTGACAACAGCCGTGGCCGCTCCGTGTTTAGCTTCGTGTTTATTAAGGGACGTTCTCGCCGTACTAACTGAGCGGCCGCTTCGGTTAATGAAGGAGCGTTTGTCTTTGTCAAGCGGATGGCCGGTTACGGGGTGAAGCCGACGCTTGAACGTCCGAGGGACGACCCATGCGAACGGCGGCTCCTGGCCGTTCCCTGCCTGCTGGCGGTCGGCGGTCAACGGCAGCAATGCGCCGCGCACCGCGCCACCCGCGCCGAACCAGGCAGGTCCGCCATGCGTTTCGACCAGGGCGGCGAAACGCTTCCACGGGTCGTCCACCCGTGCGGCGATCACGATGTCGCCATCCGCGGCACGGAACACGCCATAGAGCGTCGACGTAGGCATGTCGTGACCGGTCTGCTCAGGGACGATGCCTTGCATCGTGTAGCACTGCACCGCGTATTCGTGCATCGACACCAGCGTGTCGTAGAGAGCCATGTCGATGTGCTGGCCGCGACCGCTCTTCACACGACCGAGCAACGCGGCGTTGATCGCGGCCACGGCGTGAATACCCGTGTACATATCGCCGAGCATCAGGCAGCACGCGCTCACCGCCATTGCCCCCAACCGCGCGCAGGATGATCTATCCTGAATGACTGGCGGTCAGCGCCGGTTGCCGGCCATCCAATCAAGGAACCGCAAACAAGAGGTATCTGATGGATACAGTGTCAAGTTCCCGCGTCCGGTGCAGGCAGGTTTCCGATCTTCCGTGCCCGAAGGGTCTGCCTTTTGTCGGCAACCTTCATCAGCTATCGCCGACCCGCCTTCATCTCGTGCTCGAACAATGGGCCCAGGAACTCGGCTCGCCTTTCAGGTTTCAGATCTGCCGGATGCCCGTGACAGTGTGGACCGATCCGGAGCTGTGCCAGGCCATCATGCGCGAACGTCCACACCGGTATCGCCGTTATGCATCGATCGAGCCGGTGCTGGAGGAAATCGGCACCAACGGACTGTTTTCTGCCGAGGGCGCAGCGTGGGCGCCTCAACGGAAACTGATCATGCAATCGTTGTCCATCCCGAATATCAAGGCCTTTTACCCCGGTCTCAAGGCCACCACGGAGAGGCTTTACCGACGTTGGCAAAGCGCCGCGGCGCACGGCAAGGTCGTCGAGATGACTGACGATCTGAAGCGGTACACGGTGGATGTCACCAGTGCTCTTGCTTTTGGCGAGGACCCGCGAACCCTGGAACAGGACCGGGGTGTCATACAGGAACATCTCGCGCTTATCTTTCCGATGCTGATGAATCGCATCAACGCGCCTTTTCCGTACTGGCGGTATGTCAAGCTCCCTCGGGACCGCCAACTCGACCGCTCCCTGGTCGAAGTTCACCGATATGTGCGCAGCATGATGAGCCGGGCGCGTGAACGGATGCGCGACGAACCATCGGAGTCGCCACGTCATCTCCTCGAAGCGATGCTGGCCATGCGCGACACGCCCGGCTCCGGCGTCACCGACGACCAGGTCGCCGCCAATGTTCTGACACTCCTGCTGGCGGGCGAAGACACGACGGCAAATTCGATAGCGTGGGCTTTGCTATACATTGCCGCAGATCCGGCCTTGCAACAGAGGCTCTTCGACTCAGCGCGCGGTGTGCTCGGCTCGGAATCCGTTTGCCCGGACTTCACGTCGTTGAAGCAACTGGATCTGTTCGAGGCTGTCTGCACGGAGACCGGAAGGCTGCGCCCTGTCGCCGCGGTGAACTCGTTCGAGCCATTGGAGGATGTGTGTCTCGCCGACATCATGCTGCCGGCTGGCACGAAGATGTTTTTCCTGAATCGGCCCGCGACACTCGACGAGAAAAATTTCTCGAATCCGTTGCAATTCGACCCTGATCGCTGGCTGCATGACGGGAGCCGCCCGCGTACAGCGCACGACCCGCGCGCGTACCTGCAATTCGGCGCGGGGCCGCGTGTGTGTCCGGGACGTTACCTGGCTGCGGTCGAAATGCGCCTGGTGCTGTCGATGCTGATGGCGAATTTCTCGATTCAGATGGCTGTCGATCCAGGTACGATCCGGGAGGTCACTGCCTTCACCATGGTTCCGAGTGCCATGCCGGTGCGTCTGACCGCACGGACCGCCTAGCTTTTTCGCCCCGCGCATCCGATCGATCCGGTTCTGGTGCGCGCAGGAGCGCAAGTGCGTGTAAATTCGAATCCAGTGGCCTCCGACCCGCCACGGCGTCTTCCAATCGGTCGCCATCGGAGTGAGTCTTACAGGAGCCGATATGAACACGAAGCACAACAAAAAAGAACATCTGGAAGCCGCGGCGTCACATCACGAGAAGGCGGCACGATATCACCGCGAGGCGTCGCGGCATTTCGAGGCCGGTAAAGACTATGCCCACGCCGCACACCAGTCGATGATGGCCTACGGCCACACCTTGTACGCGATCGATCAGGCACACGAGGCCGGTGCACACAGCGCCACTACGCCGCCGATAACGCCTGCATCGACCGGCTCTGACAAAAACAATGAAGTTGCGGCAAAACATCACGCAACGGCAGCAGAGCTTCACGACCAGGCGGCACTGCATATGCGTCATGCCGTCAAGCTCTTCGATCAGAACCGTAGCGCAGTCGCCCACGACGCGCAGCTAGCGCTCTCGCTTGCACTGCGTGCCTTGTCCCATGGCAACGAAGCAGCCCGACTATTTGTGAAACTCGCTGCCGTCGAAGCTTCATGAGTGATGTGTCTGGCCGAGTGTTTCAGCGTGGGGCGGTTCCATTGGTGTCGCTTATTGAACGTACCGAAGGCTGAACCGCTACCTTCACGGCACCCGCGCCGGACAGCACCAGGTTGTCGGCGGATCTACGGTCGCGCCAGCCGTAAAGATCCGCGCACGGCTGAATCCAGCGTTCCACTCACTCGGGCTAGGCCTTTCGGTCCAGCCAGTCTGCCGCAATGGACTTCGCATGAGCGACGGCCTCCTGCGCATCAAGGAACACACCGAGCTGTTCCCAATTCTCCTCGGTCGCGTAAGTCCCCTTCATACCGAGTGCTCTTTGTATGCGCAACTGCGCCGAGTACCTGCCGTCCTCCAGTGGTCGAGCAGTTGCAATCACTTTGTGCGGAAGACCAGATCTCTCCGGTTGAACCAACTCAACAGGACCGCCCGGCACGGCAATGTCCTTCAACTCGTTTCTCACCTTGCAGTCTGGGCAATAGAAGCACCACCCCTCGTTCTCGTGAATGGAGCCGACCTGCCCGCGGGCCAGCACGGCGCGACATTCAACGTTTTCGCAGATGAACGGCATAGCAGTCTCCTGAGTTGTTTGCGAGAAATCCTAGCATGACCGCCCTCGCCCAACCATCGGCATTGTTGCCGTGCCTGTTCTGCGCGCTCGAGGTTGAACGTCACCCTTACTCACTCCCCAAGGAAAACCCTCAGCCGCGGGTCGGCTTGATCGCGGTACGCGGCCACAACGTCGCCATGATCGGGGCATCGGTCGGAGCGGAGCCGCCCGGTCGCGATCACGATCGTCCTCCACGCGTTTGACTGCCCTGTTCCAGCATGGCGCTCTTCACTGCAAGTGCAACGTAAGCAACCGGGGTTAAAGACTGTTTCGCGCTGCTCTCAGTGGCAGGGCTGCTCATCTCAACCGGATGGCATCCGCTGTGGTCGCTGATAACGACGGCCTGCGCACAGGCATATTGGCAGACGCGCTCGGCGGCGGTAGCAGATAGCGGCGGCGCATAACCCATGCGGCGAGCTTGTAAAGGCGCGATGAGTTGCATATGTTCATACATGAGTCACCTGTCTATGCGACCGTGCAAGCGCCCGCGGGGTCTCGCCCATTCCTCGGAGTCGATCCAAGTGAATGATCGCCACCTTTCGGAGAGCATCGGCCATGGTCGAGCAGAAACGGATTCGTGCTGTGTTCCTCGCCCTGGCGATCGCCGCGTTTGCACCAGCCTGTCAGGCGCAAAACACCACAGACTGGCTGGCGAACACCTATGGCACCCTCGCCGGCCACGTGGGCAACACTGCGCGTGCCATGTGGGTCGCGCCCGAAGGAGTGATCTATACGGCCTCCATGTGGGACGAGTACGAGGGCGGCGTCGCCATCTACCAGAACGGCCGCGCCGCCGGCTCGATCGGGACTCACGGTGAGTTTCAGGGCAGCGCCATTACCGGAAACGCCGCTTCGATTTTCGCGGCGCTGCAGTACAGCAGCGCCTACGGAAGCGGCGCGGTGGGACGCTACAACCGCACCACCAGGACCCGCGATCTTTTGATTCAGGTCAGTGCGTTGAGCAACCAGCCTCGGGTCGATGTCGTCACCGGACTCGCCACCGCCGGTTCGCTGCTCTATGCGAGCGACTTCTTTGGCAATCGCGTCCGGGTCTTCACCACCGACGGTGTGTGGAAGCGCGACATCAACGTCGCGAGTCCGGGCGCGCTCGCCCTGGATGGCGCGGGCAACGTCTGGGTTGCACAGAAGAAGACGGGCACGATCGTCGAGTTCAGTCCAACCGGCGCCCTGCTGAATACCATCCAGATGCCTGTCGACTCGCAGCCATCGGCGCTCTATTCCGATGCGTCAACGGGGCAACTCATGGTCGGCGACGAGGGCCCTGACATGAATATCAAGCGCTACAAGCTCTCGGGCACGCCCACATTGGCCGGTACATTCGGCATTCAGGGCGGTTATCTCGACACCACGACGGGAATCAAAGGCCAGGTCGGCGCGAAGCGCTTCACCCGCGTCACGGGCATCGGCAAGGACACCGCCGGCAACCTCTACGTGCTCAACAACCCGTGGGGAGGAAGCTGGGACCTCGGCCGCGACGGCGGCACCGACATTCACGCGTATGGCGCCGCCGGCAACTTGCAGTGGACGCTTCAGTCCCTGAACTTCGAGGGCGTCGCCGCGCCGGACCCGGCCACCGATGGCGCGTTGTTCTATGGCGGCACCAGCATTCACGCCGGCACCGCAGGCGGCACCTTCGTCGCGAATACCGTCGATCCGTTCGCCTATCCGTCGGACCCGCGCGTCAACTTCAACGATCGCGCACGGGATGAGCACTTCGGTCAACTTGCCAGCGTGGGCGGCAACCGGATTCTCGTGGTGTCCAGCCAGAATCCCGATACGTTCTACTTCTTCCACTTCAACGCTGCGAATGGCTACATCGCGATACCGGACGCCACCCTTCCCGGTACGGCGTTCAATACGACCGCACCGGTCAGAAACGGATTCTGCATCGACAGCAAGGGGGGCGTGTGGGCCGGTCTGGACAGGACCGGTTATATCTACCACTATCCCTTGACCCGCTTCGACGCCAGCGGCAAGCCAGCATGGGGCGCCGGTATCCCGGTCCGCATTCCCGCCAGCATCCAGCCGTTGACGCGCATCATCTACCTGGCGGACAGCGACACCATGATTCTCGGACAGGGCATCGTGGGGAGCACGGACTGGACGTCGATCGGCACGCGGATCGAGGTGTATCACGGCTGGGGCGCGGGCAACACCACCGCGCCGAACCCGGTGATCAACCTCGCTAACGCCGGCGCCAAGTCGATTGCCGCGGCCGGCAACCATCTCTTCGTCGGCTACTGGTTCGGCGGCAGCGGGCCGGCCAGGCCGAACATCGACGCCTTTAACCTCGCTACCGGCAACCTCGACGCCACACTGATCAACACCAGTAGCAGTACCGTGGACGCCAGCAGCGCCCTCGATTCGATGTACGGCGTGAGGGCCTATCTTCGATCGACGGGCGAGTACGTAGTCACGAAGAACAACGTCAAGGGTTCCAGCATCACCGTTTATCGCTGGACGCCGTGATCGTGCGCTCAGTCCAGTCCATGAGAGAGGCCCCGGCGCGGATTGGCACTTGTGCTAAGCAGAGCGGGTACGAATCGGATTTTCTACACCGTCGTGGAACCGCGCAATAGAACTTCCGCTTCGAGCGAATGAAGCGCTCGAGACCGAGGACTTTTGCCGGGTCCGCTCTCGCCTGAAGAACGCCTTGTGCCTGGCGCATCAGCCAGAAGAACCTTCGATCAGCCCGTCGACCTGCCGGGCTGAATCGTTGCCTGGGTCTCAATGCGTGGCGACGGAATCGAGCCCGGTCGATGTCACCTCCGGCTGCACGGCGGGCGACGCCAGATAGTCAAGCAGCGCTTTCGCCTCCCTCGGATGCTGCGCGCCGACCGGTATGCCCGCGGCAAAGCGCGTGACGGACTGCATCGACTCCGGAATCTTGCCGACGTACGCCGCGCCCTTCACCGGCAGCAGCTCGCTCACCTGCTGAAAACCCACTTCGTAGTCGCCGGTCGCAACCACGGACGCCACCGGAATCTTCGGGATCATCCTCGCCCTGGTTTTCACCTGTTCCTCGATGCCGAGCCGCTTGAACAACTCGCGCTCGACATAGACGCCGCTCGCGCTATCCGAGTACGCGATCGACCGGGCATGCAGCAAGGTTTCCTTGAGCGCGGCCTCGGACGCGATGTCGGGCTTCGGCGCGCCGTCGCGCACGACCATGCCGATGCGCGAATCCGCGAGTTCGACGCGCGAATCGGGCATCACCTTGCCCTGCTTGATCAGGTCGTCGAGTGCATAGCCGACCATGATCACCACGTCGGCAGGCTCGCCGCGCTGAAGACGGTTCGGAATGGCCTCCGGCGACTTGCCCATCGACGGACCGAGCGCGGTATCGAGCGTGTTGCCGGTCGACGCCGCGAACTTCGGGCCGAGCAGCTTGTAGGCGGCGGTAAAGCCGCCCGAGGTCATCACGTGCAGATCGGCGGCCTGCACATTCGCCGCGGCGGCGCTGCCGAGCAGTGCCGCCGCGCAGAGTTTCAGAAGGATGGATTTCATGGTCGAAGGAATGTCAGTCTGAAATTCGAAGCGCGCAGCGATGCTTCAGGAAGCGGCAGGCAGCGGAACGGCACGGCGCCGATACAGTGCCAGCGTGGCGCCGAGCCCGCACACCGCGGCGAAGCTCATCCAGTAGCCGGGCGCGGCCTTGTCGCCCGTCGTGTGAATGAGCGCGGTCGAGATGACGGGCGTGAACCCGCCGAAGACCGCCGTCGCGAGGCTGTAGGCCAGCGAGAATCCCGCGACACGCACTTCGACCGGCATCACTTCGGTGAGCGCGACGATCATTGCGCCGTTGTACATGCCGTACATGAACGAAAGCCAGAGCAGCACGAGCAGCATGTTGACGAAGCTCGGCGCGTGAGCCAGCAGCGATAGCGCGGGGTAGGCGGTCGCAATCGCCAGGACCGTCATGCCGAACAGGAGCGGACGGCGTCCGATCCGGTCCGACAACGCGCCGCCGACCGGCAGCCAGATGAAGTTGGAGATCCCCACGCACAGCGTGACGAGCAGGCTGTCGGCGGTGCTCAGATGCAGGACCGTCTTGCCGAAGGTCGGCGCATACACCGTGATCAGATAGAAGCTCGTGGTGGTCATCGCGACCAGCAGCATGCCGGCGATCACGACATTCCAGTGCTGCACGAGCGTGGCGAAAACCTCCTTCATGCCCGGGCGATGCTGGCGCTGTTTGAATTCCCGCGTTTCCTCGAGATTGCGCCGAAGAACGAAGATGAAAGGCACGATCATGCAGCCGACGAAGAACGGCACGCGCCATCCCCACGCGGCGATCGCCGCCGTGTCCAGCCACTGGTTGAGCGCGAAGCCGAGTGCCGCTGCCACCACGATCGCCACTTGCTGGCTGGCGGACTGCCAGCTCGTGAAGAACCCCTTGCGGCCGGGCGTCGCCATCTCGGCGAGATAGACCGACACGCCGCCCAATTCCGCACCCGCCGAGAAGCCTTGCAGCAGACGGCCGATCAGCACCAGGGCCGGCGCAACGAGTCCGATCGTTGCATAGCCCGGCACGAACGCGATCAGAATGGTGCCGCTCGCCATGATCGACAGCGTGAGGATCAGGCCCTTGCGACGGCCGACATCGTCGATATACGCGCCGAGGATGATCGCGCCGAGAGGCCGCATCAGGAAGCCCGCGCCGAAGACCGCGAAGGTCATCATCAGCGAAGCGAACTCGCTCCCCGCCGGGAAAAAGACCGCGGCAATCTGCGTGGCATAGAAGCCGAACAGGAAGAAATCGAACTGCTCCAGGAAGTTGCCCGCCGTCACGCGAAGTACGGCGGAGGCCTTCGATTGCCCGGGGGCCAGGGAGGTTGAGGGGGAATGCATCGAGACGTCTCCAGAAATTTTGAGCTTGCGGTGCTCGGCGGATTGTTGTTTGTCGAATACTCGCCCGAACGCCGCGAAACGATAAGTGCTATTTTTGGAACGATTGATGTGTGGTGGTTATCAGTGGCGGCGAGGCGATGCACGAGATCCTGTCCGCCTTTCGGCCCGCATGACGAGGATCGCGCGGCAAAATCCGGCCCGGCGATGCTAGAATCGCCGGCGTCTTTATCCTCTCCATCATGACTTCACGCTCCCGCCACCACCTGACCGCATGGCTTGGCCTGATCGCCATGTGGCTCGTCGTGTTCGCGCCGGTCGTGAGTCAGATGCTGGCGTCGAGCCGTGTGCATGAGCCCCTTGCGGCGCTCTGTTCGGCGCTTCAGCCGCGCGGGCCGAGCGAGGCGAGCGCGATCGCTCAGGCCGGCCCCGCGCCGGTCAGTCTCAGCCACGCCGACGCCTTCGGCGCGTGCGGCTACTGCCATCTGCTCGAACATCACGTCGCGATGCCGGTTGTTGCCGCCGTCGATCTGCCGGCGCCGCTCGCGCTTGCCGGCACCGCGCCGCCCACCCTCTCCACCCGTTTCACGCCGCTCGGCGCGTTTCCGTCCGGACGTCCCCGAGACCCGCCTGTCGTTTCCTGATCGCCGTTGTTCCTGATCGCGTATTCGTCGCGTCCGTCGAGGGTGCGCGCGATCGCCTGTTCAATGCATCGAGGAAACGTTCATGTTCAAGCTCGTTCTGCGAAGGCTGTGCCTTCGCGCTCGCCGTTGCGCGTCCGCGCGGCGTTCGCCGCGGTCTAGGCTCGCACACTTTTCGGCGCATCCTTTGGTTCAGTTGCCCGCTTGTTTGGCGCGGTGTTGGCCCGCCGGCGCGACCGTCTGTCTACCCGGCTGTTTATCCGTCTTCGTTCCGGCGTTGGTGCCGGCATTCATCCCGTCGCCGGCTCATGCGGAGAACGCAATCGCGGACGCCACGCTGCCGGCAGTCAGCGTCAGCGCGAATGCGGCCGGCACGCCGCGCGCCGTGGACCCGAATCTGCCGGCCTCTGTCGAGACGGTGACCCGCGAACAGTTCGACAACTGGAACGTCGTCAACACCGAGGACGTGCTGAAGTACATGCCGAACCTTGCGGTGCGCAAGCGCTTCATCGGCGACCTGAATGCGATCATCGCCGTGCGCGGCACGAGCAACACGCAGAGCGCGCGCGGTCTCGTCTATGCGGACGGTCTGCTGCTCAGCAATCTGCTGGGCAGCAGCTTTTCGTTTCCGCCGCGCTGGTCGATGGTGTCGCCCGACGAGATCCAGCAGGTCGACGTGATCTACGGGCCGTTTTCCGCGCTGTATCCGGGCAATTCGCTCGGCGCCACGGTGCTCATCAGCACGCGGATGCCGAAAAAATTCGAAGCCGACGCGGACCTCAAAGCCTTCACCCAGCACTTCAGCCTGTTCGGCGTGAATCAGAACTTCAACGGCAGCGAAGCGAGTGCGTCGATCGGCGACCGGATCGGCAAGTTCTCGTATCGGCTCGGCGTGAACCACCTGGACAACACCAGCCAGCCGCTGCAATTCACCACGCTCGCCAAATCGACCACGCCCGCGAAAGCCGGCGACACTCCGGTGAGCGGCGCGCACTTCTACAACAACCAGACCAATACGCCGACCGCGGTGCTCGGCGTGAACGGCGAAGGCATCGAGCACACCGTGCAGGACCAGTTCAGGCTGAAGATGCAATACGACTTCACGCCGACGCTGCAAGCCGGCTTCACGCTCGGCTACTGGCATCAAACGTATAACAGCGCGACGTCGAGCTTCCTGCGCGACACGAACGGCAACCCCGTGTACAGCGGCAAGGTTGCGATCGACGGCTACGAATACACGATTCCCGCCGCCGCATTCGCCCCGAGCCTCGGCCATAGCGAGAACTGGCTCTACGGCGTGTCGCTGAAAACGCGCAACGCCACGGGCTGGAACGGCGAGGCGATCGCTTCCTACTACGACATCGGCAACAGCGTGGCGCGCACCGCGAGTTCGGGTGCGCCGGGCAACGGCCCCGGCACGATGATGCTCGGCGACGGCACGGGCTGGAAAACGCTCGATCTGCGCACCACTTACACGCCCGCGCTGACCCAAGCCGGGCTCGCGAATCACGCGCTGAGTTTCGGCTATCACTACGACAACTACTTCCTCGACAACGAGAGCTACAACACGCTCAACTGGCGCGACGGCGCGGCCACGTCGTTTGCCAACGTATTCGCGGGCAAGACGCAAACCCAGGCGCTGTACGCGCAGGACGCCTGGCGTTTTCTGCCGCGCTGGAAGCTCGTGTACGGCGTGCGGTATGAAGACTGGCAAGCCTATGGCGGTTCTCAGGCATTGCCCGGCAAAAGGCTTGCATACGGCGATGCAAGCCAGCAGCATTTCTCGCCGAAAGCGTCGCTCTCGTTCGATGTCAGCGACGACCTGAGCGTGCGCGCGTCCATCGGCCGCGCTTATCGGTTTCCGACTGTCAGCGAGTTGTTCCAGGGGCAAATCAACGGCGCCTCGATCGTCAATAACAACCCGAACCTGAAGCCCGAAGACGATCTTTCGAAAGAACTGAGCGCCGAATGGGCGCACTGGAATGGCGTATTCCGCTTCTCGCTGTTTCAGGACGACGTGAAGAACACGATCTTCAGTCAGACCGATACCACCGTGATTCCCAGCGTGACGAACTTCCAGAACATCGGCAAGGTGCGCTCGCGCGGCGTGGAAACCAGCTACTCGGGAGAGGACGTGTTCGTGCGCGGCCTCGATCTGCTGGCGAGCGTGGCCTATACGCAATCGAAGATCATCGCCAACGCGCAAAACCCGGCCACGGTCGGCAAGTACTTCTATCGCATTCCGCTGTGGCGCGTGAATCTCGCGGCGACTTATCACATCGACGAACGCGCGGCGCTCACGCTCGCCGCGCGCTATTCGGGCCGCCAGTACAACACGCTCACCAATACCGACACGAATCCCGACGTGTTCGGCGGCACGAGTTCGTACACGGTGGCCGATGCGAAGTTCACCTTCAAGCCGACGAAGCTGAGTGAAATCGGCATCGGCGTCGACAACCTGTTCGACGCCCGCTACTTCGTTTATCACCCGTATCCGGGCCGCACGTTCTACGTCGAGGCGAAGCTGCGCATGTGAACGCGATGCGCTGCCACGCGTAGGCGCCGGGCGCGAACCGATTGACCCATTTTTCGTTTCAGGAAGATTCCATGTCGACCACGACCACTCAACGCACGGCTGCGCTCACCGGCATGCCGAATGCAGGCTATCGCACGCTGTGGCGCTGGCATTTCTATGCAGGGCTCTTCGTGATGCCGTTTCTGATCGTGCTTGCGATCACCGGCACGCTGTATTGCTTTCAGCCGCAAATCGAGCCGCTGCTTTATCCGCACCGGCTGATCGTCGAACCGCAAGCGACAGGCAGGCTCGGCGAAGACACGTTGCTTGCCAAGGCCCGCGCGGCGATGCCGCGAGGCGCGGCTGCCGTGACCGCCGTGATTGCGAGCGCGCCGGATCGCAGCGCCGAATTCGTGTTCCGTCTGCCTGACGGCGAAAAACAGAGCGTCTATCTGAATCCGTACAGCGGCGAGGTGCTGGGCACGCTGAGCGTCGAGCATCGCTTCATGCAAGTCGACCGGATGCTGCATCGCAAGCTGTTGCTCGGCAAACCCGGCGAACTGCTGATGGAACTGGCCGCATGCTGGACACTGGTGATGATCGGCACCGGCGTCGCACTCTGGTGGCCACGCGAGAAAACCAGCTTACGCGCCGCGTTGACGCCGAGCTTCGCGCTAAAGGGCCGCGCGCTGTGGAAGAACATCCACGCGGTGATGGGCATCTGGCTCGCGCTCGGCGCGCTGGCGTTCGTATTGACGGGGCTGCCGTGGTCGGGTTCGTGGGGCAAGCAGTTCAAGGCGCTCGCGAGCGCGGCGAATCTGGGCGCGCCGCCGGGATCGTGGGGCGGCTTGCCGTTGCGCTCGGTATTGCCGGGCGCGCGAGGCGAGCGGACCTCCGTCGGCGATACGTTCGCCGCGGCGCAATCCGCGCATGCGTCACCTGCAGAACACAGCGAGCACGAAGCCCACGCATCGAACGCGGACTCGATGCCGGGCATGGTGATGGACGATCTGCCCTTGCCGCTTACGCCGTGGGCGGTCGGCAACACGCCGGTGCCGTCTTCCGTCGATGCGCATGCTCACGCGTCCGAGGCGCTGCCGCTTGGGCGCATCGTCGCGCTGACGGCATCGCTCGGCGTGACCGATGGCTACAACATCGCGCTGCCCGCATCGCCAACGGGCGTCTACACCGTCTCGTACTTTCCGGCCGATCCTAAACAGGAGCGCACCCTGTACATCGACCAATACAGCGGCGCGGTGCTGAAGGACATTCGCTATGGCGATTACGGCGCGGTGTCCAAGGCGGTGTCGTATGGCACGTCGCTGCATATGGGCCGTTACTTCGGCGTCGCGAATCAGATTCTTTGCGCCGCGATTTCGCTCGGACTCGCGGGCATGGCCGTAACCGGCTGCGTGATGTGGTGGAAGCGGCGGCCGCAACGCGCGCTCGGCGCGCCGTCGCGCGAACGGGCCGCGCCGCCGATGCGCGGCTGGAAAGCCGCGCTTGTCCTGCTCGGCATCGTCTTTCCGTTGATGGGCGCGACGCTCGTCGCCGTGTGGCTCGCCGATCGGGCATTTTTCGGGCGGACTTCGCGGCGTGATCCGGACGCACAGCCTTCCTGAGCTATCGCGGCGTCGTTGCATAGTTTGATCGTTTACGATATATTTTGCTCGATTACGAGCGATTTCAAATCGAGCAAGGCGGAGACATGCAACGAACACGACAGGAAGCAATGGAAGGGCTTCTGCCCGAGCAGCGCGAGCAGTTGATCCTGGAGCGGCTGCGCGCGCAAGGGCGCGTGCTCGCCTCGTCGCTCGCGGCGGAATTGCAGACTTCCGAACACACGGTGCGCCGTCATTTGCGCGACCTCGCCGAGCAGGGGCATTGCAAGCGCGTCTACGGCGGCGCCCTGCTCCTCTCGCCGGGCGGCGAGCCGGCGGCGGTTCGCATGCGGCAAGCAATGGGCCGCAAGGCATGCCTCGCTGCCGCCGCGGCGTCGATCGTCCGGCCGAAACAGATCATCGTGCTTGACACCGGCTCCACCAACGTCGCCATCGCCGCCGCGCTTCCCGACCACGCGGACCTGACCGTCGTCACGAATTCGCCCGAGGCTTGCGCGCGCTTGCTGAACCGGCCGGGAATCGAGGTGATCCTGATCGGCGGACGCATCGCCAGGAACGTGGCCGGCTCGGTCGGCTCGACCGCCTTGCTGCAAATCCAGCAGATCAAGGCCGACCTTTGCTTTCTCGGCGCGTGTGCGCTCGATCCCGATGAAGGCGTCGCCGCCTTCGACGCCGAGGAAGCCGAAATCAAACGTGCAATGGTGAAAGCGAGCGGCCAGATCGCCATCGCGATGACCTCGGAGAAGCTGATGACCACGGCGCCATTCGCGGTCGCGGCGGCATCGGCCGTCGATTATCTGTTTGTCGAAGCCGACGTGCCTGCCGAGCGGCTTGCGAGATTCGAAGCCGTGTGCGACAACGTGACGGTGGCTCGGTCATGACGTCACACCTCGCATCGAGTATCAAGCCGTTGAAAGAGCGCATTGCGACCATCGGCGTGTTTCTCGCCAACGGATTCGGGATCGGCGCGTGGGCCGTCGAAGTGCCGCGCATCAAGGAAAGCCTCGCGCTCAGCGACACCGCGTTGGGCATCGCGTTGTTCGCCTTTGCACTGGGCGCCATCGTCGCCATGCCGCTCGCGGGGCAACTCGCGCCGCGCTTCGGCAGCGGCCGGGCTACCGCGCTGCTCGGCGCGGCGTTCGTCGTCGCGCTGCCGCTGCCCGCGTTCGCGCCGGGCATGGCGGCGTTATGCATTGTGCTGTTCATATTGGGCGCGGCGAACGGCGCGCTCGACGTCTCGATGAACGGACACGCCAGCACCATCGAAACACAGTGGCGCTCGCCGATCATGTCGTCGTTTCACGCGGCATGGAGCGCGGGCGGGCTGCTCGGCGCGGCGACCGGCGCGCTGCTTCAGAAAGGCGGCGTCGGCGTGATCGGCGGTCTGCTGTTGCCGGGTGTTGTCATCGGTATCGTGATCGTCGCCGCCGCGCTGCTCGCGCTACGCGATCTCGGTCCGCGCGCGGCTGCGTCTTCGAGCGGATTCGCGTGGCCGAGCGGCGGCGTGATGAAACTCGCGATGCTCGCGTTTCTGTGCATGCTGGTGGAAGGCGCGGTGGCCGACTGGAGCGCGGTGTACCTTCGCTCGACGTTGAACCAGGAGGCGAGCGTCGCTGCGGTCGGCTATTCCGCGTTCGCATTGTCAATGGCGGCTTGCCGCATTGTCGGCGACGTGTCCGTGCGCCGCTTCGGCTCCAGCAAGGTCGTGGCGTTGGGCGGCCTGATTGCGGTGGCCGGGCTCGCGCTCGTGCTCAGCTTGCCAACGGTACTCACCGCTTGCGTGGGCTTCGCGATGGTCGGCATCGGCCTCGCGAATATCGTTCCGGTTATTTTCAGCGCGGCGGGCCGCTCGACCGACACGCCGGCGATCGGCGTGTCGATGGCGGCCACCGCGGGCTATGCGGGCTTCCTCATCGGGCCGCCGTTGATCGGGCTCGGCGCCGGCTGGCTCGGCTTGCGCCTCGCGCTGTGCGTGCTCGTGCTGGCCGCCGCGATCGTCTGCCTGCTGGGCGGCAGGGCGGTGCGCGGCGTGCGGCTCGCGTGAACGTCAGGGCGTCCAGCGATAAACGATCAAACTCGAACCGTTGTAGTTGTCTTTCGTGATCACGTATTCGCCCGCCGCTCGCTGATAGGCACGCAGACCGTACATCGAATCCACGTCGTTGCCGACATCCAGCGTACCGGGACTCGAATTGGTGAGCGTGGCGTCGAGGTGGCCCGTGGTGAGGTTGAAGGCGTCGATGTTCGGCACGGTGTGCACGTAGCCGACGAACAGATAATTGCCGGCCGCCGTAATCGACTTCGGATTGGCGCTGGTGAGCGTAATCACCGGATTGGGGTTCGTCCTGTTGCCCGCGCTCCAGCCGTGATACACCTCGATTCTCGAATCTATCGCGGTCCAGTCCCAACTCCCCGCAATCCCTTGCGCGAGGATCATGGTGTCGGTCTCGGGCATGTAGATGATGCGCGTGAGCGGCCGGATGCTCTGCGGAATGGAAGTGGTGGTGCCCGGTCCCCACGCCGGTTTTCCCTCGCCGTTGAAACCGGTCAGCGGGTAGTGATAGATCTGGTTCGTTCTATCCAGACCGGCCCATACGTCTCCCCTACTGTCGAGGCAGAATCCGCCTGTGACCTGCCGGGTCGTATTGAACGCGGCGCCCGGAATGGATGCGTCCGGTATGGCGATGTAGCCGCTCGCCGGATTGAAATGATAGAAGTTGAACGCGCCGGGATTCTGGCCGGAGGCCACGAGAATCCGGTTCCCGCCAACGTTGACGAGCTGACCGAAGTGCTGGCCGCGCTGCGTGTCGCTCGTGCTCAGGCGCGGGTCGGACGGATACGTGAACGGATCGACCGTATTCGCGACGAAGGTGCCGCCCGCGGTGCCCGTATAAATGTTCATGCCGCTATAGAAGTAGGCGCCGTCCGTCGCGGGGTCCGGCGCGGCGACCGCCTCGAAGTTCAGCGCCTGCAGCTTCCATTGCAGAATGCCGGCGCTGTTGTACATGTGAATGTCGGTGGAGCCGTTGCGGCCCAGGTCCCAGCCTCCGCCCCACGGATTGTTGAGCACATACAGGTTGCCGGCGGAATCCCTGCCGATGCCGACGACGCGCGTGAAGCGCTTGTCGCCCACCTGGCCTTTGATGCCGGTCGTGGTGTCGAGATAGCCGCCTTGAACGCCGAACGTGCCGGCCAGCGTCGGCGCGCCCGCAATGTTGTAGAGCTTGATGTTCATGTCCGGGCCCTGGTCGCCGACCATGAGTTGCCCGGACAACGCATCGAAATACAGCGCGGAGGGCCGCGATGCGGCGGACATCTGGATGGTGTTCAGCGGCGCGCCGGCCGCGCTGTATTCGGCGATCACGCCGGCGCTCTTGCGGGCGACCCAGAGATTGCCCGCGCCATCCACGGCGAGCGCGCCCGGACCCGAGACGCTGATGTCGCGCTGCCATACGCCGTCCGTCGTATAGACGCGCACACGATTGCTGAAGAAGTCGCTCGCATAAAGCAGCGAGCCCGCGGTCGCGAGACCGGTGATGACATCGCCGCGAGGAAGCGCGTCCCACACGCTGACATGAATGACGAGATCGCGGGTTCGAGTCGCGCGGTTGTATCGCACGACCGAACCGGTGCCGTCCGGCGTACCGTACTGCAACGCAGTGAAGATCGACGTGGCATTGCCCGTGATGGCCCCGCCCTGAAACTCGCTGTTGATGCCCATCGAGCCGATGCTCTTGCCGTTCTGGTAGATCGCGACGCCGCCCTCGTTTTCGTCCCACAGGGAAGCCGTATAGATGACGCCCTCGGGCGCGACCCACATCGAGCGTGCGCCGTTGCCCACGTGAGCGGCCAGGGTGCCGTAGGTGTTCGCCAGCCAGTCGGTTGCGTATTGCGCCTGACAGAGAGACGCGATCATCGCAATCACCGCGCCGAGGAACACCGCGCGCATTCGTTTATGGACCATGAGTGATGCTCTCCCGACGGGCGCCCGTTCGATAGTGAATGAATCGGAGACGTGAAATGTTAAATGCAATTGTTAAATAGGCTTTTTCAAAAACGGCTATTGAGCTTTAAGCCTCTTTACTATTTTATTGGCCTAAATTCGCAAATAATTCAGAAATAATTCCCGCCCGCTTCTGACTCGGCAAAGTCGATGCAATGGCCGGCATTCGCGGGGCTGCCATGGTTTGCCGTGGGCGTTCGGAATGGCCGCCAATGCGATGCGCATACTGCGTAGCGCCTCCGCCAAT
Organism: Paraburkholderia sp. 22099; assembly: GCF_052045835.1. Taxonomy (NCBI): domain Bacteria; kingdom Pseudomonadati; phylum Pseudomonadota; class Betaproteobacteria; order Burkholderiales; family Burkholderiaceae; genus Paraburkholderia; species Paraburkholderia sp. 22099. The sequence continues at coordinate 41,151 of NZ_JBQEPU010000035.1, read as the reverse complement.
GTCCGCTGGAATGCCGTCACAGCAGCGACACACGCGCCCCGCGAAGTCGCGCGCGCCTTGCTCCGGCGGGCGCCGTGCTCAGCGCCCACTCGTTCCTGCAAGCGAAAAATTCGGCCTGGTGGAAAAAATTTGGAATAAGCGGCAAACCGGCGTGTTTGCCCCTACACAGACGGCGAAAAACAACTCGCCGCCAGTGATGAGACAAGCATCAATGCGTGACTCCATCACTAACCATCGCTGTTGGTAACAAGCAAAGATGTATTTCCCGATGACATAGCGAGGCGCTTTCAATACGCCGATGCTTAGTCACGCCTGTGAAAAGGGAATGCCGAATTGCTAGCCGAGGCAATTCGACTTATATCGGCTGGCACAACCGGACACACCTCGTGCAGTACAGCAGCAAGTCAAGCATCACTACTTTTCGGGGCAACCATTGCCCTTCATTTCATTACGTTGAACAAGGAATACTCATCATGAAAAACGCTCTGATCTGTTTCGCTCTCGCCGCCGGCACCCTCGCTGCTCCGGTTCTCAGCTTCGCACAATCGAACGCGCCGTTGACACGTGCCGAAGTTCGCGCCGACCTGGTGCGCGTCGAGCAGGCAGGCTACAACCCGTCCGTCGCCGACGACGCTACCTACCCCGCCGACATCCAGGCAGCCGAGGCCAGGATCGCCGCGCAGGACGGGCCGCAAACCGGATCGCGGGCGTATGGCGGCGTGGCGCAGAACGGCAGTTCGTCGTCCGGTGCGTCCACGCGCATGTCGATGAATTCCAACTGCGTGGGACCGGTGAGCTATTGCAATGTCTTCTTCGGTAGCTGAACGGCTTGCATGACGCGCCGCTTCGTCTCTCATAGGCGAAGCATGCCCGCCACGCGTTCCGCTATTGATCCCTTTCCTCTCGAAACTTTTTCTCGCCTATCAAAAGGAGTTAGTCATGAAACTGATGCCCGTCGCCGCTGCCGTCCTGTCATTGTCCGCCTGTGTTTTTGCCTCGACCGCCGCCACGGCGCAGGAGGTCAAAGCGCAAAGCGCTCCCGTCCACAACATTGTTCTCGTACACGGCGCGTGGGTGGACGGCTCGGGCTGGAAGCCGGTCTACGACAGACTGACGAAAGACGGCTATCACGTCACCGTCGTGCAGGAGCCGCTGACCTCGCTCGAAGACGACGTCGCCGCCACGAAGCGGGTTCTCGATCAGCAGAACGGTCCCACGATTCTCGTCGCCCATAGTTACGGCGGCTCGGTGATCACCGAGGCCGGCGTACACCCGAACGTCGTCGGCCTGGTGTATGTGGCCGCCCATGCGCCGGCTGTCGGCGAGGACGAGAGCACACTCGGCAAGGGCATGCCGAGCTATACGTCGAAGCAGCCGGGCGCGATCATGAAAACGGACGACGGCTACACCTATCTGAACCCCGCGGCTTTCCCGAAGGATTTCGCCGCCGACCTGCCGCTCAAGGAAGCTCGGTTCGAGTCGCATGCGCAGATGCTGACCGCCGCGAAAGTCTTCTCGACGCCGATGACGGTCGCCGCGTGGACCAGCAAGCCGAGTTGGGGCATCGTCGCCGCGGACGACAAGATCATCAACCCCGACCTCGAACGCTGGTACTACGCGCGCGCGCATAGTCACACGACGGTGCTCGCCGGCGCGAGTCACTCGGTGTATGAATCGCGGCCGAAGGAAGTCGTCGCGGTTATCGAGGACGCCGCGAAGCACGCGCAACCGTAACCGGTCCCACGCGTGATTATTCGAGTCGACTCCAGCAGCTCACTCACGCTCGCCAGCCCCGTCCCTATGCCGTGATGCCTGGCGGTCCCTTCTCATGCAAGCTCATGCGCGGATTTCAAAGATCCGCCGCTTGCATTGGGGCGACGCGTTTTCCGCTCGCCGTCATCGCCTCACGCTCCCTCCGCATGCACATCATCGAATTGTCATTTTCTTTTCTGAGTGCAATGATATAACATTCTCGGCACGCAGGGAAAGTGGCAAATCGCCGCCATCCACCTGAGCTAACAAGAACATCTCCGACGAAAGACACCCTCACCCAGTCGCCAACATTCAAACAAAATAACGATGAAGAACCGCACGCGCGTCTCGCACGCAGCCTTGCTGCTATCCGCTTTTGCCGCTCATGCCCACGCCGCGCCGACCGACCGCCCGGCAACCGGCGCTGCCGTCGATGCATCCGGCAAGCCGGTCAGCAACGCCACGGCAAGCACGGCAAACACCGATAGCGCCGCAAACAATGTGACCAGCAGCGACACGCTCGACGTTCAGGTGAACGCGAAGCGGCTCGATCGGGCCCGCAACGGCCTATCGCCGGAAACCGGCAGCAGCGTGTATCGCTTCAGTCAGGCCGACATCGATGCGCTGCCCGCGGGGCAGGACACGCCGCTGAATCAGGTGCTGTTGCAGGCACCCGGCGTGGCCGCCGATTCGTATGGACAGTTGCACGTGCGCGGAGACCATGCGGATCTGCAATACCGCATCAACGGCATCATCATTCCCGAGCCGATTAGCGGCTTCGGGCAAACGCTCGACACGCGCATCATCGATCAGGTGAACCTGCTGACCGGCGCGTTGCCCGCGCAGTATGGCTACCGTACGGCCGGCGTGGTGGACATTCGCACGAAGACGGGCGATGCGGGCAACGGCGGGTCCATCGGCGTATTCGGCGGCAGCCACCAGGCCCTCAAGACCAGCGCCGACGTGTTCGGCAGTCAGGGGCCGTTCAGCTACTACTTCAGCGGATCGCTCGGCGTCAACAACCTCGGCATCGAGAATCCGACCGCGAGCGCCAATGCATTGCACGATCACACACGCCAGGGCGACGCATTCGGCTATATGTCGTACATCATCAACCCGCTTACCCGGTTGAGCGTGATGTTCGGCACCACCAGCAATCAGTTTGAAATTCCCAATACGCCAGGCTTGCAGACGAACTTCACGCTCAACGGCAATAACACCTTCGATTCGAGCCGGTTGAACGAAACGCAATCGGAGCTGAACAACTTTGCGGTCGTGGCGCTTCAGGGCACCAATGGCGGCGCACTCGACTATCAGGTCGCGCTCTTTACACGCTACACGCGAACGCAATTCAATCCCGATCCGGTTGGCGATCTGCTATTCAATGGCGTGGCATCGAAGGACTTTCACAGCAACTCGGCTAACGGCGCGCAACTGGACACCACCTGGCGGCTGAACGACAAGCATACGATCCGCTCCGGCATACTCTTCCAGCAGGAGCACGCGGTATTCGACGACAACGTCAACGTCTTCGCGACGGACGCCGACGGCAACCAGGCATCGGACCAGCCCTTCAACATCCACGACTCGAGCAGCAAAACCGGCTACCTGTACAGCGCCTACGTGCAGGACGAATGGAAGATCACCGACAAGCTCACGCTCAACTACGGCCTGCGCTACGACAAGATGGACGAATACGTCAGCGCGAGTCAGTTGAGCCCGCGCATCGGTCTCGTCTATGCGCTGACACCGACCACCACCTTTCACGCCGGTTACGCGCGCTACTTCACGCCGCCTGCGTTCGAACTATTGTCCGGCTCGACCATCGGCCGCTTCAACGGCACGACCAATCAGAGTCCGTCCGCTCAGAACGATCCGGTGCAACCCGAACGCAGCCATTACTTCGATCTGGGCGTGACGCAGCGGCTCGGCTCGAACGTGACCATCGGCCTCGACGCCTACTACAAAAAATCCACCAACCTGCTCGACGAAGGTCAATTCGGCTCCGCTCTCATCTTCACGCCGTTCAACTACCAGTACGGGCGCGTGTACGGACTCGAGTTCACCGCAAACTACAAGCAGGACAATGTGTCCGCCTATCTGAATCTCGCGTATAGCCGCGCGCAGGGCAAACAGATCGACTCGGCGCAATTCAATTTCGATGCAGACGAGCTCGCTTATATCAGCTCTCACTGGGTAAATCTCGACCACGATCAGCGCATCACCGCCTCATTCGGCGGAACCTACGACCTCGGCAGAACCACCTTCACATTCGATGGCCTCGTAGGCAGCGGCTTGCGCAGCGGCTTTGCGAACACCGACCGCCTGCCGGTCTACGCGCAGATCAACCTCGGTGTGATTCAGCACTTCAACCAGCCTATGCTCGGCAAATTCGATGCCCGCCTCGTCGTGGTCAACGCGTTCAATCGCGTCTATGAGTTGCGCGACGGCTCGGGCATCGGCGTCGGCGCGCCGCAATACGGTCCGCATTTCGCCGTCTATGCAGGCGTCACCAAGCATTTCTGAATCCGTCGGCCCATAAGAGATCTGTCATGCAAGATTGGACACATGTTCTGGCGGCGGTACGCGTGGGTGGATGGGTTATCTATCCGCTCACGGTACTCGCCATTCTCGCGGTCACGATCGTCCTCGACCGCTCATACGTGTTCCTGCGTTTTGGTCGCTTGCCGGCTGCGATGCGCGGATCACATGAAATCAGCGCGAGCGGATCGGCCCTCGACTGGTCCAGCAGCTTGAAACACGTCGCCAGCCAAAACGCTTTCAGGCGAATGAACGCGCCGTGGACGCCCGAGCCTGCGGTTCCGCTGTGGCTACGCGAGGCGAAGGCAGAATTGCTCGCCTCGCAAATCGAGCGCGACATGAGCAAGGGCTTCTGGGTATTGGAAACGATCGTCACGGCTGCCCCGCTGCTCGGTTTGCTCGGCACCATCGTCGGCATGATGCATTCGTTCCAGTTGTTCGGCGGTAGCGGGCTCGTCGATCCGGGCGGCGTCACCGGCGGCGTGGCGCAGTCACTGGTCGCGACCGCCATCGGTCTTGTCGTCGCGCTGTTCGCGCTCTTTGCATTCAACTATTTTTCGCGTCGGCTCGAACGTCTGATGGACGAACTCGAATCGTTCGCAAATGCGCGACTCGGCGAAATCCGTCTGGCCGCATCGACGGCGGGAGAACGGTCGTGAAGTTCAAGCGTTCGCGTGCGGCGCGGCGCGGCCGCATCGAAATCATTCCGATGATCGACGTGATGTTCTTTCTGCTGGCGACTTTCATGCTGGCCTCACTGGCGATGCAGCGGCTCGACGCCGTCAAGCTCACGCTTCCCGCCGGCCGCGCGCAGCAAATGGCGGCGCATGAACCGCTAACGATTTCGGTGGATCGGCGCAACGAGGTATTTGTGAATCGTGAGTCGGTGCGCCCGGACCAGATCGAGTCGACGGTCAAGCACCTGCTCCAATCCAACGGAAATGTCGTCATTGCCGCCGACGACGCAGCCGGTCACGGCGTAGTCGTTCAAGCGATGCTGGCGGCACGCCGCGGCGGGGCGGAGCACTTTCTGATCGCGGTGCATCGTGAGTAGCGGAACACGCGTTGCCGTCGCCATCGGCGATGCTCCGAAGGTACGGATCGCGCTAGCGGTCGTGCTGGCGTTCCTGCTCTGGTTTATGTTCCTGCTTGAATTCGGACGCTGGCTGGCCACGCCCAACGCAGCACCGACAGCCGAGGAGCCGTTGGAGATGCGCGTGGTGGAAATCGATCCGCCTGCCGCGACAAGCTCATTGCATCCGGCTCGCGCCGCGCCCGCTCCGGCTGCTTCGCCGAGTCCGCCCCGTCCGCCGAAACCTGTCGAGCCGCCTCGTCGCGCGTTGCAGCAACACGCCGCATCAATCACCAAACCGAATGCGGATACGCGCGCAACGCAAAGCATCGCGCCGCTTCAGCCCGCACCGGTGGCGAGCGAATCGAAAGCCGCGGCCGAGGCGCCGTCTCACACCGTTGAAGGCTCGCAAGAAAAACAAAGCGCCACACCGTCCGCCACCTCATCCAACGATGCAGCCGCGCGCTCCCTCTCGCAACCATTGCCGGAGTTGCCCGACGATTTGCGCGAGCAGGCGTATCAAACCATCGCGACCGCGCGCTTCGTGATTCACGTCGACGGTTCGGTCGACGTCGAACTCATCAAGCCGACGCCCAATCCGCGGCTCAACCAGATTCTGCTTCAGGCGCTTCACAAATGGCGCTACCTGCCGGCGATGCAGGGCGGACATCCGGTCGAAACACGCCAGGACGTCCGTGTGCATTTCAACGTGAGCTAGGCGCCGGTCGCCAACGGAACCATCCCCGCCCTACCCCTTCGTCGCGCCAAACGTCAGCCCCGCCACAAAGTGCTTCTGCATGGCGAAGAACATCGCGACCGAAGGCAACGCGGCGAGAATCGACCCGGCCGATACGAGATTCCAGGCGGTCGTCCATTGGCCCTTCAACGCGGCCACGCCGACCGTGATCGGCGCCGCATCGTCACCTTGCGTCAGGCACAGCGCCCAGAAGTAGTCGTTCCAGACGAACGTGAACACGAGAATCGCTAACGCCGCGAGCGCGGGACGTATCAGCGGCAACACGATCCTGAAGAACACGGTCCACTCGTTCGCGCCCTCGATGCGCGCCGCCTCGACCAGTTCGAATGGCAACTGCTTGATGAAATTGCGCAGAAACAGCGCGCAGAATCCGGTTTGAAACGACACATGAAACAGAATCAACGCGCTGACCGTATTGAACAGTCCCAATTGCAACGATAGATCTCGCACCGGGATCATCAACACCTGCACCGGCACGAAATTCCCCGCGACGAAAGTCGCAAACAAGGTCGAGTTGCCGCGAAACCGGTAGATAGCCAGCGCGAACCCCGCCATCGACGCAAGCGCGATCGAGCCGACGACAGCGGGCACCGTGATCAGCACGCTGTTCCAGAAGTAATGCAGCATCGGCGACGTGGTCAGCGCCTCGCGATAGTTGTCGAACATCGCGAAGTGCTTCGGCCAGCCCCAGTAATTGCCCTCGCTCAGTTCCTCGGTGGAGCGCACGGAGGTGACGAGCACTGCGATCATCGGCAGCAGCCAGATCAGCAATGCGATCGGCAACGTCAGTTTGTACACGCGGCGCGACACCGGCTTCCATTTGTCGATCGAGATCGGAAACATGGCGGCTCCTTATTGCTCGGCGCGCAGCATGCGGCGCAAGTGATAGACGATGTACACCAGCATGATGCCGAACAGCACGACTGCCACCGCGGCCGAATAGCCGATGCGGTAGTACTTGATCGCCTGGTCGTACATGTAATACGCGAGCACGGTCGAACTTTCGAACGGGCCGCCGCCGGTCATCACGGAGATCAGATCGAAGCTGCGCAACGCGCCGATCACCGTGACGACGATCGCCATGAACGTGGTCGGCCGCAATTGCGGCAGGATCACGTGCCACAGCATCGACCAGCCGCGCGCGCCTTCCATGCGCGCGGCCTCGATCTGCTCGGCGTTCAGCGAAGTCAGGCCGGTCAGGTAAAGAATCATGCAATAGGCCGTTTGCGGCCACAGCGCCGCGAACACGATGCCGAAGGTCGCATAGTGGGGATCGCCGAGCACCGGCACGCCGTGGCCGAGAATCAGCGCGAGCAGTCCGAACGTCGGATCGTAAAACCACGAGAAGATCAAACCGACCACCACGCCCGACAACACGAACGGCGCGAAGAACAGCGACTTGACGATGCGTATGCCCGCCACCGCCTGGTTCAGATACAGCGCGACGGCGAGCCCCATCGGCGGCGCGAGCAGGAACAGCAGCAGCCAGATGAGGTTGTTCTTGAGCGCCGTATAGAACGTCTGCGCCTGGAACAATTCCGCATAGTTCGCGAGGCCGACGAAAGACGGCTCGGTCATGCCGTCCCAATTGAAGAAGCTCAAGCGGATGGTCGAGAGAATCGGCCACACCACATAGATCGCCACCATCACGCAGGCCGGCGCGAGAAACAGAAAAGCGGCGCGCCGCTGCCGCCGCGCGGTGGGCGACGGCCCACGCCGGCGCGCGGCGGCAGGCAGCCCGCCGCGTGATGTCCCGCCGGACGAGGGCAGCCCGGCGCCCCCGGAATCGGCAGGGCCGCCAATGGGTTGACGGGTGACGGAATGCGACACGATCATTCTCCCGATCGAACGTGGCGAACGGCGGCCCAAGGCCGCCACCGCTTACTTCTTGTAGATGCGCTTGCGCGTCTGTTCGAGTTGCGCGAGCACGCTGTCGAGCTTCGATGGGTCGGAGATGAACTGCTGCATTCCCTTCATCCCTTCATCGGCCATTTCCTTGGTCATATCGCGGTCGTAGAACTGCGCAATGCCGCCCTTCGTGTTCGCGAGAATCTGGAAACCGATCTTCGAAATCGGATCTTCCGGCTCGGGCGACTTGCTGTTCGCCGACAGCGAGCCGAGCCCGGCGGCCAGCTTCGCGCCGATTGCAGGCGTCTCCACGAAAGCGAGGAACGTGTGGGCGTCGGCCTTGTTCTTCGCTTTCGACGGAATGTGCAGCGATTCGACCGGCCCGTCTTCGGCGGTCGGCACTTTCTCGTCGATGATCGGGAACTGGAAATAGCCCATTTCCGGCTTCACGCCCGGCGGAAAGCCGGCGGTGATGAACGTGCCCATCAGCATCATCGCGGCCTTGCCCTGGAACAGGAACGGCTGCACCGAATCCAGATCGTAGGACAGCGAGTTGTCGATGAAATAGCCCGCGTCGATCAATTGCTTCCACGTCGTGTAGACCTTCTTCACGCGGGGATCGGTGTAGGCGATCTCGCCCGCCATCAGCTTCTGGTGGAACGCGTTGCCGTTCAGGCGAAGGTCGAGATAATCGAACCAGCCGGCGAGCGTCCACGCATCGCGCCCCGCCACCGCGATCGGCGTGATGCCGGCGGCCTTTAGCTTCTTGCAGTCTTCGAGAAACTGATCCCAGGTTTTCGGCTCGCCGGTAATGCCGACTTTCTGGAACAGATCCTTGCGATAGAACATGCCCCACGAGTAATACACGGTCGGCGCGGCATACTGCTTGCCTTTATACGACGACGCTTCCTTGGTCGACGCATACATGTCGTTCCAGCCGTTCTTTGCCCAGTCGCCGCTCAAATCCTCGAACAGGCCGCGCTGCGCGTAATACGCCATGCGCTCGCCGTCATGCCAGTTGACGATGTCGGGCGCGACGGTGGAGAGCCAGCCCGGCAGTTGAACCTTGTACGCTTCTTCGTCGATGAACGACACCTTCACGTCGATGCCGGGGTGCGCCTTCTTGAATTCGTCGATCGTCGACTGCCATACCGCGCGCTGGCTTGCGCCCTTGAACGCGATATTCACGGCGAGCGTGCCGGCTTGCGCCGTGCTGACGACGGACGTTCCAGCCGCCGCCGCGGCCAGCGCGAGTGCCAACAGAATCTTGCGTGGTTTCAGTTTCATCCTGCCTGTCTCCTTTATGCGTCGATTTTTACGTCGTTGTGGTGCTGCGTGGAACCTGGCTCATCCATTCGATCGATAGACCGCGATGCCTTGCGGCTCAACCACGCGTGAGCCGATCACGAAAGCCTTGTCGTCCACATCGCCGAGCGTGTGCGCGTCGTCGCCGTAGTTGAACACGTAGGTCAGCGCGCCGCGCCGGCTGATCCGCACGCTCTCGCCGAGCGACAGCGTATCGAGGCCCGCTTGCTGAGCGATGCGTGAGAATAGCCGCATCGTGAGCGCATCGTCGAACAGGCTCGCGAGGTAATGAAACGCGCCGCTTTGCACATAGGCGGGATGACCGTCGGCAAAACGCGCGCGCACGTCGAATGAACCTGCCGCATCGCTGTCGATGAAATCACGCCAGTGACGCGCGAAGCCATCGTCCACGCTCGGGTCGTTGCTGTCCGTAAGCCGCACGGCTTCGGTCACGTTTGGCCGCATCGATTCGACGCGCCACACACGCAACGGCAGCACCGAGGTAAGCTCCCCAGGCGGCAGGTTGGCCGGAATCTGCAGATCGTGAGTCTTCGAACCGGTGCGCGGACCGAACACGACGTGCGCGCCGGAACGCGCGAGGCGTGCCGCGAAATCGTCCGGCACGACCGGCAGCGGCGGCACGACGATCAAACGGTAGCCGTCGAGCGGCGCGTCGACCGGCACGACGTCCACGTCGAGCCCGAGCGCGCGCAGCGCGGAGTAATACTCGAAGGCGAAACGCGGATAGTGAAAGTCCGCGCCCTGCGGATGAATCTCGAACAGCCACTTCGCTTCATAGTCGTAGACGAGCGCGACTTTCGAGCGAATCGCGGCGTTGGCATCGGCGTTCGCCGCGAGCACCATGCGAATTTCGTTGGCCACTTGCGCAGCCTCGTTGCCGCCCACGTCGAGCCGGTTATCGGGCGTGTTCAAGCCCGCATGCATCTGCTCCTGAGCGAACGGCGCCTGACGCCAACGGAAATACGACACGCAACCCGCGCCGTGCGCGAACGCTTCCCAACTCCACAGGCGCACCATGCCCGGCAACGGCGCCGGATTCCACAACGCCCAGTTCACCGGACCCGGCTGCTGCTCCATCACCCAGAACGGCAGCTTCGACATGCCGCGGTACACGTCGTGATTGAACGAAGCGAAGTCGGGATGCCCGCTGCGCAGCCAGCGCGCCTTGATGTCCGGCGCGAACCATTGCTCCTCCAGCGCGCCGAGCGGATAGCTGTCCCAACTCGCGACATCGAGATCGGCCGCCACCTTGTAATGATCGAACTCGGTGAAGAGCTGCATGAAGTTATGCGCGACCGGACGTCCCGGCGAATGCGCGCGGATGATCTCGACCTGCATGCGGTTGTAGCGCGCGACTTCGTCGGAAGCGAAGCGCCGGTAATCGAGCCGGTGCGACGGATGCGCCTCGGTAACGGTGGCCACCGGCGCGTCGATTTCGTCGAAGCCGCGGTACTCCATGCTCCAGAACACCGTGCCCCATGCACGATTGAGCGCGTCGACCGTTTGATAACGCGCCTTCAGCCATTCGCGAAAGCGCTCCACTGCCGCGCTCGAATAGCTGACCACCGTATGGTGGCAACCGAATTCGTTATCGGTCTGCCAATAAGCGACGGCCGGATGCTTGCCGTAACGCTCGGCGATCGCCGTGCAGATTTTCTGCGAGGCGGCGAAATACGAAGGCGACGAAAAATCATAATGACGGCGCGAGCCGAACGCGCGCGGACGCCCATCCGCGCCGACCGGCAGAATGTCGGGATGGCGGTCGATCAGCCACTTGGGCGGCGTCGCCGTCGGCGTGCACATGACGACCTGCAAGCCGGCGTCGCCCAACACGTCGATCGCGCGATCGAGCCAGCCCCAATCGTATTCGCCAGGCGTCGGCTCGATCCTGCTCCACGCAAACTCCGCGATCCGCACCTGCTCGATGCCGAGTGCTTTCATCCGGCGAGCGTCGTCTTCCCACATCGACTCCGGCCAGTGTTCCGGGTAATAACAGACTCCAAGGCGCATTCGAATGTCCTTTATGCGTAGTGTTCGACGGATTCGAGCGAAGCGGCCGCAAAGCCGTCCTCGGTAAACAAATGACTGGCATGGCGCGGCACGCGCAAGTGCGCGCGGTCACCCGGCGCGAGACGTGTGTCGCCGGGCGCCTTGGCGATCAGCGCGGCGCCGCCGGGCTGATCGAGATGCACATAGCTGTGTTCGCCGAGCTGTTCGACGAGAGAGACGGTGCGGGTCAATACGCCGTTACCCGGCGTCGCGAAAGAGGCGTCGACGAATTCCAGATGTTCGGGTCGCACGCCCAGCGTGACCGGCTGCGCTGCTTGCAGTCCTTCGCCATTCACCGGCACACGCACGTTTTCCCCGGTGTGATCGAGCGAGACGATCACGCCTTGCGGATCGATCGACGTCACGCGCGCAGGCAGAAAATTCATGCGCGGCGAGCCGATGAAACCCGCGACGAAGCGGCTGCGCGGACGGTGATACAACTCGAGCGGCGCGCCGATCTGCGCGATGCTGCCGTAGCGTTCGGTGTCCTTGCCCGCATGCAGCAGCACGATCTTGTCGGCGAGCGTCATCGCTTCGATCTGATCGTGCGTCACGTAGACCACACTCGCGGTGGCGAACTGCTTGTGCAGCCGCGCGATTTCGATGCGGGTCTGGCCGCGCAACGTGGCGTCGAGATTGGAGAGCGGTTCGTCGAACAGAAACACGCCCGGCTCGCGCACGATGGCCCGGCCGATCGCCACGCGTTGCCGCTGGCCGCCGGACAGTGCCTTCGGCCGGCGCTCGAGCAGCGCTTCCAGTTGCAGAATGCGCGCGGCCTCCCGCACCTTGCGGTCGATTTCGTCCTTGGGCGTCCTGGCGAGCTTCAGGCCGAACGCCATGTTCTCGTACACGGTCATGTGCGGAAACAGCGCGTAGCTCTGGAACACCATCGCCACGCCGCGCTGCGCCGACGGCACGTCGTTGACGACGCGTCCGCCGATCGAGAGGTCGCCCTCGGTGAGGTCTTCGAGTCCCGCGATCATGCGCAACAGCGTGGACTTGCCGCAACCGGACGGGCCGAGAAAGACGCAGAATTCGTTTTCGCCGATCTCCAGATCGACGTCGCGGATCACCAGCGCGCCGTCGCCATACGCCTTCTGCACGCCTCTTAACGAAATGCTCGCCATCGCATCGACTCCGTGATTTAATCGGCTCGACGTCGGAGATTAAGCGCTTAATCAGCAAGACCAAAAAAATCGACCGCATGCGATCGTTGGGGTCCCGCCTGTCTCCGATATCGTTTGTCTGTGCGAGAGATGGTGCCGCGCCTTCAGCCACGATGCAAATGTCGGACATCTATCCCAAATACTGAAAGCACATGCCCACACTCAGCGAAGTCGCGCGTCACGCCGGCGTTACCCCGGCCACGGTGTCCAACGTGCTGCGCAATCGCGGCCGCGTCGGCGCGACGACGCGTCAGCGCGTGCTCGATGCCGTCGCCGCGCTCGGCTATCGCCCTCACCTCGCGGCCCGCGCGCTCGCCGAAGGCCGCGCACCGACGCTCGCGTTGATGGTGTCGAGCATCGCCAATCCGTTCTACCCGGAGTTCGCGCTCGCGGTCGAACGCGCGGCGCGCACGCGCGGCCAGTTCCTGATCATCTGCAACACCAACGAAGATCCGCTGAGCGGTCGCGCGTATCTCGACCAGATCGCCGGCACGCTCTCCGAAGGCGTGCTCGTGACGAATGCGAACCTCGATTTCGCGGATCTTCACGCGACCGAAGCGCGCGGCACGCCCGTCGTGTTGTGCATGTGGGAGCGGCCCAATGAACCGCCGGGGCTGCCGTGCGTCGCAGTCGATTTCCGGCTGGCGGGCGAGTTGGCCGGCACGCATCTGCTGGAACTCGGGCATCGGCGGATCGGCGCGATCGTCGGCAGCAAGGCCTCGGGCATTCACGCGGCACGCTATCAAGGTTTCGTCGATGCGCTGCGCGCGGCCGGCGCGCCGAAGGGACGCGTCAAGCATGCACCCGACACGATCCAGGGCGGCTACACCGCGACGCGCGCGTTGCTCGAAGCCGACCCGAAGCTCACCGCGATCTTCGCGACCAACGATCTGCCGGCGCTCGGCGCGATGCACGCCGCCGCCGATCTCGGCCTGAACGTGCCGGGCGATCTGTCCGTGGTGGGCATCACCGACATTCAACTCGCGCGCGAGTCGCGGCCCGCGCTGACGACGGTGGCCGTGCCCACGGTCGAAGTCGCCGGACTCGCGGTCTCGCTGTTGCGCGAGTTGATCGAGTCGTCGTATGGACAAGCGCGTCGCGGCGCGGCGAAGGTGCCGATGCTGGTTTCATCCGCGCCGCAACTCGTCGTGCGCGCGTCCACCGGAGCGCCGCGTTTGCGGTGATGCGTTGCGGTGACCTGCTGCGGTGATGTAAGCGGCATGCACTCGCGCCGCGGTGCCTGGCACGTTCAAACCCGTGCCCTCGCGCTCGCGCATTTCGTGCGTCACCCGACACCTGCTCGGCGTAACCATTTGCCGTCGAAAAGGCGAATTCAAATTACAACTAGCCTTCAACCGAGCCAGGACTTTCCCCAAGTTCCGGCCCTCCACCTTGCACCGCACTACCGCCGTCAAGCCCCGCCACATATGGCGCTCCGCCCTCACACGTACGCTGCCGCCTCCTCGGCGGCGCGGATCGTTTCCTTGACGAGCGTCGCCGCGCCTGCTGTACTAAATCAACTCAAGTGATTTAGGCGGCCGGTTTCGGGCCGCATCCGCGTCCCACAGTTTCACAAACCAGGTTGCCGACGCGCAGCGTTCGCATGGGCAACCGCCAGCAGTTCATAACGTCGTTGCCAATAATCGGAGGAGCGTCCCATGAATCTGAATTCCCGCAGGCATCCTGTCGCCAGGAAAATCGTGTCGATGTGCGTGGCCGCATCGGCGGTGTGGTGTGCGAGCGCCAGCCAGGCGGCCGACCAGCCCATCGTCGGCCTGATTACCAAGACCGACACCAATCCGTTCTTCGTGAAGATGAAACAGGGCGCCGAAGCGGCCTCGTCGAAAGACGGCGCGAAGCTGCTCACCGCGGCCGGCAAGTTCGACGGCGACAACGCGAGCCAGGTCACCGCGATCGAAAACATGCTGACGGCCGGCGCCAAGGCGATTCTGATCACGCCGAGCGACACGAAGGCGATCGTGCCGAGCATCAAGAAAGCGCGCGCCGCCGGCGTGATGGTGGTCGCGCTCGACACACCCACCGATCCGCAAGACGCCACCGACGCCCTCTTCGCCACCGACAACTTCAAGGCCGGCGTGCTGATCGGCCGATACGCGAAAGCCGCGCTGAACGGCAAAGCCGCGAAGATCGCCACGCTCGATCTCGCACCCGGCGTATCGGTCGGCGTGTTGCGTCATAACGGCTTCCTCGAAGGCTTCGGCGTGAAGGAAGGCGATCCGTCGATCGTCTGCAGCCAGGACACGCGCGGCGATCAGTCGAAGGGACAAACGGCGATGGAAAACTGCCTGCAGAAATCGCCCGACATCAACGTGGTCTACACGATCAACGAACCGGCGGCGGCGGGCGCTTATCGCGCGCTCAAGGCGGCGGGCAAGGACAAGAGCGTGATGATCGTCTCGATCGACGGCGGCTGCGAAGGCGTGCGCAATGTGAAGGCCGGCGCGATCGCCGCGACCTCGCAGCAGTATCCGCTGAAGATGGCCGCGCTCGGCGTGACGGCGGGCGTCGAGTATGCGAAGACCGGCAAGAAGGTCTCCGGCTATCAGGACACGGGCGTGACGCTGATCAGCGACAAGCCGATGTCCGGCGTCGACAGCAAGGATACGAAGTTCGGCCTCGACAACTGCTGGGGCAACAAGTAACGCGCACTGCATGGCGGCCCGGTGCGCCGGGCCGCCTCTGACTCGCCGCGTGGCCACGCCACGCTCATGCATCGAGGACCTTCATCATGTCGACTCCCACCGCGCCCGTCGGCCACTCGCGCCACTTCACCGACCGTCTGCCGTCGCTCGCCGAGGTCGGCCCGCTGATCGCGCTGGTGCTGGCCTGCGGCTTCTTCATTTCGCAGAGCAGCCGTTTTCTGTCGTTCCAGAATCTCTCGCTGATCCTGCAACAGACCATGGTGGTCGCGGTAATCGCGATCGGCCAGACGCTGATCGTGCTGACCGGCGGCATCGACCTGTCATGCGGGATGGTGATGGCATTCGGCTCCATCATCATGACCAAATTCGCGGTCACGCTCGGCGTGCCGCCCGTGCTTGCGATTCTGTGCGGCGTGGCCGCGAGCACGCTGTTCGGCGCGCTCAACGGCGTGTTGATCACGCGCATCAAGTTGCCCGCGTTCATCGTCACGCTGGGCACGCTGAACATTGCGTTCGCGCTCACGCAGATCTATTCGAACGCGGAGAGCGTGTCGAACCTGCCCGACGCGATCATGTTCTTCGGCAACACCTTCAAGCTCGGTCCCGCCGATGTCACCTACGGCACGGTGCTCACGCTGCTGATGTATCTCGCCACATGGTTCGTGTTGCGCGACACGGTTCCGGGCCGGCATTTGTATGCGCTCGGCAATAACGCCGAGGCCGCGCGGCTGATGGGCCTGTCGTCGCAGAAGATTCTGCTCACCGTGTATTCGCTCGCCGGCGCGATCTATGGCATCGCCGCGCTGCTGTCGGTGTCGCGAACCGGCGTCGGCGATCCGCAGGCGGGGCAAACCGAGAACCTCGACAGCATTACCGCAGTCGTGCTCGGCGGCACGAGTCTGTTCGGCGGACGCGGCTCGATCGTCGGCACGCTGCTCGGCGCGCTGATCGTCGGCGTGTTCCGCAATGGCTTGACCTTGATCGGCGTTTCCTCGGTCTATCAGGTGTTGATCACCGGCATGCTGGTGATTCTCGCGGTGGCCGCGGACAAACTCTCTCATCGTCGCGGTTAACGGAGACACCTCTCATGTCGACATCACCTTCCGCTTCTCCCGCGATGCCGGTTCTGCAAGCACGCGGACTCGTCAAACGCTATGGCAACGTCACCGCGCTCGACGGCTGCGATTTCGAAGTGCTGCCCGGCGAAATCCTCGCCGTGATCGGCGACAACGGCGCGGGCAAATCGTCGTTGATCAAGGCGCTTTCCGGCGCGACCGTGCCGGATGAAGGCGAGATTCTGCTCGACGGCCAGCCGGTCAAATTCCGCAGCCCGCTGGATGCGCGCGCCCAAGGCATCGAGACCGTGTACCAGGAACTCGCGGTCGCGCCGGCGATGAGCATCGCCGAAAACCTGTTCCTCGCCCGCGAACTGCTCAAGCCCGGCTGGCGCGGCTCGATCTTCAAGATGATCGACAAGCGCCGCATGCTGGAAGAAGCGACCTCGCATATGAAGGACCTGCAGATCGGCATCCGTTCGATGCGTCAGGCGGTCGAAACCCTGTCGGGCGGTCAGCGTCAAGGCGTGGCCGTGGCGCGCAGCGCGGCCTTCGCGCGGCACGTCGTGATTCTCGACGAGCCCACCGCCGCGCTCGGCGTGAAGGAAGGCAACATGGTGCTCGAACTGATCCGGCGCGTGCGCGATCGCGGCCTGCCGGTGATCCTGATCAGCCACAACATGCCGCACGTGTTCGAAGTGGCCGACCGCATCCACATTCAGCGGCTCGGCCGGCGCGCGGCGCTCGTCAATACGAAGGACGTGCATATGTCGGAGGCCGTCGCGATCATGACGGGCGCGAAAGAAGCGGACGTCAAGGCGATCGCATGATGCACGCATCCTGTTGAGCGGGCTCGCGACGATGGATACCACCGGCACGCGCCCGCCCCTGAAACGCACGGTCGGCTCGAATCAGGTCGGCATGCGGCAGTTCAACGAACGGATCGTGTTGCAGGCGATCCGCTTGCATGGGCCGCTGCCGAAAGCCGACGTGGGCCGCTTGACGCGTCTTTCGATGCAGAGCGTGTCGATGATCGTCGACCGTTTGATCGACGACGGTCTGCTCGAAAAGCAGGCGCGCGTGCGCGGCAAGATCGGCCAGCCCTCGGTGCCGATCGCGTTGCGCGCGGACGGCGCGTACACCATCGGCGTCAAGGTGGGGCGCCGCAGTCTCGACGTGCTGGCGATGGATTTCGCGGGCCGCGTGGTGTGCCGCGACGTGTTCGAGTATGCGTATCCCGATCCCCGCACGCTGTTTCCCGCGCTCGAAAGCAGACTGGCGCGCGTGAACCAGACGCTCGGCGCGAAGGCCGGCAAAGTGGTCGGCGTGGGCGTGGCCGCGCCTTTGTGGCTCGGCGGCTGGCGCGACTTTCTCGGCGCGCCGCCCGACGCCCTGGGCGCATGGCACGAGATCGACTTGCGCAGCCGCATTGCCGGCATGACGGGTTTGCCCGTGGAGTTCGCCAAGGACACCACGGCCGCCTGCGCCGCCGAACTCGTGATGGGCCAGGGCCGCGGCATTCACAACTTTCTGTACCTGTTCGTCGGCACGTTCATCGGCGGCGGCCTCGTGATCGACGGCCGTTTGCATGGCGGGCCGCACGACAACGCCGGCGCGGTCGGCTCGATTCCGCTGCGCGACGGCAGCGCGCGCAAACCCGCGCGGCAACTGCTGCACGCGGCGTCCGGCTTCGTTCTGGAACAGTTGTTGAGCGATGCGGGCGTGCCGCCCGCCGCCGCGCACGATCATCGGGCGTTGTCGCCGGACCTGTGGCGTCACACCGAGCAGTGGCTCGATACCGCCTGCCCCGCGATCGCCAACGCGCTGACCAACGCGGCCGCGTTGCTCGACCTGGAAGCAGTGGTGATCGACGGCGAACTCGACCGGCAACTGGTGCGGGAAATCATTCGCCGCACCGAGCGTGTGCTCGATCGCTTCGAATGGGAAGGCATGGTGCGTCCGCAACTGCTGGAGGGCACCATCGGCGCGGACGCGCGAGCAATGGGCGGCGCGATTCTGCCGCTGTACGCGCATTTCGCGCCGACGCACGAGCTGTTTCTCAAGCCCGCCGTGGACGCGGTTTATTAGACGCGGTCAGGCGCGGTCCGTGTTGCCGGGCATCGGTCTCATGCGGCACCGTTCCGCTGAATGACCCGCTCAATGCGCGTCCACCTTCGTGATCGACGCGGTATCAGCGGGTTGTTCGTCCAGCAACGGTTGCAATGCCGGCGCCATCGACTTCAGCAACTGCACCGACAACGCGCTCGTGAACTCGTAGTGAGCCGCATAGGGTTCATGCACCCACGCAGTCAGCGTGCCGTAGAAACGATCGCCCATCGCGAACACGAAAGTCGCGCTGCGGTTGACCTTGCGCGATTCGATCAGCCGCGCGCCCTTGGCGAACACATTGAAGCGCTGATCGCCGGTGCCGGTCTTGCCGTAGACCTGAAGCGTCTGACCATCGGGGAACGTTATGCCTTGCGCAAGACGCCGGGCCGTGCCGCCCGTCACGACGTCACGCAGCAGCCCCTTCATCACCGCCGCGATTTCCGGCGAGATTTGCGGTTGCGGCGCCACCGCCGCACGTTTGAAATGCGTCTCGTACGGCGTGTCTTTCGCGAAGTCGAGTTGCGTGAGGCTTTCGGTCGGCACCTTGTTGCCGTCGTTGGCGATCAGCCCGATCAGTTGCGCGAGCGCGGCGGGCCGATCGCCCGACGCGCCGATCGCCGCGGCATACGAAGGCGTGAGCGTGGCGAACGGATAGCCGAGCGCTTGCCACGATTTGCCGATCGCCTCGTAGGCGCGCAACTCCACCATGCGCTTGATGCGGCGGTCTTGCGTCGCGCGATAGCGGGTCTTGAAGAGCCACGAATACGTCGACAGGCGCACGTCGCGGCTCGCGTTCTGAATGTCGCTGAGCGTTGCGTCGGGACGTTCGCGCAAGTAATTGACGAGCCACAACTCCAGCGGATGAACACTCGAAATATAGCCCCTGTCGTTCAGATTGAAGCGGTCGATCGCGTACTTGCCGTATAGCTTCGCGAGGTCTTCATCGTCGAGTATCGTGGCGGCCGGCGTGTTCTTCAGCGCGGCGCGCATCCGCGCGTTGAACCATGCGTTGGACTCGTCGGGCGCCACGCTGCGCAGCACCGTCGCCACCTTGGGCGGCGACTTGCGCACGCCGAGCAGCAGCAGGGCCAACTGCTGATCGCGTGTCTTGCCGTGATACTTCGTGTAGAAACGGCTCATGTATACGCGGCTTTCCTGATCGGCGAAACGCGTCAGGTACATCTTGCGGGTCGCCGGATCGCTGAGCCATTGCGACGACGACCCGGTGGTCCGCATCATCTCGTAGTTGACGATATCGCGCATCAGCCGCACGAACACCAGGTTCACCGAATGCTGGAACGCGCTATGAAGAGTCAGGATGCGGCCGTTGTCCTCGGCTTCGAAATTGTTGAAGGTTTGCGCGCCGCCGCCCGTGTAGAACGTTTCGCCCGCGCTCGCCGAGTATTTGCGTTCGACGGCCGCGTCGAGCATGGCTTGCAGCGAACGGTCGGAGGTGTGCGCGAAATAGTCGAGCGCCCAGCGGGTCAACCTGTCGTTCGGATCGGGCTTGACGGCCTTCAGCTCAGCGGGGCTGAACGGCGCAAAACGCGCATGCAAGTCGGAGACGATCTGCAAGTACGTCACCATCGTGCGAAGTTTTGCCGTGGAGCCGAGATTCAGCCGCGCGCCCGAGTTGATATCGAACGGCTGGTTGACGCTGTCCGTTTGCACCCGCACGAGGTTGGCGCCGTCGCGCCTTTCGAACAGCGTGAAGCTATAGGCGATCTTCGAGGGGTCGTCCGCGGGGCGCAACATATGAAAGCCGACGAGACCCGCGGCTTGCGCGCCGTCGCGCGTCGCGGCGGCGGCGAGCCGTTCGCTCACGGCCTGTTGCACGGCGTTGTTGAGCGTGCCCTTCGCTTGCAGGTCCAGGCGATCGAGCTCGTAGAAACTCTTCACGCCGAGCGCGGCCAACAGATTCGAGCGCATCGACGTGACGGCCTTGCGCGATACGAACGAGTCAACGCTCTGCGTTCGGGTGGGCCCACGGCGCAGTTCGACCTGCGCCGACAACGCGGCATCGCGCAGCGGCATGGAGATGATGCCGCCGTTCGCCAGGAGCCGCAGATAGCTATCCGTCAGACGTTCGAGTTCGGCATAGCCGCTGTGCAGCAGACGCGAGGGCGCGCGCTGCGCGATCATCAGCGAGAGCACCTGACGGAAGGCCACGCCCTGCCCGGGCAGATTCCCGGGAGTCGGCGGCGCGTTCAGGATGCGGTTCACGTCGCTGAAATCGCGGCCGTACCAGGCGGCGAGACCGTCGCCGATGCCGTTGATCTCGCCGATGCCCGGTTGCGCCGCAAGCGGCACCGAGTTCAGGTAATGCACGACGATCTGCTGACGCGCGGGCATGGTCTGCGGACCGTCCAGATAGGCGCGCACCGAAGCCGATGCGATTTGCCGCAATTTCTCGGGCGGCGTCGCGGTGCGCCCGCCCTCGGAGTGACGGAATTTTTCGATCTGCGTGGCAAGCGTGCTGCCGCCAGGCGTCGATTGATGATGGTTGAAAACACGCGCGCCCTGGTCGACCACCGCGCGGCTAAAGCGTCCCCAGTCGATCGCCGGATTGCGGTTGGGCTGGCTCGGATCGAGCAGATAGCGATCTTCGATAAAAAGCAGCGAATTGACGATGAGCGGCGGAATAGCCTCGAAGCTGTCATACACGCGCCCCGGAAACCGCGCACCAAAAAGCGGCGCACCGGTGCCGTCGAAGAGTTGCAAGCCCGCCTGATCTTTTTCGACGTAGGGCAGAAAGAGACCGTTATCCGCCAGCGACAACATGCGCTCCGAACTGCGCGCCTGCGAGGTGATTTCGAAGCCGCGTTCGAGCAGCCGCTGCTGGATCGACGGCAGCAACGCGTAGCCGAGACGGCTGTCGTAAGGGCCTTGACTTGTCTGAGGGAAGCGGATGGAGTGGCTCGGACCGTCCGCGACCGAGAAACCCACGTCGCGTGTCAGTTCGGAGAGGTAGCGCGCCTGCAGGCGCGACGTTTCGATTTCGACCTGGCAGAAACGTGCCGCTGCGGCTAGCGCAAGCAGAAACGCTGCCGCCAGCCCCCATTTGAACCACTTGCGAACAGGCGCCGTACCCGCCGTGCGAAGTGGAAGCCGAACCAGTGGCCGATTCATGGTTGCTCTCCCCGAGCCGGCGCCATGCTTATTAATCTGGCGCACCTTCAACTCAGTGTAGCGCGGAACGCGAGGCTTTAATCGGTTCGGATTTACCCGAAGGTGTCACGGGTACAACATCTGCTGACGAGACATGGCGCGGCGTGAATTGCCGTGCGATATTGAAGAACTTTTCTCGCACCAAAAAATGCGCGTTAGCTAACTTTTTGCCGCGCGCGCAGCAGTTCGATGAATTGCTGCGCCGGCGGCGACAGCACGCCGCCCTTGCGCGTGACGACGCCGAAGGTTTGCGACGGCGATTTCAGCTTGACCGGCACAAGGCGCAGCATTTTTTGCCGAACGAACAACTCGGCAATCGCGGTCGGCAATAACGAAACCAGTTCGGCGCTGCTTTGCAAAAGCGCGACGGTCACGAAAGTCGATGCAGTTGAAATAGGGTTATCGGGCATTTCGAGTCCGGCGAGATCCATTTCCCGTTCGAGCAGCGCATGCAACGGCATATGTGACGGATAGACCACCCAACGGTGCGCGGCCAACTCGGCCAGTTTTACTTCTCTCCTCGGCAACGGTGGATGGTTATGACCGACCACCACCGATAACGGCTCGTCGCCCAGCGGACGATAGTGATACTTCGACGGATCGGCGGCGACCGCCGCGCGGCCGATCACCAGATCGAGCCGTCCGTCGTCGAGTTGCTGGAGCATGCGCGCGCTGGTGTCTTCCACCACTTCGATCGACAGATTCGGCTGCCCCGTATGCAGTTGATTCAGCGCCGGCACCACGCACGCCGGAATCGCGCCCATGATCGCGCCGATCGCGAGACGCCCGCCGCGCCCCGAACGAATCTCCGCGACGTCCTGGCATAGCGCGGTGAGATCGGTCGCCACGAGGCGCGCATAGCGGATCACGCAATGACCGAGCTGATTCGGGATCATGCCGCTTTTCGAGCGCTCGAAGAGCGGGGCTTCCAGCATCGATTCCAGTTCCTGCAACGCCTTGCTCGCGGCCGATTGCGTCATCGACATCGCGCCGGCCGCCTTGTGCAGCGACTTCTGGTCGTCGAGCGCGATCAGCAATTGCAACTGCTTCATGCGCAGTTTCGACAGCAGCGTGTTGAAGGTGTCTTTCATGGTTCGGCGGATCGCAAAGCACGTGAGTCGCAAAAGCGATCACAAGATGGAAACAATTCACTATACCCGCCGTGCCCGCCGCCGTATAGTCGGCGACGGAGACATTCAAACGAGCTTCGCTCATCACCGTCAAACCACGCACATCGCCATGACCCAACTACGCAATCCTGCCGCGCTGCGCGGCGTGTTCCCCGTCGCGCCGACCATCTTCGACGAAGCGGGCCGCCTCGACCTCGAAGGCCAGAAACGCTGCATCGATTTCATGATCGACGCGGGTTCGAACGGCCTGTGCATCCTCGCGAACTTCTCCGAGCAGTTCGCCCTTTCCGACGACGAGCGCAAGACGCTGATGCACGTCGTGCTCGAGCAGGTCGCGGGGCGCGTGCCCGTGATCGTCACGACCACGCACTTCAGCTCGCATCAGTGCGCCGAGCGCAGCCGCAGCGCGCAAGCCGCGGGCGCCGCGATGGTGATGATCATGCCGCCGTATCACGGCGCGACGATCCGCATCGGCGAGCGCGGCATTGACGAGTTCTATCGCACGGTGTCCGATGCGATCGACATTCCGATCATGATCCAGGATGCGCCGGTCAGCGGCACGGCGTTGTCCGCGCCGTTCCTCGCGCGCATGGCGCGTGAGCTGGAGAACGTGTCGTACTTCAAGATCGAAGTGCCGCAAGCGGCGAACAAGCTGCGCGAACTGATCGAGTTGGGCGGCGAAGCGGTGGTGGGTCCGTGGGACGGCGAGGAGGCCATCACGCTGATGGCCGATCTCGATGCGGGCGCAACGGGCTCGATGACGGGCGGCGGCTATGCCGACGGTATCCGTCTGATCGTCGACGCTTACGCGGCCGGCGACACGGAAGCGGCCGCCGCGCATTATCAGCAATGGCTGCCATTGATCAACTACGAAAACCGCCAGGGCGGTCTCGCGTCGTGCAAGGCCTTGATGAAGGAAGGCGGCGTGATCCGCTCGGACGCGGTGCGCCATCCGTTGCCGCAGATGCATCCGGCCACGCGTGAAGGTCTGCTGAAAGTCGCGCGGCGGCTCGATCCGCTGGTGCTGCGCTGGGGCCGTTAAGGCTGGTTCGAGCAGACGCGGGGCACGCGCACTGGACGCGGGCGCGCGCTTGCGGCTAACCTAGCCGGATGCAAAGCTATTACGAAGCCACTGTCACGCGCGCTTCCGGGCTCGCGTCTGCTTACGCGCCGCTAACCGGCCGGCGCGGCGTGAACGTCTGCATCGTCGGCGGCGGGCTCGCGGGTTTGTCGACCGCGTTGGGACTCGCCGAGCGCGGTGTCGGCGATGTTGCCGTACTCGAAGCCGAGCAGGTCGGCTTCGGCGCATCCGGGCGCAACGGCGGGTTCGTGTTCGGCGGCTACAGCCTCGATTGCGCGGACCTGCTGAAAACGCTTGGGGCCTCTCGCGCCCGCGAGCTGTATGCGCTGACCACGGATGCGGTCGATCTGATGCGCAAGCGTATCCAGCGTTACCGCATCGATTGCGACGTGACCGATGCCGGCGTGATCCTCGCCAACTGGTTCGACGAGCCGGCGCTGCTCGATTCGCAGCGGCGCTTGATGCGCGATTCGTTCGGCGTCGAATGGGAACCGGTGCCGGCCGCGCAACTCGCTTTGCAACTGAAGACGAACCGTTATCACGGCGGGCTCCTCGAGCGCCACGCGTTCCACTTTCATCCGCTGAGATACGTGCTGGGCGTCGCCGCCGCGGCGGCCGATGCCGGCGTGCGGATCCACGAGCATTCGCCCGTGGTGCGCCTGCAACCCGAGGGCGCGGGGTTCGTCGTGCATACGCCGCATGGCTCGCTCGAAGCGCGTCACGTCGTGATGGCCGGCGGCGGCTATGCGCGCAACGTCTATCCGAAGGTCGAGCGCACGGTGCTGCCGATCGCCACTTACGTCATTGCAACGGAACCGCTCGGCGCGCGCCTGAAAGACGCGATCGACACGCGCGCCGCCGTCTACGACACGCGCTTCGCCTTCGATTATTACCGCCCGCTGCCCGACACGCGCATTCTGTGGGGCGGCCGCATCTCGGTGCGCGACCGCGCGCCCGAAGTCATCGCGCGGCTGTTGCGGCGCGATCTGCTGAAGGTCTATCCGCAATTGCACGACGTGCGTATCGACTATGCGTGGGGCGGCCTGATGAGTTACGCGCGTCACAAGATGCCGCAAATCGGCCGCGGCGTAGACGGCGTCTGGTACGCGGTCGGCTTCGGCGGACACGGCATGGCGCCGACCACCGTGTCCGGTGAACTGCTGGCGGCGGCCATCGCGGGCGAGCGGCCGGTGCCGGAAGCGTTCGCGGCGTTCGGCCCGACGCCCGCTTACGGCGCGTTCGGTCTCGCGGCCGCGCAATTGACCTACACCGCCATGCAGGCGCGCGACGCGCTCGCCGCGCGCCGCCGGCCGCGCCGCTCGTCCTCCCGATAACCGCCGAGGCACGGCTCGTCATGCCCGAAACCCGCGCCAGAGGCCGTTTTCACCATGCTAGAATGCGCCGTCACTGGCGCTCGAATACACAATGAAAAAGGGAAGCAAGGCCGCCGAGCCTGATACCAACGGCATCCCGTCCGAGACGCCGCGCACCGACGCCCGGCGCAGCGACGCCCGACGCAAGTACGATCCCGAACAGACCAAGCGCAATATCCTCGAAGTCGCGACTCAGGAGTTCTCCGCAATGGGCCTGACGGGCGCGCGCGTCGACGCGATCGCGGAACGCACGAACACCACCAAGCGCATGCTGTACTACTACTTCGGCAGCAAGGAAGGCTTGTATCAGGCCGTGCTCGAAAAAGTGTACGGCGACATTCGCGCGCTCGAACAGGATCTGCACATCAGCGAACTCGATCCGGTCGAGGGCATGCGCGCGCTGGTCGAGTTCACCTTCGATTATCACGACCGCCAGCGCGATTTCGTGCGCCTCGTGACGATCGAAAACATTCACGGCGCGAAGTACGTCGAGCAGGTCAAGACCTTCAAAGGCCGCAACGTCACCGTCATTCATACGATCGAGGATCTGCTCGCGCGCGGCATCGCGTCCGGGCAGTTTCGCAGCGACGTCGATGCGATCGATCTGCATTTATTGATCAGTTCGCTGTGTTTTCATCGCGTCGGTAATCGCCATACGTTCGGCACGGCGTTCGGGCGCGATCCGTCGCATCCGCGCTTGCGCGCGCGGCATCGCGCGATGATCGTCGACGCCGTGCTGCGTTTCGTGCGCAAGGAAAACTGAAGCCGGCCGGAAACGAAAAAAGCGGAACGCGGCCTCGCCGCGTTCCGCTTTTTTATTTGCTCGATCCGTCTGGTTGCGATCGAGTCGAATCGCTCAATGCACCAGCACGATCCGCTTGATGTCGCCGACGATGAAGATATACGACAGCGCGCCGATCAAGGCGATCACACCGATGAACACCAGCGCGCCGACGAACGAGCCGGTCGCCGCCACGATGAAACCCACCACCAGCGGCGTTATGATGCCGGCCAGATTCGCCGCGAAGTTGAAGATGCCGCCGGTCACGCCGAGCAGGCCGTCGGGCGCGATGTCCGACACCAGGGTCCAGCCCAGGGCGGCCATGCCTTGCGCGAAAAACGCCACCGACAGAATCGCGATCACCGCCACGTTGCTCTCGACGTAGTTGGCGAGAATGATCGTCGACGCGAGCAGCAGGCCGGCGATGATCGGCAGCTTGCGCGCCACGTTCGCCGACTTGCCGCGACGCAGCAGCCAGTCGGAGAACAGACCGCCGAACATCACGCCGATCGACGCCGCAATGAACGGCATGATCGCGAAGAAGCCGATCTTCAGCCACGCCATATGACGTTCGGTGGCGAGATACGTGGGAAACCAGGTGAGGAAGAACACCAGCGTCGAATTGCCGGCGAACTGGCCGAGGCAGATGCCCGTCAGTTGACGGTGCTTGAGCAGGCGCCCAATCGTGCGCCATTCGAAGCCGGTCTTCGCTGCGGGCTCAGCGCCCGAAGCAGCCGCTTCTTTTTTCCGGTGCGTGAGACCGCCGCCCGCTTCGATATAGTCCAACTCCGCCTGATTCGCCGACGGATGATCGCGCGGCTCGCGATAGAACATCCACCAGATGCCGCCGAACACGATGCCGGCGCCGCCCACCACCAGAAACAGCGAGCGCCAGCCGAACGCGCCCATCAGCATGAACAGGAACGGGCTGAAGAAGGCGAGGCCGATATATTCGCCGACCGTGTAGGTGCCGGTCGCCATCGCGCGCTCGCTTTGCGGAAACCACGCGGCCACCACGCGGCTATTGGTCGGAAAACACGGCGCCTCGGACACGCCGAGACCCAGCCGGAACGCGAACAGCCCGCCCACGCCGTTCACGAGTCCTTGCGCGAGCGTGCACAGCGACCACAGTGTCATCGAGAGGAAATACGTGAGCTTGCTGCCGAAGCGGTCGAGAAACAGGCCGCCCGGAATCTGCGAGGCCACGTAGCTCCACGAGAACACAGAGAACAGCAGGCCCATCAGCGCGGCGTTGATGCCGAGTTCCTTGGTCAACTGCGGCGCCGCGATGCCGAGCACCGTGCGGTCGAGATAATTGATCATCGTGCCGACCGCGAGCAGCGCGAGAATCTGATAGCGGGCTTTCGAGCGGCGCGGGGTGCTCACGGCGGCGTCCGTCTGGAGCGTGGCATTAGCGGAACTGGATTGTGTTGGTTGTGACATGTATGTCCGTCTCCTCGATCTGGCATCGATCCGTTATGTACCGGCGCTTGCGCCGCCGGCTAGCGTTGCAACAGCGACTGAAAGTGGGTGTACACGCGCTCGGCGTCCGGTTCGAGACCCGTGAAAATGCGCATTGCGTCGACCGCCTGATACACCGCCATACCGCCGCCGCTCAGCGTGCGGCAGCCGAGCGCTTCGGCCGCCTGCAACAGCGCGGTGCGAATCGGGAAATAGACGATGTCGGCCACCCACAACTCGCGGTGCAGCAATTCGACCGGCAAGGGCAAGCCGGGCAGCTTCGCCATGCCGGTGGGCGTGGCGTGAATCAGGCCGTTGGCGGCGGCGAGCGACTCGGCGAGCGAACTGCCGGCGCTGACCATCGCGCCGGGGAAGCGCTGCTGCAATTCCGCGGCGAGCGACGCGGCGCGCGCGGCGTCCACGTCGAACAGCGCGAGGGCTCGCGCGCCCATCGTCAGCGCGGCGTGGGCGACCGCCGCCCCGGCGCCGCCCGCACCCAGTTGCACGACGCGTTCGAGCGATACGTCCGGCAAGCCGCGCTGAAACGCACGCGCGAAACCGGACCAATCGGTGTTGTGGCCGATGCGCTTGCCGTCCTTGAACAGCACGGTGTTGACCGCGCCCAACGCGCGCGCGTCGTCCGACAGTTCGTCGAGCAGCGGGATCACCGCTTGCTTGCAGGGGTACGTGATGTTCAGACCGTCGAAGCCCATGCGTTCGGCGGCAACCAGCAGACCGGGCAGCGCCGCGACATCGAGCTTCAACGCTTCGAGATCGATTCGCCGATAAATGTAGTTCAGGCCGAGCTTGCCGCCCTCTTCCTCGTGCATCGCGGGGCTCAGCGATCCGCCGATGCCCGAGCCGATCAGGCCGACCAGATAAGAATTCGGGTTGGCCTTTGAATTTGCGAGTGCGTTTGCTTGGGCGTTCGCTTGGGTGTTCGCTTGTGTGTTCATTTAGCCGCCCTATTCTTAAGGATGGTCGCCATCCGTTCCAGGGCGAGCACGTAGCCTTGCGTGCCGCAGCCGACGATGACCGCCTCCGCCACCGCCGACACATACGAATGGTGGCGGAAGGCTTCACGTCGATGCACGTTTGAAATATGCACTTCGATGACCGGCTTTTCGATCGCGCTGAGGGCGTCGGCGATGGCGACCGAGGTGTGGGTGTAAGCCGCCGGATTGATCACGATGCCGTCGACCTTCGTGCGCGCCGCGTGCAGCCAGTCGATCAGTTGATGCTCGGCATTCGACTGGCAAAAGTCGATCGATAGATCGAGGCGCGCGCCGGCTTCGCTGCATAGTTTCGCGACGTCGTCGAGCGTTTCCGAGCCGTAGATGGCCGGCTCGCGCGTGCCCAGCAGATTGAGGTTCGGTCCGTTGAGAACCAGTACCGATGCAAAGCTCATGACAGCTACTCCTGCGAAGTAAGACTTGAAGCGAACCACGGCACTCGCGGCGGTTCTACGACGTGAACGAAGTGTGCGCGCATTGTCCGTCGCCGTCATTCGGGGTTTGTACGAATTTGTACCATCTAGTTAGTTTGTATAAACTGGCGAAAATTCCGGCTATTGCGGATAGGTTTAGCCCATGGTTTTCAAAGATTGGGTAACTAGCTGGACCAATTTTGCGCATTCCAGCACGCGGCTCGCGACGCATGCCGCGGCGCGGCGCACCGGCCGCCGCCCGCAGTTCTTCAACCGCCGTTCCATTGTTTTTGCAGGAGCCGTTCATGCAACGTTCGATTGCCACCGTGTCGATCAGCGGAACCCTCGTCGAGAAGCTGAACGCGATCCACGCGGCGGGCTTCGAGGGTGTCGAAATCTTCGAAAACGATCTGCTGTATTTCGACGGTTCTCCTGCCGACGTGCGGCGCATCGCCGAGGATCTCGGGCTGAAAATCATGCTGTTCCAGCCGTTCCGCGATTTCGATGGCGTGAGCCCCGAACGTCTCGCGCGCAATCTCGATCGCGCGAAACGCAAGTTTGACGTGATGCACGAACTGGGCACGGACCGCATTCTGGTGTGCAGTAACGTGTCGCCCGACACCATCGGCGACGATTCGCTGATGATCGATCAGTTGGGCGCGCTGGCCCGCGCGGCCGAGGCGGCCGGCGTGGTCGCCGGATACGAGGCGCTCGCGTGGGGCAAACACGTGAAAACCTACCGCCATGCGTGGAAGCTCGTGAACGCGGTGAACCATCCGAATCTTGGGCTCGTGCTCGACAGCTTTCACACGCTGTCGTTGAACGATACCGTGGACGGCATCGCCGACATCCCAGGCGAGCGCATCGCCTTCGTGCAGATCGCCGACGCGCCGAAGCTCGCGATGGACGTACTCGAATGGAGCCGCCATTACCGCTGCTTTCCCGGCCAGGGCGATTTCGACGTGGCCGGCTTCACCGCGCAAGTCGTGAAAACGGGCTACAAGGGGCCGCTTTCGCTGGAGATTTTCAACGACGGCTTTCGCGCCGCGCCCACCACCATTACCGCGGCGGACGGCCATCGCTCGCTGCTGTTTCTCGAGGAGCAGACCCGCGCGCTACTCGAAGCCACACAGCAGCCGGTCGGCGATCTCTATCGATCGCCCGCGGCGCCCGCGCACGTCGGCTATCAGTTTCTCGAGTTCGCGGTCGACCGCACCACGCGCGCGCAACTCGTCGACTGGCTCGGCAAACTTCGCTTTCGCCAGGCCGGTCAGCATCGCTCGAAAGAGGTGACGCTGTATCAGCACGGCGCGGCGTCGATCGTGCTGAACGCCGAGCCCGATTCGTTCGCCAACGCGTTTTTTCAGCAGCACGGCTTGTCGCTCTGCGCATCGGCGTTTCGCGTGGACGACGCCCGCCAGGCATTCGAGCGCGCCGCCGGTTTCGGCTACGCGCCGTTCTCCGGCCAGATCGGCCCGAACGAACGCGTGCTGCCCGCCGTGCAGGCGCCCGACAGCAGCCTGAACTATTTCGTCGACGAAAGGCCGGAACAGCCCACGTTGTTCGAAGCCGATTTCGTTCTGACCGACGTCAACGGTCCTACCGAAGTAGGGCCGCTCACCCGAATCGATCACGTCTGCCTGTCGGTGCCGGCGAATTCGCTCGATACGTGGGTGCTATTTCTGCGAACCGCGCTAGGCTTCCAGGCCGAGCCGGGCGTGCTGGTGCCCGACCCATACGGCCTCGTGCGCAGCCGCGCGCTGCGCAGCCGTGACGGTTCGGTGCGCATCGTGCTGAACGCTTCGGTGGATCACCATACGGCGGTGGCCGAAGCGTTGCACACCTATCACGGCTCCGGCCTGAACCATGTCGCGTTCAGCACCGGCGACATTTTCAGCGCGATTCCCGAGTTCGTCGCCGATGGCTTGCCGGTGCTGCGCATTCCGCGCAATTACTACGACGATCTCGCGGCCCGCTACGCGCTGCCGGACGAGACGCTGGAGGCAATGCGGGCGCACAACATCCTGTACGACCGCGACGAGCGCGGCGGCGAGTTTTTCCACGCTTACACGGAACAACTGGATCAACGCTTCTTCATGGAAATCGTCGAGCGGCGCGGCGGCTACGACGGCTATGGCGCGGCCAACGCGGCCGTGCGGCTTGCTGCTCAGGCGCAGCGCCGCAAGTAGGGGGTCGGCACAGGCACCGCGAGCGGGTCGAGCGGGGGCAAAGGGCGGAGCGGGCACATCCCGTGCGGCATTGGCGGGAACCGTCGCATCGCATCGATATAATGCGTTGTTTCGCGGCCGGAGCCGCGGGCCGCGCCCGTACCGGCGTTGCACGTACCGTCAGCCGAATCAAATGCCAGGAGAGATATGAAGAAGTTTGCCGTAGTGCTGTCCATTCCCCTGCTTCTGAACGCTTGTGCCTATTTCCAGAAGAACCCGGACGCCGGCGAGCCCGTGACGGACACCACCACGCAGCGCTCGGTCAACGACGTGGTCGCCTGTTTGACGCAGCTCGCCACGAGCCACAACGCCGCGTTCAAGTCCACGGCAATCCCGCAAGGCCAGATGCTCGACTTCGGCGATTCGAATATCGTCAAGGTGCGCAGCGACAATGGCGCGACCACTTACCGTTTCTATGCGGGCAAGCGCCACGTCAACAATCTCTGGATCGAAACAGCGGGCAAAACCTGCGCGCCGTAAGGCCCGTGAAGGGTCATCGAGGGTAAACGCAGTAGCGGTGACAATCGGTAACGCGTTCTCGTGCCATCTTCGTGTCACGGTGTTACAGGACAATGGTCGCTTAAGAATCGTTTAAGACTTCGTCCGCATCATCCACCCGACACTAATTCGCACGAGGTGCGCCATGAACCCCGATCAAGAGACGAACGACGCACCGGCGCCGGCCAGGCGGCCCACGATTCTGCGCCGCCTGTTGAGCCACCACGAACTGGCGACCTTGCTGTTGTTGCTGCACGCGCCGATCGATGCATCCGCGAAACCCGAGATTCCGCAGCTTCATGAGGCCGGCCTGATCGAAACGATCTCCAGCGACGCCGGCGCCTCGCATATTCGTTTGACGCCCGAAGGCAACGCCGTGCTGCGCGGCCTCGGCGTGAAGTAACGCAACGTCGGCCGGCTTATGCCTGCCACACGCCGTACCCCGCCTCCCGCAAGCTGATCGCCAACTCCACTTCCATATCCTGCGCGCCGCGGTAAGGCATTGGATTGAACACGTCGTACAACTCAGGCACGAGGCGCAAGCCGTAATCGCGCACATAGCGATTGGCCTGAATCCCGGCCTTGTGCCGGTCGAATCGCAGATCCGGGTCCAGTCCCGTCATCCCCACATACACGCAAGGCCTGTCGAACCGGTAGTCCGGATTCGCGCGGCGAAAGCGCGCCTCGTTCCAGACCGTGTCGTCGAGCGCGACGACGTATACGTAATAGTGATGCTTGCGACGGACCATGTGCGACGGCTCAGTTCCGCGAGGTTCCGTGCAGCAGCATCCGGTATTCGGTCGGCGTGACGCCGACGGTCGCCTTGAATTGCCGTGTGAAGGCGCTGTGGTCGGTGTAGCCGCAAAGCGCGGCGACGTCGGTCACCTTGTCGTGCGAGACCAGCAGCGCCGTGGCGGCGTCGAGGCGTGTCTTGAGCAGCACCTGGCGCGGCGTCAGATGAAACACCTTGTGGAAGTAGCGCTCCAGTTGCGCGACCGACATGTCAGCCATCGCCGCGAGTTGCTTCAGGTTCAACGGCTGCACGTAGTTTTCCTGGATCGACTGCACCACCGCTGCGAGCCGGCTATACGCGGGGTGGCTGCTTTCGTCCGCTTTCAGGTCGCGCGAAATGCCGGCGAGACCAACCACTTTCCCCGAAGGATCGCGCAACGGCTGCTTGCAGGTCAGGCACCAGCCCGGCTGGCGGCCCGGATACAGGTGCAATTCCAGTTGATCGATCATCTGGTTGCCGACGTTGATGACCGCCTTGTCCTGCGCCGTGTAGATGCGGCCGAAGCGGCGCGGAAAAACGTCTTCGGCGGTCTTGCCGAGCAGCGCTGTCTTTTCCTTGAAGCCGCAGCGCGAGGCCAACGTGCGGTTGACCAGCGCATAGCGCGCCTCGACGTCCTTGACGAAGAACACGACGTCCGGCATCGCGTCGAACACGGGCTCGAGCAGCGTGAAGTGCGACAACATGCCGGACAGCGTTGCGTCGTCCGGTTCGAGCGGATGAGCCAGCAAGTTCATCGTGCGGATTCCGTGGTCGATGTACGGGCGTTGGACGGTATGGTTTCGCGTTGGGTTATGCGGGTGATCGGCGGCGCGTGTGCCCGGCGTCGGTTCCCGGGCAGTCGCTGCGCCGTAGCCTTTCGCGTCTGCGGACGATTATAGGGCCGTGCTGCTGCCGGCAATATCCAGAGGATATCCGCAGACCGATGTCACTCAGCCAACGGCGGTTCTTCGCTCGCCGCCATCAACGTGCCGATTCGCGCCGGACTGAACGGCGGCCGCGGCGCGGCGGCCTGCCAGCCGAAGTACAAGCTCGCCGCCGCGCCGCAGATTCTGCCCTGACAGGCGCCCATTCCGCAACGCGTATGCAGCTTGGCGTCGCGCCAGTCGGGATAGGCGCGCACTTCGCCGAGGCTGACGTCTTCGCAGCGGCAAAGCAGCGTGGCGTCGGCGGGCGTTACAAGCGCGGCGTCGCGCAACGCAAAGGCCGTTTCGACCCGGCGGCCGAAGCGGCGCCAGCGCGCTCGTTGCGCATGCAGCACGGCACGGCTCGCGGCAGAGCCGCTTGCCGACAGTCCCGCGAGTTCGCCTTCGACGGCCGCCAGTTCCGCGCCGCCGATACCTGTGCACTCGCCCGCCGCCAATACACCATCGACCGAGCTCCGCTGCTCGCCGTCGACGACGATCTCGCCCGCTTCGTTGATCGCGCAGCCGAGCGCGTGCGCGAGCGTGACGTTCGGCACGAGTCCATAGCCGCATGCAACGCGGTCGCAAGCGAGCG
Organism: Paraburkholderia sp. 22099; assembly: GCF_052045835.1. NCBI lineage: Bacteria > Pseudomonadati > Pseudomonadota > Betaproteobacteria > Burkholderiales > Burkholderiaceae > Paraburkholderia > Paraburkholderia sp. 22099. The sequence goes on along the minus strand of NZ_JBQEPU010000035.1, from coordinate 7,377 downwards.
TCACGTTCCGCTCGCCGCGCCGGATTGTCACGCGCTCGACGCAGCCTTCGCCGTGCGCCTCCTGCACGATGCTGCTAGTCCAGTAACGCAGTCCTGCAAAACCGCGCGTCATGCCAACGGCCTGGCGCAGCTTCGCCGGCTCGCTGATCAACGAGGCGCCGAAGCGCGCAACCTCGAACGCCGACGCCTGTTCGACCACCGCCACCACGCGCGCCCCAGCCGCGCGCGCGGTGGCGAGCGCGGCGATCAGCAACGGACCGCTGCCGGCAATCACGATCCGTTCGCCGTGCACCGGCATGCCGCCTTTGATGAGCGCCTGCAGCGCGCCGGCACCGGTCACGCCGGGCAAAGTCCAGCCCGCGAACGGCAAAAGCCGCTCGCGCGCGCCAGTCGCGAGAATCAGGCGCTCGTACCTGATGCCAACGCCGCCGTGCCCGGCCGATTCCAGCAGCAAGCCGTGCGCGCCCAATGGCGCGATCACGCGAGTCGACGAAAAATACGTGACGTTGCTTCGCTGATTCAAGTCAGCAAGCAGTCTTTGCAACGGTGCTTGCGGTGACTGGCCCGGACCTTGTCTCCAGATCTGGCCGCCGGCGCGCGGGTTGTCGTCGAGCAGCGCGACGGTAACGCCCTCGCGCGCCGCCGCATGCGCCGCGTTCAATCCGGCCGGACCGGCGCCGACCACGACGATATCGAAGTGCTGCGTCATCGCGCGTTCATCATATGAGGGACGCTGACGACCTGGCCTTCGCGGCACAGCGTCTGACAGGCCAGCGCATGCGTTCCACCGTCGATCGTCACGCGGCACTCCTGGCACACGCCCATGCCGCACAGCGCGGCGCGCGGCTCGCCGTCGACCGAAATCCGCGTGCCTTTCACGCCCGCGAGAACGAGCGCGGCGGCCACGGTCGTGCCGGTTTCGACTTCGATGCTTCGGTTGTCGATCGTCACGCGAATGCGCTTCGCGCCGGGGCTAATCATGAGCCACCACCTTGCACGCAAAACGGGCCGGCAAATAAGGCTCGACGGGAATCGGCGCGGCGCTCGCCGTGATCTGCGCGGCGAGCAGTCTCGCGGTGGCGAGCGCAGTGGTCACACCCAGGCCCTCGTGGCCGACGGCGAGCCAGACGCCTGGCGCGAAATCGCCGGCCGGGCCGATCAACGGCAGGCCATCCGGCGACGCCGCGCGAAAGCCCGTCCAGGCGCGAACTCCATTGAGCGTCGGCAAGACCGGCAGATAGCGCGCGGCACGTTGCAGCATCCGCGCGAGTATGGGCATCTCGACGGCGGGATCGGTGGTGTCGAACTGACGCGACGAGCCGATCAGCAATTGCCCCGTGGGCCGCGGTTGCGCATTGAACGCCACCGAGGTGCCGGCCGCATGATGCGCGCTCTTGATGTAGCCGAGTTCCAGCAACTGATGACGGATCAGCGAGGGATAGCGATCGGTGATCAGCAGATGACCCTTCTTCGGCTGCAACGGCAACGGCTGCACCAATTGCCGTGCGCCCAGGCCGCTAGCGACGATCACGTGCGCGGCGCCGATGCGTTCGCCGTCTTGCAGCGTCACGCCATCCGCGCGGACCGCCGTAACCGGCGTGCGCAACCGCAAGCGGATCTTCGCCGCTGCGGGAGACTGCGTCAGCAGCCACTCGGCGACGGTGGGCGCATACACGATGCTGTCGTGCTCGACGCGCAAACCGCCCGCCATCGACGCCGCCAAGGCGGGCTCGCACGCGCGCAACGCGGATGCGTCGAGCAGTTGCGCACCGATGCCCTGCGCCTCGAACGCGGCATGCATGGCGCGGGCGGCTTGCCATTCTTCGTCGTCGGCTGCGACCCAGAGCGTGCCGCAGCGCGCGAACGCGTCGCGCGTGCGCAACCGCGGCGCGAGTTGCAGCCACAAGTCCCGCGAGTAACGGCTGAGCGCGAATTCCGCCGGCGAATCGTTCATCACGACGATGTGGCCCATGCCCGCCGCCGTCGCGCCGCCGCCGATGCCATGCGCGTCGAGCACGTCGACCCGCATGCCTAGCGCGGCCAGCTCCGCCGCGCAGGCCGCGCCGACGATGCCGGCTCCGACGATCAGCGCATCCGCTGTCATACCGTGGGAATGCCCCACGCGAACGGGTCGCGCTCATCGAAGCAGAGACGCCCTTCGGCCATGATGTGCGCGTGGCCGGTAATGGTGGGGATCACCGCAACGCCGTCGCCTGCGTGACGATAGCTGGCCTCGAACACGCTGCCGATAACGCTCTCCTGACGCCACACCGCGCCTTCGGCGAGTTTGCCGTCGGCGGCGAGACAGGCGACTTTCGCGCTCGTGCCGGTGCCGCACGGCGAGCGGTCGTACGCGTTGCCGGGGCAAAGCACGAAGCTGCGGCTGTCGATGCCGTCACGCGAACCGGGTGCGAAGAGTTCGATGTGGTCGATCAAGGCGCCGTCCGCGCCGGTGACGTGTTGCGCGATCAGCGCATCGCGAATTGCGGAACTGAAGACGGTCAACTCGGCGATATGCGACGCTTGCAGCACATGCCCATGTTCGGCGACGAGAAAAAACCAGTTGCCGCCCCAGCCGATGTCGCCGCTCAATACGCCATGACCCGGCACGTCCACCTGCACGGCTTGCCGGTAGCGATAAGCCGGCACGTTGCGCACGGCGACGCTGCCGTCCTCGTTGAGCGTCGCCTCGACGAGGCCGACCGGCGTCTCGATCCGATGACGTCCTGGCCCGATCCGCCCCATGTGCGCGAGCGAAACAACGAGACCGATCGTGCCGTGCCCGCACATGCCGAGATAGCCGACGTTGTTGAAGAAGATCACGCCGGCCGCGCAGGTGGGGTCGTCCGGTTCGCACAGCAGCGCGCCCACCACCACGTCCGAGCCGCGCGGCTCGGTGACGACGCCGGCGCGCCAGCCATCGAAGCGGGTGCGGAATACGTCCAGACGTTGCGCCAGCGTGCCGCCGCCGAGATCGGGGCCGCCCGACACCACGAGGCGGGTCGGTTCACCGCCGGTGTGCGAGTCGATGAAGTCCAAGGTTTTCATGACGCCCATGGTAGGAATGCCGGGCGTTCGCGTCTTGGTGCGCTTACGCGCGGATTGTGACGATTTTGGCACAGTCCGGCCGGTGGCTTACGGGCAGGTTACTTCGTCGAAACGGATCATGGACCGTGCCGGCGCCACGAGCGGTGAGCGAGACCTGAAGCGCATCGCATGTCGCTGGCAACGCCTCTTCGAAGGAGACCGCCTTTTATCCCGCAATATGCGAAACGGCTTGAACAAGCGCGGGTGCAGGCATATCGTCTATGCCGAAATCGTCATTCACAGCGCGCGAATCGCGCAAGACGGCGGGATTTTCCCTGCTTACACTGCGCCTCGACACATCACACTCAGGAGAGCAGTCGTGGCGCATATCTGGGAAGGCGTATGGCCCGCGGTCACCACCAAGTTTCACGCGGATTTCAGCATAGACCGCGCGTGGACAGCGAAGAACATCGAGGCGCAGATCGACGCGGGTGTGGACGGCATCATCGTATGCGGATCGCTCGGCGAAGCGTCGACGCTCTCGCTCGACGAAAAGCTGCAGGTGCTCGACATCGCCGTCGAGGCCTCGCAAGGCCGCGTGCCGGTGTTATTGACGATCGCCGAAAACAGCACGCTCGACGCCTGCCGCCAGGCCGAAGCCGGCGGCCGTCGCGGCGCGGCCGGTTTCATGGTGTTGCCGGGGCTGCGCTATTTGTCGGACCGGCGCGAGACGCTGAATCATTTCCGCAGCGTCGCCGATGCAAGCGCGTTGCCGCTGATGGTCTACAACAATCCGCTCGCCTACGGCGTCGACATGACGCCCGAGATGTTCGCGGAGATCGCCGACGAACAGAAGATCGTCGCGATCAAGGAATCCTGCGGCGACGTGCGGCGCGTGACCGATCTGATCAACGCGGTGGGCGACCGCTTCGCGATTCTGTGCGGCGTCGACAATCTCGCGATGGAAGCGATGCTGATGGGCGCGCACGGCTGGGTGGCCGGACTCGTATGCGCGTTTCCGCACGAGACGGTGACGATCTACAGATTGCTGAAGGCGGGACGCCTTGAAGAAGCGCGAGCGATCTATCGCTGGTTCGCACCCTTGCTCGCACTCGACGTGTCGCCGAAGCTCGTGCAGAACATCAAGCTGGCCGAGACGATCGTCGGATTGGGAACAGAGCCGGTGCGCCCGCCGCGTCTGCCGTTGGCAGGCGACGAGCGCAAGGCGGTGGAAACGTTGATTCGCAACGCGATTGAAACGCGGCCGGCGCTGCCGCGAATTTGAATCACGTTTGATTTTTGCCGAACCGGCCGCTAGCAATCGCTGGCGGCGGCTGTACGCGGTGGTGCGATGGATGCGGCGGGCACCGCCTCATTCACCTTCGATGCGGAGGCGAATTCAGGCGACCCGCTTTTGCTCGTCGGCGGATTCATCTTGCCGCAGATGCAGCAGGCGATAGCCGCTTTTATAAACCGGTTGCAGCCGGAACTCGTTTTGCGGCTCGATTTCGAGCAACAGACGCAGCCGCGAGACGTGGCTGTCGATTGTGCGCGTGAACTCGCGGAACTCACGGCCCCACACCATCGCGAAGATGTGATCGCGCGACATCACACGGCCGATGTTGGAGAAGAACAGCGACGCCAGCCGGTATTGCGTGCCGGAGAGTTGCACCGGCTGGCCACGCACCATGACGACTTGACGGTGCGTGTCGAAATGATACAGCCCCCGCACCGCCAATTTGCGACTAGAAATCATTGGTTTATGGTGGATTTTTGGATCGAAATTCACAGCAAAAACAGCATGACGCGTCCAAGTAAAATCAATCACTTACGGAGAGTTATGAACATGCCCGCCAAGGGTTGGCAGCTCTCCGCTCCCATGTAGGTGCGCGTCGCAAACGTCATGCAACCAACGTACGAGTCGACATCGATAGTCCAGTCGCCAGCCATCCGTGAAGAGCATTGCAAGCGAGCCAGAGTCGCAAAGCGCTGAAACCTTGAGAAAGTCCGGGGCGATAGTCGCTGAAGCTTGGCCGAGCTCGGACCGCGCCAACCATGCCCCGTGCGCGCCGTTGGAATCCGTCCACATGCGGGCGGACTCGACGAGATGGTCCGTACGCAGCCATTCTCCCGTCCGGGCATGCGCCGCGAGCTGAGCAACAACCAGATAGCAAAGGAGCTCGGCTCGCGCATCGCGATCGAGATTGGTGTCTTCAGCCACGCAGGCCTCCCAGAATCGATTCCACGATGGTGCCAGATGTAACGCTGCGATGAGCACCCCATGCAGCGACCCAAACCGCTATGTGATCTAGAAGATGCTTGCGCGTGTCTTTTTGTCTTCGAGGGTAGGCGCGCGATTTCGCGGCTCAGATCAACCGCCGTTCCAAGCGATATGTCCAGTACTTGATCCGCTCCATTTCAGACAGATATTCTTTCAGATCAATCACCTATTTTTAGAGTTCCGGTGCATGGCACCTCCACGGCACCGCTGCCCCTTGCCGCGGATTGCGATGACTCATGCGACGACCGGCAGTGACCGGCCCAGTTTGAGCCGTTCAAACCATCATTTTGGCCGTCCGCTTCATGTCCTGATCCAGTCCGTCAGGCGTTTTGTGCGGGGTGAGCGACGCGGGGAGTCGAGCAGCACGATTCTCCGACGCGCCGTGTTGCCGGCTTGCCTCTTTTCCTTGTCCGCGTCCTATTTCGACGCCGCCTGATGAGCCGCGAGCACGGCACCCAGTTCTTCGTCGGACATCGCGGGAGCGGAAGTGAACGAGAACAGATCCCCCCATTGAAGTATCCATTCCGCGAGCCCACTAGCATCTGTCGCTTCAACGATGGCAACGCCACTCAATTCACCGATCGCATGCCAGCGTCCCAGCAGCTCGACGTTGTCCGGCGGACGGCCGCCGGTTTTCATGAAGCGCTCGATTGCAAGCTCTTGTGTCGGCGGCAGGCCCTTCCATTGAACAATGAACTTCATTGCAGTCCCCATTCGCAGATTGGCGACGCCGGCTCGTGGCGGGCCGTCGACACCCCACACGCCGCAGCGTCGCGGCGCGTCGACGCCCGGGATCGGGGCTTGGAGTGTTTCCTCATCCACACGATCGGTATGAGGCCACGAGGCGCATAGTTCATCATAGATTGGCCCGCGCAATAGAAACCCTCTGAATACAGCAGCGAATGGCCAACTTTCATAGCAATGCCGCCACATCTACTGCCTGACAATATATAGCAACTACGATTGTCGATTGGGTCTCATTGGCAGTGACACGTTGCGCCAGACGTATAGCGTCGTCGGTGCCAGGCCGTTTGCTCGCCTGAGCAGTTTTCCACTTCTTCGAATGCGGGAGAGCCCGTTTCCGTCGAGAGGCGGGTCGCGGGCCAGTTCCGATCTTTCGTGATGCTGAACCGACGGGCATTCAAACGGCGGCGTCAACCTCTGAAGCCGCCGTTCGTCTGTTTCGGGTCCAATCTCCTAACACGCGGACCAAACGCACAACGCGCGCAAGGCACAGGAATCGTTTAGCACCAGTCAGGCACCACTCAGTTATCGCCGCCTACTTATGCGTAAATCGCCTCACGGTACTGGTAACGAGGTCTACGTAAAAGAGGTTCCCGGCCGGACCGGATTTCAAATCCACCGGTCCTCCCTGCAGGTCCCTTGCAAAGGTCTGTGGCGTATTATTCGGCGGCTGCATTGTCCAGATGCATTTCCGAAGAAGATCGCCAAAGTACAGGGCGTTCCTGAACTCAGGAGGGTAGGTCGTGCTGGTGCCGTCAGTGAATCCAATCGCGGAGATCACACTACCGTTTTGATCAGCCCCACCGCCGGACGGCTTGCCACCGCAGGTCCTTCCCTTGCTGTCTTGGGCCGTAACATAACTCGCGTGAGCGTACGCAAAGAACGGTGCAGTGACGCCGCCAACGCTTCCGCAGTATGCGGTGTTCTGGTAGTCGGGTTGAGGAGCCGCACTGAAGTTGTTGTTAGGGGCCCATCCTTCGAAACACGGCCACCCAAAGTTCTGGCCGGCGACGGTGAAGTGATCGATGGATTCCCAGAGGGTCCAACCCACATTACCGATATACAGTTCATCCGTCATACCGGGCAGTCTGGCGAAGCGGAACGGATTGCGCAGGCCGTTTGTGACAACGGAAACGCTTTGGGTTGTCGCGCCCGGGTTCGTTACCCTGAGAATAACGCCATCGTTGTAGGGCGACACGCTCTGACTCAACTGGTTGCGGGTTTCACTCAAGCGCAAGCGGGATGTGAAGAAGCGATGCGGCGTGGGCGCGCAGGAGCGGTTCGAGGGGTGTGAAAAGATCGAGCATTATGCTATTTTTAGCGAT
>NZ_JBQEPU010000034.1:0-75712 GCF_052045835.1 Paraburkholderia sp. 22099 | reverse complement strand
CAGCAGTCAGAGTAAATATCGAAACCCCCGCGTCGCTGCGCTCCGAACGTCCAGCTTCGCGCGAAACCGCTGTCCACCTTCACGCGAAACGCGTGTCCAGCTTCCACGAATTACGCACCAGATCCGACTCAAGCCGAACCCTTTGCAATTCACTATTGCCGCGCACGCGGCAATTGGTGTTCCAATGTATGCCAATATCCTTAGGGACAAATTGAACGTCGGTCCAAACAGCGGATAAGTTAGAAAAATTGTAATGCCCAACAGATTCCAGAGAAATTTGAAGCTTTTTTGTGCTGGCGCGAGCGCTTGGTTGTAGATAACGATATTGTTATTGCCATTCACATTAACGTTCTGCTTGCTGACGTTCCATGTAATGTGCAGCGATTTAACGGTGACGGCGAAGGTTGCTGTTGCCGTAATAAGCCCTTTAAGGCTAAAGAGATCACTGAGAATTGACATGCATTGCCTGTAAGTTATTTGTATGAAGTATGCCGCTGATAGATATTGTAAATCGCAGGTGCTGAGGCAGGTGAGGCAGGTGACGGGTTCTTCTTTCTTCATCAGTGCAGAGACGTAAGAAACAACTTTTCAGCGGCGCACCCGACGCTTGGGACCTAAACGATCGCGAATTCACAACATTCTTGAATCGTTCTGTACGCTACGCTCTTGCCGACGCTTCCTCGCCTAAAGGTGTGGATATCGTTGAGCAGGGTGTAGCCGCAGTAGTCCTGCACAAGATTCCGCACCTCACGGTCCGGCAGCGAAGTAAGCAGGAACGAATGGAAGAACGTGCCGCCCGGCACGGGGCCGGCGTATAGGTGGTTCCGGACGCATGGAGACCGGCGAGAATTTGATAGGTCACGCCAACCGACCGGTCAGGCTTCCGCACAGACAACGTGCCGTCGGCGTTCATGACAATCCAGCAATCTTGCAAAGGCACAATATCGGCAGCGGGTTGTCCCGGCAGAACCGCGGCCTTGAACTGGGCGGACTGGCTACACTGGGTAGCCAGCTTCGCCGACACGAGACCCGGTTCGTGTGTTTCTTCCTGCTTGATATTGTTGATTTGAACGCCGTTGGGAAATACGACGTCGAGTCGGCGCACGTTGCCTGCGTTAAGGATTGTTTTGTTCATTTTCACCTGCAAGTTGAGTAACAATGTAGCCAATTTTGCCTGGCGGAAATCCCTGGCAGCGAGGGAACGTCGGGTATTGAGTTCGCCTTGACAAATGCGCAGACAGTAGACCCCCTGACGGGACTTGAGGAGGCGTGGACGCTTGGGCAAGTCGGCACCTGTGACACCACCGTGACACCAGAAGTAAAAAGCCCTTGACCTTCGTTAGAGATTCAAGGGCTTAGTGCAACTGGTGGCGAATTAGGGATTCGCCACCGGACTTGCAGATTGGATTTCGAAACACAGAGCACTTGGATGATGCTTGATGTTTGATGCTGTCGGCGGTATCCTGATGGTGTTGCAATAGGAAGACGCCATGCGAACCACCATTGATATCGACGACGACGTGCTTGCGCTCGCTCGCGCCCGTGCCGAGCGCGAGCGCGTATCGATCGGCCGCGTGCTGTCCGCGCTTGCCCGTGCGGCATTGCAGCCGACGGGTACTTCGCCGGCCATGCGCAACGGGTTGCCCGTGCTGCCGAACGCACACACTGCGCGCCCGGTCACGTCGGAGCTCGTCAACCAGTTGCGCGACGAGGCGCCCTGATGGCGTGTTTGCTCGATGTGAATGTCCTGATCGCGCTTCTCGATGCTGGTCATGTACAGCATGACGCGGCGCACGCTTGGTTTGGTCAGGTTGGGCGGGCCGCTTGGGCGACCTGTCCGCTGACCGAAAACGGTGTGTTGCGCATTATCGGGAATCCGCGCTATCCGAACACGATGGAGACACCTGCAGCGGTCGCACCGCTCGTGGCTCAGCTACGGTCGCATCCCGGACACGAATTCTGGTCTGACGACGTGAGCCTGCTTAATCCGGATCACGTCGAAGTGAGTCGACTGCTGACGACCGGCCAAGTAACTGATACCTATCTGCTTGCGCTCGCGCGCGTACATGGCGGCAAGTTGGCAACCTTCGATCGCAGGCTTGTGGTTGATGCGGTGCCGGACGGCACGCGCCACCTCGAAGTGATCAACTAGGCGGGAGTCGAGTCTGAAACGACTCGCTCCGGCCGCGCATGAGGGAACGTCTGGCGGGATAGGCGGTTCCTCTGGTTCGACACCCGCGAATTCTGCTCGGCCGGCCTACTTAGGGTTTGAAATCAGTGCCGGAGATCAGTTCCTTGTCCCTTGGACGAAACTGGTCTATAAAGGGAAGCACAATCTGATCCGGTCAACGTGTGAAGCACGACCGAGTACGCGTTAGCGGCCCGTAGCATCGATGTGCGGATGGGCACGCCGTAACGCGACACACCAAAGCCTGCGCAAGCAGGCTTTCTGCTTTCCGGATTCGGGTTTTCCCGCTCCTGTATCGCGCAGCGATCTGTCCGACGCTGTGACGGACAGCTTGTATCTGCCCATCGATCTCCGGGCCTCAAAAAGACGGAGGCTGCTCATGAGATCGCTTGCTGTTCAACACCAGCGTCGACTGCCCGAATGCTACGCCCGCGCGCGATTGCAGATGCAGGTGGCCATGATCCCCGGGCCCGGCTTTGCCTCGTCTGGATTGCATCCTGACCAGTTAGTCAGGGTGATGCGCGCCCCCATCTCATGTGCGACCGGAGGTGTCCGATGAGCGGCCTCTTTACCTCTGTGGGCGGTACGATCGAGAACGGCATGGCGGCCTACGTGAACAGCGTTTCGTCGGCGCTTTCCAGCGCCATCGTGCCGGTGGTGACCACTGCCGTCACCATCTGGGTCGTCGCGTATGGGTTCGCCGTCACGCGCGGCGAGGCTCACGGATCGATACCCGCATTTGCCTGGCGCGGACTGAAGGTCGCGGCAATACCGTCGTTCGCATTGGGTGCGGGCCTATACCAAGGACAGGTTGTCACGGCCGTTGAGGGAGCAACGAGCGGCCTGGCTGGCACGATCCTGACCGCAGCCGCAGCCGCAGCCGCAGCCGCAGCCGCAGCCGCAGCCGCAGCCGCAGCCGCAGCCGCAGCCGCAGCCGCAGCCGCAGCCGCAGCCGCAGCCGCAGCCGCAGCCGCAGCCGCAGCCGCGGGCGTGGGCAACGCGGGCTGCGGGTTGGTCGGCGCAGGCAGCGTGACGGGCACGAGCGCCTCGGCGATCTACCAGACTCTCGACCGTTATGACCGGCAGATCGATCTGGTGGTGGACGCCTATGCAGAAAAGGCGACGCACGAAGGGATGAGCATCACCGGTATTGTCGCGGGTATCTGTGACGTCTTCGACGGTTGGCTGGCGGGGCTCGGCGGCGCGATCTTCTTGGTTGTCCTCGCTGTCGAAGTCTTGATGGCAAGGATGCTGCTTGATCTGGTTCTGGCTCTCGGGCCCATCTTCATTGCCTGCGCTGCATTCGGCCCCACTGCGCGCTTCTTCGAGGCATGGACGGCGAATGTCGCCAACTACGCGCTGCTCCAGGTGCTGGTGGCCGGTTTTCTGGGCCTCGCGCTGACGGCGTTTTCAGCCGACCTCGCCCTTTCCAAGTCACCACTTCCGCGCCGGATGCAAATGCGCCGGCCCTTCTGGCAGCGGTGCAGACTGCGCTCGATGCTGGCGCGCCGGCCGCCGCGGCACTCGGCATGCTCGTGACGGGACTGCTGCTTGCCGCGGCCGGCTGGCAACTGCCTTCGGTCGCATCGGGGCTCGCTGGTGGCGCGACGATGTCGGGATTCGGTGCTTTTGTCGCGGGCTATGCTTCCCGCAGCGCAGTCAGGGCGCTCGGAGCGCTCGTGGGTGCTGCAAGGGGGCCCAGTCGGCCTGGCGGCCGTATCTACGATGGCGGTGATACGCGGCAGGAGTCGTCAACGGCATCCGCTGGAAAGTTACCGGCTTATCAGCGCGCAGCACTGGAACATCTCCGCCACCAGGGTGATTGAGACGTTCAGGCATAAACGGATTGAGTGACCGGGAGCGGGCTTCGTCGGCACGACATTCGTCGTCGGTCGAGTATTACCGGCCGCCGCGGAAATACAGCCAGACGAGGACGATGGGAACAATGAAGATGGCGAAGCCCCAGCAGAACAGCATCGTGAACAGCTTGATTGCGCCGTAGAAGATGGCGGGAAAGATGAGAACGGTGTCGCCGACGATGTAACCGGTCACGCTTTCGTAGACGTACCGTGAGTAGGGGTAGAGAAGCGTATCCAGTGCAAGGATCACCTGCAGGTGGACCGGCAGCGCAAGCAACCCTTTGCCGTGCGTCGAGGCGAGGAGCAGAAATCCAGGGAAAAAGAGGCTGAAAAGGAGCTGACGGACGTAGTGCCGCGGCGGCAGGCCTCCGAATGATCTCACTAGGACCGGATGCATGCTGCTTCCCTTGTTCCTGGTCGACCGGCTGGGCTCTTTGCCTGTTGGCCGCGTGTCCGGTCTCTGTCAGGCTTCGTTCGCGGGCTGCTGCGCGGTGCGTGCCGCCGCCACCGGATGTTGCATGGCAGGGCGATCCTGCTCCGGGGCGCCGGACCAGGATCCTGCCAACTTTAGGAGGGCCACCCATTGATGAAATGTCGTCTTTGGGCGGCGGTCTGTGTTCTTACGTCGCGACCGAAACGCACATCAACTGCTGGCTCTGACGGGTCGCATTGCCGCCGGGCGGCTCGAGCCGCACAAGGAAATCGAAGTCGCGTTCCACGAGCCTTGCGAACTGTTCCTGCACGGCATCGAGCTTGAGGAGGCACTGCACATGCCAGTTCAACCCGACCATGAGCCAGTCTGTCAGGCCGTTCCATTCGCTCAGCAGGATGGCGCCGGCGGTGCCGTTCTCTACAGGATATGGCCTTGCGGAAGGGTTGTTGATTTTCGGGCAGTGGAAACTTAGTTTTTTCATCATGAGCGCGATTCCTTGTACCCTCGAACTGCAATGGCGTTGCTGCACGAGCGACGCAGGCGTATTGCCCGCCCATGCCATCCGCATGTGCTGCGATGGGTTTCGCCTGCACATGGACCAGGAAACGCGCCGCTGGCCCCTCGCCCCTGCTGTTGTGATCGGGCCGTTTGTCCTGCTCGTTGTCCTCACACTCGCATTCGGCTTCCTCTCCTGGCTCGGCCCCATGGTCGATTGCTTTGTCGGCGTGGTCGCCTGGATCGTGATCTTCTACGGCCTGTCCGGCCAGATGCACGGGGAGCGGACACGCTCGGCGAAGCTGCTTGAGGCGGCGCACGTAAACGCATGGCCGACCATGCTGGGTCGACTCACGCTTTCATCCCTGCATATCGTTGAACGGCAGGTGCAGATCGTGCTCAACATGCTGCCGGTCATGCTCGGTCGCTTGCGGGCCTGCCTGCGACTCCGGCTCGGACTGATCGATCCCAGTCTCACTGCATTCCGCCTCGTTCCACCCGAGGCCGCGCACGCCTGAGCGTTGCGCGGATTTCCTCGCCTCTTGCCGCGCTCGCGGCGTGCCTGTTCTGATGACCGTAAAGAGGCTGCCTGGTTTTCGGAGGCAGTCCGATGGCCCGCAAAATTTCCGTCCCGATAGCGGCCGGGCCGCTCACCGCCGGCTACCCGCTGCGCTTTATTGATCTCCGTCCGTATGTCCGTCTGGAGACGGCGAAGAGCCTTGTATTCACAAGGGGCGAGGGGCTGGAGAAGCGTATCCAACAGATCGACACGCGCGACTTCGAGCGGGCTCGCGAAACCGTCGAAATTGAGGATTTCCACTTGCATGACCTGCGGCATACATGGGCGAGCTGGCACGTTCAGCGCGGCACGCCGCTGATGGTGCTGAAGGAGCTTGGGGGATGGGAAACCATCGAGATGGTGCAGAAGTATGCCCACCTCGCCCCGAGTCACCTGGCCGACCATGCCGGCACGGTCAAGTTCTGGTCAATCGCCGGAGAGTAGAAAGAAAAAACGCCGCTTGAGGAAGCGGCGTAATCTCTTGACTCTGAAGGGAATTCTTTGGTGGGGCGTGAGTGACTCGAACACTCGACCTACGGATTAAGAGTCCGCTGCTCTACCAACTGAGCTAACGCCCCCAACAGAAGCGAAATTATGCAGAAATTTCGCGAGCTTGCCAAGTCCCCCTCGCAGATTTCTTAAAAAATATTCGCCCTGACCGACTCGACTAACCCCTCGGCCGACCAACATCCACCGACAACGCGCCGCGTTCAGCGTCCCGGTATCATGTCGCGGACACGTGCCGCGCGAAGCGTCGCGCGATTTCGACCGGAGGCTGGCTGCAATGGATGACAAAGAGATTATCGATCTGCTCGACCGCATCCTCGCGCCGTGGGTCCGCGCGCTCACCCTGGCTCCGGTCAAGGTCGACGACGCCGGCGCGACGCTGCGCCTGCCGTTTTCCGGTGGATTTCGCCATTCGGGCGGCGTGATCTGCGGCCAGGTCTTCATGGCCGCCGCCGATACCGCGATGATCGTCGCTATTTCCGCCGCGCTCGGCGGCTTCAAGCCGATGAGCACCGTCTCACTCAACATCAATTTCATGCGCGCGGTCCGCAACGGCGACGTGCTCATCACCGCGCGGGTGCTCCGCATGGGCCGCAATCTGGTGTTCGGCGAAGTCGAATTGTTCGACGAAGCGGGCAACATGGCCGTCCACGCCACCACCACCTACGCGCTGCTCGACTAGAGCGCGGCCGCAAGCCGCATCAAAGGGAAAGCCAGGATGTTCGATCAGGTCGTATTCGCAGGCGGCGGCAATCGCTGCTGGTGGCAGGCGGGTTTCTGGGACGTGGCGCAACCGGCCTTGCACATCCGCCCACGCGTCATTGCCGGCATTTCCGCCGGCGCCGCCACCGCGTGCATGCTCTACACGCGCGATTCCGATTGGGTCATGCGCTATTACGAAAACGCGTTGCGCCACAATACCCGCAACGCCTATTGGGGCAATCTGCTGCGGGGCGAGTCCGTGTTTCCGCATTACCGCATCTACCGGCAGGCGCTGCTCGATATCTACGGCGACAAATTTTCGGCGCTCGCCGATGCCCCGGAAATCCGCATCGGCGTGTCGCATCTGCCGCGTTGGCTCGGCGCGCGCAGCGCGGTCGCCGCGGGTCTCATCGCGTACAACATCGAAAAATACGTGCGCAAGACGCTGCATCCCACGCTGGGTCAGACGCTCGGTTTTCATCCGGAATTCGTGCGCGCGCAGGATTGCGCGACCGTCGAGGATCTCGCGGATCTGATTCTGCAATCGTCGAGTACGCCGCCGTTTACACCCGTTCTGCGGCGCAATGGCCGACCGGTGCTGGACGGCGGAATGGTGGACAACGTGCCGGTCGGCGCGCTCGATGCCGATGCGCCAGGCAACGTGCTGGTGATGGTCACGCGTCTTTATCCGCGGCCGCAGATGTTCGTCGTGCCGCACGGCGTGCAGCAACGGCTCTATGTGCAGCCATCGCGCAAGGTGCCGATTTCGAGCTGGGATTACACGAGCCCCTCGCAGATGGCGCATGCGTACAACCTGGGGCGCGTCGATGGCGAGGCTTTCCTCGAACGCATGCCCGATCTTCTGGAAGCCGGCGCGCACGAAGTGCGTTGAGCCGGCGGCGTTGTTTTAGCCCAGCGAGCGGGAGAACCGCGCCGCGCCAAACCAACCGAACCGCTTCGCGAACAACGCCGCTTGACGAACGCTCGACGCTCAGCGCCGCCGTCCACCCTGCAACGCTTCGGGATTCGCCACACTGGCCGTATCGCCAGCGTCGAAAGCCAGAATGTTGTTGAACGCCGCGGTGAAGTACTGCTCGTAGCTTTCGCGTTCGACATAGCCGATGTGCGGCGTGCAGATCACGTTTTCCATGCGCAGCAGGCTATAGCCCTGCAGAATCGGCTCGCTTTCGTAGACGTCGATTGCGACCATTCCCGGGCGGTTGTGCGACAGCGCGTTCACCAGCGCATTTTCGTCGAGCAGCTCGGCCCGGCTCGTGTTGACGAGCAACGCGGTCGGCTTCATCCGCATCAAGTCTTCCTGCTTGACGATGCCGCGCGTGTCGTCATGCAGACGCAGATGCAGCGACAGCACGTCGCTCTGTTCGAATAGCGCCTCGCGGCTCTCGGCCACGCCGTAGCCGTCGGCGCGCGCCGCTTCGCGCGAATGCTCGCGGCCCCAGATCAGCACGTTCATGCCGAACGCCTTACCGTAGCCCGCAACCAGCCGGCCGATCTTGCCGTAGCCCCAGATTCCGAGCGTCTGACCGCGCAGCACCTGGCCCAAGCCGAAGTTCGGCGGCAACGCGGACGTCTTCAAGCCGGATTGCTGCCAGGCTCCTTGCTTAAGGTTTGCCACGTATTGCGGAATTCGCCGTTGCGCCGCCATGATGAGTGCCCACGTCAGCTCGGCCGGCGCGAATGGCGAACCGCTGCCTTCCAGCACGGCGATACCGCGCTCCGTGCATGCCGGCAGATCGATGTGGCTGGACACCTTGCCGGTTTGGCTGATCATGCGCAAACGCGGCAATTTATCGAGCAGTTGCGAGTTGATGCGGGTCCGTTCGCGAATCAGAACAAGCGCGTCGACTTCGGAAAGACGACTCGCCAACTGGCCGAGACCGCGCACGGTGTTGTTGAAAACCTTGACCTCATGGTCGGCCAGCAGTTGAAAACAGTCGAGCTTGCGAACGGCGTCCTGGTAATCGTCGAGGATGGCAATCTTCATGGTATGTGTCTTGCGACGCACCATAGCGGTGCGGAACGGAGTGTTATGCTGACTGTCCCAGCATGTGACTTGGGTCACATGCTGGTCTGGCTGGATGCCTTAACGTAGAAGCTGTCGCCAAGAACGGCAGTGCCACGTCAAAGGTCGATTGATATCGTTTTTAACAGTTTGTTGCGTGTTGAGGCAAGCCGCTTTACAGACGGTTGCAGAAGGCCGCCGGTAGGCGCTTCCGCCCAACAAGCTGTGTAGCCCATGATGACCTGCACAATTGCGCGTCGAGTGGTGGAAACGTCGACGCGATGAATTGGACGCCTCTCGCATGCAGCGTCACTGGGCTTGTACCGTTTTCTTTTGCTTTCATAACGGAGACAAGTCGATGAATCATCCCTCATTCGAAGGACAGCCCACCGTCGAGGCGCCCGCGTGGGTCAAACACCGAAAGCTGATCGACTGGGTTCAGCGCATTGCCGCCATTGCCAAGCCCGCCAGGATCGTCTGGTGTGACGGCTCCCAGGAAGAATACGACCGCCTCTGCGCGCAAATGGTCGAAGCAGGCACCCTCAAGAAGCTCAATCCCGCCAAACGCCCCAACTCTTATCTGGCATGGTCCGATCCCTCGGACGTGGCGCGCGTCGAAGACCGCACCTTCATTTGCTCGCAGCGCCCGGAAGACGCCGGTCCCACGAATAACTGGATTGCACCGGCCGAGATGCGAACCACGCTCGACGGTCTGTTCGACGGCGCCATGCGCGGCCGCACGATGTACGTGGTGCCGTTCTCGATGGGCCCGCTCGGCTCACCGATCGCGCATATCGGTGTGGAGTTGAGCGACAGCCCCTACGTGGTGACGAACATGCGCATCATGACGCGCATGGGCCGCAAGGTGTACGACGTGCTGGGGGAGAACGGCGACTTCGTGCCGTGCGTGCATTCGGTCGGCGCGCCGCTCGAGGCAGGCGCTAAAGATGTGCCCTGGCCGTGCAATTCGACGAAATACATCGTTCATTTCCCCGAATCGCGCGAAATCTGGAGCTATGGGTCCGGCTATGGCGGCAATGCGCTGCTCGGCAAGAAGTGCTTCGCGCTGCGCATCGCGTCGACCATGGGCCGCGACCAGGGCTGGCTCGCCGAACATATGCTGATTCTTGGCGTGACGTCGCCGGAAGGGCGCAAGCATCACGTCGCGGCCGCGTTTCCCTCGGCCTGCGGCAAGACCAACTTCGCGATGCTGATTCCGCCGCAAGGGCTGAACGGCTGGAAAATCTCCACGATCGGCGACGACATTGCATGGATCAAGCCGGGCAAGGACGGCCGCTTGTACGCGATCAATCCGGAAGCCGGCTACTTCGGCGTGGCGCCGGGCACAAGCGAAAAGACCAACTTCAATGCGATGGCGACGTTGAAGGAGAACGTGATCTTCACGAACGTCGCGCTCACCGACGACGGCGATGTCTGGTGGGAAGGCATGACCGACGAGCCGCCCGCGCACCTCATCGACTGGCAGCGCAAGGACTGGACGCCGGCCGGCGCGAAGGAGAGCGGGCGCAAGGCGGCGCATCCGAACGCGCGCTTCACGGCGCCGGCCGCCCAATGTCCGTCGATCGATCCCGAGTGGGAAAATCCGGCGGGTGTCGCGATCGACGCGTTCATTTTCGGCGGCCGCCGTTCCACCACCGTGCCGCTCGTCACCGAAGCGCGCAACTGGGTCGAGGGCGTCTACATGGCGGCGACCATGGGCTCCGAGACAACCGCCGCCGCCGCGGGCCAGCAGGGCGTGGTGCGCCGCGACCCGTTCGCGATGCTGCCGTTCTGCGGCTACAACATGAGCGACTACTTCGGCCACTGGCTGAAAACCGGCGAGCGTCTGGAGCAGTTGAACGCGAAGCTGCCGAAAATCTTTTGCGTCAACTGGTTCCGCAAGGGCGAGGACGGCAAGTTCGTCTGGCCCGGATTCGGCGAGAACATGCGGGTGTTGAGCTGGATGGTCGGCCGCATGGAAGGCACGGCTCAAGGCGAGGAGCATGCGTTCGGCGTATCGCCGCATTACGAGGACATCGACTGGAGCGGCCTTGATTTCAGTCGCGAGCAGTTCCGGCAGGTGATTTCCGTGGACGATAAAGCCTGGCGCGACGAACTCGCGCTACATGCCGAACTCTTTGACACGCTGCAACATGGTCTGCCGCCAGCGCTGGCGCAAGCAAAACGCGCCTTGGAAGGCAAGTTCATCGCCTGATCATGTGAGCGTTCGCTTCGCAGACCAAGCCGCCTCCGGGCGGTTTTTCTTTTGGGTCTTGCCGTTCAAGCGCCATTTTTTGCCTTTGGATAATAGCGAAGCAGCCCTGCCGGCTGTTCGAACAAAAAAGCCCGTTCAAGCTGCATCGCAGCACATTGTTTCCTGATTCGGAACAATCGGCGTCCGTGCCCTACGTTGGGGAATACAGTGGCACGAAAACCGACAAAATTTCCGCTTTCGCGGGCAACTTCTGCACGATTTCGGGAGTCGTAGGAGAATTCCAAGTTCCGCTTCACTGGTTTTCACTAATTGTCAGGAAGCAGCAATACGGCAGGAGTCGTTATATGGATCATTTGCAGTCGATGCGAGTTTTCGTCAAAGTGGCGGATCTCGGCAGTTTCGCCCGCGCTGCGAGCGCGATGGATATTTCCAACGCAGTTGCCACCCGTCACGTTGCCGATCTCGAAGGGCGTCTCGGTACGCGGTTGCTCAATCGAACCACCCGCAGTTTGTCTCTGACCGAATCCGGCCAGGTTTATCTCGAGCGTGCGCGCCAGATCCTCGACGAACTGGAAGACGTCGAGCAGATGGTGGTCGCGCGAAATCACGAGCCGGTCGGCACGTTGCGAATCGTCGCACCGGTCGTGTTCGGCCTGCATAACCTCGCGCCCGTGCTGCAGACGTACGCCGAGCGCTATCCGAAAGTCATTCCCGATGTCACGCTGGTCGATCGCCAGGTCGATCTGGTCGAAGAAGGCTTCGACGTGGGCGTGGTGATCGCACGGCAGATGCGCAGCGCAAGCATCGTCACGCGGCGTCTGACCACCGGCTGCATGACCGTGTGCGCCACGCCGGCCTATCTGGAGAAGCACGGCACGCCGACGCGTCCCGAGCATCTGCTGGAGCATCCGTGCCTGAGCCTGCCGTCCGAGTACTGGGGCGACGAGCGGGTGTTTACCGGCCCGGACGGCGAAGTACGGGTGCGGCCGTCGAACGTGATCGTGGCCAACAACACGGAAATGTTGCGGCAATTTGCGTTGCTCGGCATGGGCATCGCAATCCTGCCGAGCTATCTGATCGGCCGCGATATGACACGCGGCAGGCTCGTGCGTCTGCTCGGCGACTACCGTCTGCCGCAGGTGGAGATCAACATTGCGTATCCCAGCCGTCGTCACTTGCCGGCGAAGGTGCGTACGTTCATCGACCATCTGGTCGAGCATTTCAGCCAGACACCGAACAGCTTGCTCGGCGAACAGTGGATCAAGGACGGCCTTGGCCGGCCCGCCACGTCCGGGGCGCTCGATTCGGCGGACTCCATGCCGCCGGAAGCGTTCGACGGCGCTGAGCCGCTCTCACGCCTCCTCGATAGCGAGTTATCGCCAGTGCCAAGCACTTTGGCAAAAACCACGAATCGTCCGAGGACGACGGTCCTGTCGCGGCTGTAAGCGGTAGGGTGATCGGGACGGTAGCGCTTCCCGGCACGCAAATGAAAAAGGCGCAGTCACTTCACGTGACTGCGCCTTTTTTCGTGGGCACGCACAATGGCGGCCGGCAGTTCAAGATCTCCCGGCCACAGTTTTTTGAATCACGAGCCCGTCTTTCGAGCCACCGCTTTCTTCGCCGGTGCCTTCTTTGCAGCTGCGGTTTTGGTCGCGGATGCCTTTTTAGCCGCCGCTTTTTTGGCTGCAGGCGCGGTCTTCACCGCGACCTGCGCTTCTTCGTCATCCGAGTCCGTCGCGGCGTCGGCAGCCGACTTTGCCGCTGCCGCCTTCGCAGCCGTTTTGGCGGACGGCTCCTTCTTCTCGAACTCAAAGCCGATCTTGCCGTCGTTCTGCTTGACGAGGAACGCCTTGAAATTGCGGCCCGTGCGCGACGACTTGAAGTTCGTCAGCAGATCGGTGCGCCCCTCTTCGAGCAGCTTGGACATCTGCTCGCGGGCAATTTCCTGCTGCAAGATGACCTTGCCCGAGCGGAAGTCGCAAGTCTTCGGATTGGCGACCGAGTTCTCGCAGACATAGCTCATGCCATGCTCGAACACGTGCCCCTTGCATTTCGGGCATGCGCCGACCGGTTGTTGATCGGAGAAGTCCGGCGGTTCCCCATCTTCGCCGCCTGAATCCTGGCCGAAATCAAACTCCAGCTTGTAGTTCTTGATTTCATCGTCGAGCGACAGCTTCAGGATTGCCGAGAAGGGCCGGCCCATCTTGCTGCGGAAACCAGAGAGTGGTCCGATCGTCTTGTTCTGCAACAACTCCTCGACTTCGGGAATCTCGAACTGACGTCCGCCGGGAATCTTCGAAATCGAGAACTCGCATTTCGAGCAGGCAAAGCGCCGGTAGTTTTCCTTCACCTGACCGCCGCAATTCGGACACGGTGTCTGCAACGTGGCGTAATCGCCGGGAATCGTGTCGGAATCGTATTCCTTTGCGCGCTTGACGATGGTTTGCGTCATGCGGGCAATTTCCTGCATGAACGCGTCGCGCGGCAGGTTGCCCCGCTCCATCTGCGAGAGCTTGTACTCCCATTCGCCGGTCAATTCCGGCGCGGTCAGTTCCTTCACGCCGAGGCCGCGCAATAGCGTCATCAACTGGAAGGCCTTGGCGGTCGGAATCAGATCGCGGCCTTCGCGGATCAGATACTTTTCACCGAGCAGACCTTCGATGATGGCGGCGCGCGTGGCCGGCGTACCGAGGCCTTTGGCCGCCATGGCTTCGCGCAGTTCATCGTCCTCGACCAGCTTGCCCGCGCCTTCCATGGCCGACAGCAAGGTCGCTTCGTTGTAGCGTGCGGGCGGCTTCGTCACCAGTTGCTGGGCGGCGATCTTGTCGGTCTTGACCTTTTCGTCCTTCTGCACCGGCACGAGGTTCGCGTCTTCGCCGCTGATTTCACGACCGTAGATTTGCAGCCAGCCCGGCTCCACCAGCACCTTGCCTTCCGTCTTGAAGTGATGGCCGACCACTTCCGTGATCCGCGTCGTCACCTTGAATTCGGCGGCCGGGAAGAACACAGAGAGGAAGCGCTTCACGACCAGGTCGTAGAGCTTCTGTTCCGGCTCGGACAGATTCTTCGGCGCTTGCAGCGTTGGGATGATTGCGAAGTGATCGCTGATCTTCGAGTTGTCGAAGATGCGCTTGTTCGGTTTCACCCAGCCCTTGTCGAGCACCTGCTTGGCGAACGGCAGATAGTTGTTGCTCTCCTTGAGCATGCCGAGCGTCTGCTTGACCGTATCCATATAGTCTTCCGGCAGCGCGCGAGCGTCGGTCCGGGGATAGGTCAGCACCTTGTGCTTTTCGTACAGCGCCTGGGCGAGACCCAACGTGTTCTTCGCCGAGAAGCCGAAGCGGCCGTTGGCCTCGCGCTGCAAGCTGGTCAAATCGAACAGCGCCGGCGACAGTTGCGTGGACGGCTTGGATTCTTCCGTTACCGTGCCGATCTGGCCGCGGCAGGCGGCGACGATGGTCTCGGCCGCGGGCAGCGCCCACAGACGCGAATCGCGTTTCTCCGGGTCGAACTCGTCGCGCTTGAATTTCGGATCGAACCAGCGGCCTTCGTAAAAGCCGGCCGCGCAGACGAAGTCCGCTTTCACTTCCCAATAGTCGCGCGGCACGAAGCGGCGAATTTTCTCCTCGCGCTCCACGACGATCGACAGCGTGGGCGTTTGCACCCGCCCGACCGTGGTCAGGAAGAAGCCGCCGCCCTTGCTGTTGAACGCGGTCATTGCGCGCGTGCCGTTGATGCCGACCAGCCAGTCCGCTTCCGAACGGCAGCGCGCCGCGTCGGCGAGCGGCTGCATTTCCTCGTCGCTACGCAGACGAGCGAAGCCGTCGCGGATCGCGGCCGGCGTCATGGACTGCAGCCACAGGCGTTGCACCGGCTGCTTGGCTTTCGCGTGCTGCGCGATCAGGCGGAAAATCAGCTCGCCCTCGCGCCCCGCGTCGCATGCGTTGATCAGGCGGTCGACATCCTTGCGCTTGAGCAGCTTGGTCAGCACCTTCAGGCGCGACTCGCTCTTGGCGATCGGGTTGAGATCGAAATGCGGCGGAATGACGGGCAGATTGGCGAAACTCCACTTGCCGCGTTTGACTTCGTAGTCTTCGGGCGCGGCGATTTCCAGCAGATGGCCGACTGCCGAGGAAAGGACGTACTCGTCGCTTTCGTAGTATTCGTCATGCTTGGTAAAGCCGCCCAAAGCGCGCGCGATGTCGTTCGCGACGGAAGGCTTTTCGGCGATGATCAGTGCTTTGGACATGACTCGATGTGAGGTTGGTAGATCAGGGTTGATGGCCTTGAGTGCGCTTTCTCCAGCGCGACCCTCGTTTGCGACCTTTGCGACCCAATAACGACCGCTTTATAGCACACGCCGTGAAAGCGGCGTGTCAAGTGCATGAAAAGCGCGCCATCATAATTGCGCGCCTGGTAATCGGGCAAGCTGCGGCAAACGCGCGGTGCACCGCCCGCAACGTCCGTGCCGCAAGGCTGGACGGCCGGCGCTACGTTCAGGCCACCGCCAGCGCGGGTCGCAGTTTCGGCGCACCGCTGATGCCGGGCACGGCCGTCAGGTCGGACAACATCCGCTCCACGATTGCCGCTTGCGGCAATACGGTGCCGAAAAAACGTGTCGTGATCGAGTCTTCGATCAGGATGGTGGGGAAATTCTCGACATCCAGATCGTCGAAACGGTCCGCGTGGGTTTCGATGTCTATCCATGCGAAACAGATATTCGGATGCCGATCGGCCAGCTTGTCGAAGGCGTCCCGATACTCGCGACAGGTTCCGCACCACTCCGCGCACAGACACGCAACGAACAGCGTGTCCGGGTCGTTGACGCGCTCGGCGATCCGGTCTTGGTCGGTGTCGAGGTTTAGCGCGGGCATGGTGGTTCCTTACGTACTTTTGTCAGGTGCTTTGGCGCGAATGTAGCATGGCCGATTCCGGATCGTGGTCAACCTTGTGCACTGCGGTGGCGGCCTGGGCTCGCCCGCATGAAGCGGCGGCCGGGCAGCGCGGTCACCTGGCCGGCAAGTTCGAGTTGCAGCAAAGTGGTTTGTAAGGCCGCGTCCTCCATCTCGGTGCGGGTGGCAAGAATTTCAAGCGTGGCGGGCGCGTGGCCGAGCGCCGCGAGCAGTTGCTCGGCTTCCTTACTGAAAATGGGCGAGGGCGGGCTGCATGCTTGTGTCGAGGCGGCGTTCGCCCGAGGCGGCGCGCTTGTTTGCGGCCCTGCAAAGTCCGACGAGGTAGCGTCTGGTGGCGTCTGTGCGGATGCCGCCACTTTTGCCGCTTCCGCCCCGGCTGGCTCGGCCGCCGACTCCTTCGCGTCTGTGGAATTCGTCCGCGCCGCTGCGGCGTCCGGCACCACGGCTGTCGTGGCACTCGCCTTCCGCGGATGCCGCGAAT
This sequence comes from Paraburkholderia sp. 22099, assembly GCF_052045835.1. NCBI lineage: Bacteria > Pseudomonadati > Pseudomonadota > Betaproteobacteria > Burkholderiales > Burkholderiaceae > Paraburkholderia > Paraburkholderia sp. 22099. The sequence continues at coordinate 59,337 of NZ_JBQEPU010000034.1, read as the reverse complement.
CGGCTCCGTCCCACCGAACCGTTCGCGTGCCGGCAGCCTTATCTCCCGCCAGCCTGGCGAAGCCGAGTTCCTCGAGTATCTCGTCGGGTGTCTCAACCAGCTTCGCGCCTTGCTTGATGATCCGATGACAACCACGCGAAAGCGGCGCGTGGATCGAGCCGGGCAGCGCGAAGATATCGCGGCCCATTTCGTTGGCGAGCCGCGCCGTGATCAGCGATCCTGAGCGCATCGCCGCCTCGACGATCACGACACCGCTCACGAGCCCGGCGATCAGGCGATTGCGCTGCGGGAAGTTGGCGGCGCGCGCCGGCGTGCCGAGCGGCCATTCGGACAGGATCGCGCCCTGCACCGCGATCTGCCGCGCGAGCGCATGATGCGCCGCCGGATACACCAGGTCCGCGCCGGTGCCGATCACCGCGACCGTGCCGCCGATACCTTCCAGCCCGCCGCGATGCGCCGCGCCGTCGATGCCGAGCGCCAGCCCCGACACGATCGTCACGCCGGCGGCCGACAGCTCCCGCGCGAAACGCTCCGCATCCTCGACGCCTTGCGGCGTGGCGCTGCGGCTGCCCACCAGAGCGACCGCGCGCGTATGCAGCAGATCCAGCCGGCCCTTTATATATAGCAGTGGAGGCGGATCAGGCATGGTTAGAAGCGCGGGCGGGTACGCCGGGTCGTCGAGCGTGACGACCTGGTTGCCGGGCAGCGCGCGCCACGCGAGAACCGCGTCGAGCTGGGCGTCGAGATCAGGGCCCGCGGGAGCCAGCGCGGCGCGCGCGGCGGTTTCGCCGACGATCGCGGCAAGCGTCGCGTGCGATTGATGGAAGATTGCTTCCGGCAGCCCGAAAGCGCCGAGCAGTAAGCGCAGCGCGGCCGGTTTGAGCCCTGGTGCGAGCGAGAGCCGCAGCCACGCGGCGAGTTCGATATCGGTTGCGGGCAAGGTGTGCATTGCGAGTGAATCCTCTTGCAGGGCCAGCGGGCAGGCGGGCGCCATGCTAAAATTTTCATCATCCGAAATAACCGCAGCGCCGCGCCCACCCGCGCGGGCTCGTCGTTGGCGCACGAGGCGCGTTGAATCGAACCGGTTCGACACCATCTATCCTGTGCGCAATGCGATGCGCCCACAACCTGGCCGAACGGCTAACGCGAGCCTTCCACCGGTCAGCGGCGCCCAAAATCACATTCAAGATCATGGCTTTACTGAACATCATCAATTACCCGGACAAACGGCTGCACAAGATTGCGAAACCGGTCGAGGCGGTCAACGACCGCATCCGCCGCCTCGTCGCGGACATGGCTGAAACGATGTACGCCGCACCCGGCGTGGGCCTCGCCGCGACCCAGGTGGACGTGCACGAGCGCGTGATCGTGATCGACGTGTCGGAGACGCATGACCAGCTGCTCGCTTTCATCAATCCGGAAATCATCTGGTCAAGTGACGAAAAGAAGCTGTCCGAAGAGGGCTGCCTGTCGGTGCCGGGGATCTATGACAACGTCGAGCGCGCCGAGAAAGTGCGTGTGCGCGCGTTGAACGAGAAGGGCGAGACCTTCGAGATGGATTGCGAAGGGCTGCTCGCGGTGTGCATTCAGCACGAGATGGATCACTTGATGGGCCGCGTGTTCGTCGAATATCTGTCGCCGCTGAAGCAAACGCGCATCAAGAGCAAGATGAAGAAACTCGCCCACGCAATGTAATGCGCGTCCACCTCGCCTACTGCTCCCGTTCATGAGTCATTCGTTGCGCGTCATTTTTGCCGGTACGCCGGAGTTTGCGGCGGCCGCGCTGGCCGCGATTCACAGCGCCGGTTTTCCCGTGCCGCTCGTATTGACCCGAGCCGACCAGCCTGCCGGACGCGGAATGAAAATGCAGGCGAGCCCGGTCAAGCGCTACGCGCAGGAGCACGGGATCGCTGTCGCTCAACCGCCTTCGCTGCGCCGCGCAGGCAAATATCCGGCCGAAGCCGCAGCCGCTATCGATCAGCTACGCGCCACGCCGCACGACGTCATGGTGGTGGCCGCCTACGGTCTCATCCTGCCTCAGGAAGTGCTGGAGATTCCGCCGTTTGGCTGCATCAACATTCACGCATCGTTGCTGCCGCGCTGGCGCGGCGCGGCGCCGATCCACCGCGCGATCGAAGCCGGCGACGCCGAAACCGGCATCACGCTGATGCAGATGGACGCGGGCCTCGACACCGGCGCAATGATTTCGGAAACGCGCACGCCGATCTCCGACGACGACACCACCGCCACGCTGCACGACCGTCTCGCGCAAGACGGCGCGAAGCTGATCGTCGAGGCGCTGATCGAACTGGAGCGCAACGGCAAGCTGGCGGCAACGCTGCAACCGGCGGACGGTGTGACGTACGCGGAAAAGATCGCCAAGCACGAAGCAGCGCTGGACTGGCGCCGCCCGGCCGCGGCGCTCGCGCGCCAGGTGCGTGCGTTCGATCCGTTTCCCGGCGGCGTGGGCACGCTGGAAGACGGCACGTCGATCAAGGTCTGGTCGGCTGCCCCGGTGGACGGGGCTGGCAATCGCGCCGCAGCCGGCACGATCATGGCGGTATCCGCCGAAGGCGTGGTGGTGGCCTGTGGCGAAGGCGCGCTGCGTCTCACGCAACTTCAGAAACCCGGCGGCAAGCGTCTGCCGGTGCGTGAATTCCTGGCGGGCGCGACGCTGGCCGCTGGGCAGCGTTTCCAACTTCCCGAAGCAAAATAACAGACTCGCGCGGGTCTTGAACATCGTCCGTTCGGCCGAGGCTCGCGGCCGCCGCCGCGAGCCGGCTGCGCGTTAGAATCACTTAAGCAACGGTCCAGGTTTCGAGGATTTCCATGTTCGGCATCACCCATTTTGAGTTCTTCGTCGTCGCGGTCTTTTTGCTGAACGTGACGCCCGGTCCCGATACGGCTTACATAGTTGGGCGCAGCGTCGCTCAGGGCCGCGGCGCGGGTCTGATGTCGGTGCTCGGCATCTCGGCCGGCTCCTGCGTTCATTCGCTCGCCTGCGCGTTCGGCTTGACCGCGCTGCTGGCGGCGTCGGCTACCGCGTTCACGATCATCAAGTTCGTCGGCGCCATCTATCTGATCTATCTCGGCGTGCGCCTGATTTTCGCCAAACCGGCCACGGATCAAGCGGGTGGTGAAGCGCGCGGGGCCGGTGCCCCCAAGTCGCTGCGCCAGCTTTTCCTGCAAGGCTTCTGGACCAATGTGCTGAATCCTAAGGTCGTGCTGTTTTTCGTGTCGTTCTTCCCGCAATTCGTGACCACCGGCGGCGATCATAAGACGCTGGCGTTTCTCACGCTCGGCGGCGTGTTCGTCGTGATGAGCATGATGTGGAACAGCTTCGTCGCATGGATCGCGGGTAGTGTGACGCAACGTTTTTCCGGCAAGCCGTCGGTGAAGAAGTGGCTGGATCGCGGCGTCGGCGGTGCATTCGTCGGTTTGGGCATCAAACTCGCCACCGCATCAAGATGATTGAATTTTCCTCACGCGCCCATATCTAACATTTCGCTTACAATCAGGCGCCGCGATCATGCGGCGCAGAGATGAACCGCGTTAGGGCAAGGAGTTGCAGACATGTTCAATTGGGTCAAAACCGCGATGTTGATGGCCGCGATCACGGCCCTTTTCATCGTGATCGGCGGGATGATCGGCGGGTCGCGCGGCATGATGATCGCGCTCGTGATCGCCCTCGGCATGAATTTCTTTTCGTACTGGTTCTCGGACAAGATGGTCCTGCGCATGTACAACGCGCAGGAAGTCGACGAAACCAGCGCGCCGCAGTTCTATCGCATGGTGCGCGAACTCTCCACGCGCGCGAATCTGCCGATGCCGCGCGTCTATCTGATCAACGAAGACGCGCCGAACGCATTCGCCACGGGCCGCAATCCGGAGCACGCCGCGGTTGCCGCGACCACGGGTATTTTGCGCGTGTTGTCGGAGCGCGAAATGCGCGGCGTGATGGCGCACGAACTGGCGCACGTGAAGCACCGCGACATTCTCATCTCGACCATTTCGGCGACCATGGCCGGCGCGATTTCCGCGCTGGCGAACTTCGCGATGTTCTTCGGTGGCCGCGACGAAAACGGCCGTCCCACGAACCCGATCGCGGGCATCGCCGTCGCGCTGCTGGCGCCGATCGCGGGTGCGCTGATCCAGATGGCGATTTCGCGCGCGCGGGAATTCGAAGCGGATCGTGGCGGCGCGCAGATTTCCGGCGACCCGCAGGCGCTTGCCTCGGCGCTCGACAAGATCCACCGCTACGCGAGCGGCATTCCGTTTCCCACGGCCGAGCAGCATCCTGCTACCGCGCAGATGATGATCATGAATCCGCTATCGGGGGGCAGCATCGCGAATCTGTTCTCCACGCACCCGGCCACCGAGGAACGCATCGCGCGTCTGATGGAAATGGCGCGCACGGGGCGCTTCGAATAACGAGCGACGAGCGCTGCGTGCAGTCAACGTGGTGCGATGAAGGGCGAGCCCGCGGGCTCGCCTTTTTTTCGGGCAGTAAAAATCGCGCGAGCGGCAGCGGCGTCCCGCGTGCGCGCGAAGTCGCGCAGAGCCTGGCTTCGCGAAACCCGAGCGATCTACGCGGCGTATGCGCTAAGTACGGGCTCGACCGTCTCCTTCACGCACCCGTCGGCTCCGCCAAGCCCCCCGTCGCACAAGCCCCGTTGCCGCGCCACGCTACAATGTCCGCTGTTTGCGTCGCGCGCACCGCGCTACCCGCCCTTGCCTTTTTCATGACCCAAAAATCTTCTTCGCGTTCTGCTTCGCCGTCGGCGCGTCCGCGCGAATCCCGTTTGTCGATGCTGCATCTCGCGCCCGAATCGCTCGCCTTCGCGCTCGACAGCGCGGGCCAGGCCGTCGGCGCCGTGCGTCTCGGCGCGGCTTTGCCCGCCGCGCTGCAATCCGTATTCGTGAACGCGCCTGAGGGTAGCGCCGCCGCCGCACGCGGCGCGGTGCAGGACATTGCGTACCGCACCATGCGGCGTCTCGCAACCGCCGAATGGCTGATCGCGAAACTGGTGAAGAAAGCGCCGCCGCCGCACGTCGGCCACGTGCTCGCGTGCGCGCTGGCCTTGTTCGTCGACGACGAAGCGAGCGCCGCCTACACCCCGTTCACGGTGGTCGACCAGGCGGTGAGCGCGATCGGCGCGCGTCGCGAATTCGCGTTCGCCAAGGGCCTCGTCAACGCGGTGCTGCGCAATTTTTTGCGCGAGCGTGAGGCGCTGCTGAACGCCGCGCAAGCCGACGAAGTCGCGCGCTGGAACTATCCGGCGTGGTGGATCGAGGCAGTGAAACGCGCATGGCCCGACGCCTGGCAAACGGTGCTCGCGGCCGGCAATAGCCAAGGCCCGCTCACCCTGCGTGTGAACGCCCGCCGCTCGACGGTGGACGCCTACCTGCAAGTGCTCGCGGACCATCACATTCTGGCGAGCAAAGCCGGCGACCACGCCGTCAAGCTGGCCGCGCCAATGCCGGTTGACCGCATTCCCGGCTTCGAGGACGGTGTAGTCTCAGTGCAAGACGCCGGTGCGCAACTCGCCGCTCAACTGCTCGGCGTGCGCGACGGCATGCGCGTGCTCGACGCGTGCGCAGCGCCCGGCGGCAAGACCGGGCATCTGCTCGAACTCGCCAACCTTCAACTCGTGGCGCTCGAAAGCGACGTCTCGCGCGCGCGCCGCATCGGCGAAAACCTGCAGCGGCTCAAGCTCGAGGCGGAAGTGCGGATCGGCGACGCGGGCGCGCCGGCAAAATGGCACGACGACATCGACCAGCCGTTCGATCGCATCCTGGCCGATGTGCCGTGTTCGGCGTCGGGCATCGTGCGGCGTCATCCGGATATCCGCTGGCTGCGCCGCGAATCCGATATTCCCGCACTGGTCGCCGAACAGCGCCGCATTCTCGGCGCGCTTTGGCCGCTCGTGAAGCCAGGCGGCGAGTTGCTCTACGTTACGTGTTCGATCTTTCCAGAAGAAGGCGAATTGCAGGCGCAGTGGTTTGGAAACAAGTATCAGGATGCGGTACGATTGGACGCGCCGGGGCAACTTTTACCTACAGTCGCTCGCGCGCCCGCCGATACATCGGCCGGTTCCGATGCCGGACAACTCGCTGAAGCGAGCGACGGCGCGAACTCAGACCACGACGGATTCTTCTACGCGCGCTTTCAGAAACGGTGACCATCAAACGCTTCCTTCCGCTTCGGCTCGCCGCCGTGCTCTGGATCGCGCTGGCCGTATGGCTGGCCGCACCGGGCGTGGCGCACGCCGACTCGATCGCGGTGCAGCGTGCGTCGCTGCAAGCCGACAACTCCGGCTGGAGCCTCGACGCGCGTTTCGACTTCGACTTGAACAGCAATCTCGAAGACGCCGTCAATAAAGGCATTCCGCTTTACTTCACGACCGACTTCGAACTAAGCCGGCCGCGCTGGTACTGGTTCGACGAGCAACCGGTGAGCGTGTCGCAGAGCATCCGCCTGTCGTTCCAGCCGCTGACGCGCGAATACCGCGTGTCGAGCGTGTCGTCCGGCGGTTTGCAGCTCGGCTTCACCACCCTCAAGGACGCGCTCGCGGTGATCAAGCACATTCCGTCGTGGCATGTGATCGAGCGCAATCAGGTGAACGTCGGCGAGACTTACACCGCGTCGGTGCGCATGCAACTCGACATCGCGCTGATGCCCAAGCCGTTCCAGATCGACGCGGTGAACAACCGCGACTGGAACCTCGCGTCCGAATGGAAGCGCTTTACCTTCACGGTGACCGAACGTGCTAAATAGAGTGCGCCGAGCCACCAGTGTCAGCAGCGTCGTCGTGCGCGTGCTGGTGTCCACGGTCGCGGTGACCGCCGTGCTGCTGCTCGTGCTGCTGGCCGCAGCGAGCGCGAATACCGAATTCTTCGACCGCTATTACCAGTGGCTCTATGCCGCGAACCTCGTGGTCGCGATGATCTTTCTGCTGGTGGTGGCGACGCTCGTCATCATCATCATCGTGCGGCTGCGAAAGGGGAAGTTCGGCACGCGGCTGCTGGCGAAACTCGCGTTCTTCATGGCGCTGGTCGGCGTGGTGCCGGGCGGCATCATCTACGTCGTCTCGTATCAGTTCGTGTCGCGCAGTATCGAGTCGTGGTTCGACGTGAACGTTGAAACCGCCCTGACCTCGGGCCTGAATCTCGGCCGCGGCATGCTCGACGCATCGCTGTCCGATCTGCAAACCAAGGGCCGCCTGATGTCCGAACAGCTGGCGAGCGCGGACGCGGCCGGCACCACGCTCACGCTCCTGCGCTTGCGCGATCAGTTCGGCGTGCAGGACGCGACGATCGTCGAACCCACGCGCAGCATGTCGGGCGCGACGCCGGATATGCATGTGGTCGCGCAAGCCTCCAGCAATTACGCGACGCTCGTGCCGAACGATCTGCCCACGCCGCTGATGATCGACCAGGCGCGCGGCCGCGGTTATGCGGCGATCGAAGGCGAAGTCGACGGCGATCCGCGCGCGCATGGCAGCAAGGGCGCGTTGCGGCTGCGCATCGTGCAGCGTATTCCCGATTCGAACGCGGCGCTGTTGCAGCCCACTGAACGCTTCCTGCAACTCACGCAGCCGGTGCCGCCATCGCTCGCACGCAACGCCGACGCGGTGCAGCGCGCGTATCGCGAGTATCAGGAGAAGGCGCTGGGGCGCACCGGCTTGCGCAAGATGTATATCGGCACGCTCACGCTCGCGCTGTTTCTCGCCACCTTCATCGCGATGATGCTGGCGCTCGCGCTCGGCAATCAGCTCGCGCGGCCGTTGTTCCTGCTTGCGCAGGGCACGAAGGAAATTACCGAAGGCGACTACACGCCGAAGCGCGAAATCAAGTCGCGCGACGAATTGGGCTTCCTCACGCAATCGTTCAATGCGATGACGCGGCAGTTGTCCGAGGCGCGCGCGGCGGTCGAAAACAACCGCATCGCGCTCGAACATTCGAAGGCGTATCTGGAAAGCATTCTCGCGAACCTGACCGCGGGCGTGTTCGTGTTCGACCGGCAATTCCGTCTCACCACCGCGAACCGCGGCGCCGAGCGGATTTTCCGTCAGCCGTTCCAGACGGTGATGGGTTCCGCGCTCGAGCAGATCGGCGTGTTGAGCGAATTCGGCGGCATGGTGCGCAAGGCCTTTGCCGATCGCGAAGCGGCGAGCGGCGACGGTCACGACGACCGCGGCCATTGGCAGCAGCAATTCTCGGTGCAGGTGCCGGGCGAGACGGAGCCGCTCACGTTGCTCGTGCGCGGCGCGCGCCTCGTCTCCGCCACCGACCGCGACGCGGAAGACATGCAAACGTCCGGCTACGTGGTCGTGTTCGACGACATTTCCGACGTGATCTCCGCGCAGCGTTCGATCGCGTGGGGCGAAGTCGCGCGCCGCCTCGCGCACGAGATCAAGAATCCGCTCACGCCGATCCAGCTTTCCGCGGAGCGTCTGCAAATGAAGCTCGCCGACAAGCTGTCGCCGACGGACGCCGATGTGTTGAAGCGCGGCGCGACCACGATCGTCAACCAGGTCGCGGCAATGAAGCAGATGGTCGACAATTTCCGCGACTATGCGCGCACGCCCCCGGCCGTGCTCGCGCATCTGCAACTGAACGAACTGGTCAGCGAGGTGCTGACGCTGTACGGTATCGAGGAAGGCAAAAGCGCGATTCAGGTCGAACTCGCGGCGTTGCCGGCGATCCGGGGCGATGCGACGCAATTGCGTCAGGTGATTCACAACCTGCTGCAGAATGCGCAGGATGCGGTAGCCGACGTCGAACAGCCGCATGTGCTGCTCGAAACGAGGACAGTAGAATACGGAGACCCCGACGCGGAAGGCAAAGTACGTGTCGCGGTGCGTCTGACGGTGTCGGATAACGGACCCGGTTTCCCCACGCGTATCCTCACCCGTGCATTCGAGCCTTACGTCACGACCAAGGCCAAAGGTACGGGTCTGGGTCTTGCGATGGTCAAGAAGATCGTCGACGAACATGGCGCGCGCATCGACGTTCGCAACCGGATGAAAGCGGGCGATGTGGTCGAGGGCGCGCAGATTTCGATTCTCTTCCTTCAACTGGCAGACGATGCCGCGGCGCCCGAAACAGGGTCGCGGCCGGCGCACGGCGGTGCGTCGCAGGGAACGACAAAAGCAACAGTGCAGACAAGGGCAGCGTAAATGGCAACCATCCTGGTGGTAGATGATGAAATGGGCATCCGGGAATTGCTCTCGGAGATCCTGAGCGACGAGGGGCATGTCGTGGAGGCCGCGGAAAACGCGCAGGAAGCGCGCGAGTTCCGCTTGCGCCAGGCGCCGGATCTGGTGCTGCTCGACATCTGGATGCCCGACACCGACGGCGTGACGTTGCTCAAGGAGTGGGCCGCGCAGGGGCAACTGACCATGCCGGTGATCATGATGTCCGGTCACGCAACCATCGATACCGCGGTGGAAGCGACCAAGATCGGCGCGCTCAATTTTCTCGAGAAGCCGATCGCGTTGCAAAAGCTGCTGAAGGCCGTCGAGCAGGGCCTCGCGCGTGGCAATGCGGCGAGTGCGCCCGGCGGCGCGGCGGCGAAGCCGATGTTGCCGGTCAGCGCCTCGGCCGTGGCTTCGGCGGCCGCGTTGCCGATGCTGTCCGCGGACGGTATGGGCAGCGGCGCGTTGGCCGCGCAAACGGCCTCGATCTCGTTCGATATCCCGTTGCGCGACGCGCGCGACGCCTTCGAGCGCGCGTACTTCGAATATCACCTCGCACGTGAGAACGGCAGCATGACGCGCGTCGCCGAAAAAACCGGTCTGGAGCGCACGCACCTGTACCGCAAGCTCAAGCAGCTCGGCGTCGATCTCGGCAAGAACAAAGGGGAATAAGTAGCCCTTGTGGCCGGCGCGCGATGGCCGCAAGGGCAGATTTTTCGAGAAGGGACTTGCCCGCCTGCTGACCCTTTGATATCATTTCGTTCTTCGTTGGCCCGGTAGCTCAGTTGGTAGAGCAGCGGATTGAAAATCCGCGTGTCGATGGTTCGATTCCGTCCCAGGCCACCAGGATTCAGCCCCAGGAAATCGCAAGATTCCTGGGGCTTTTCCTTTTCTGACGGGCTTTCGTTGCTTCGGCCTGTACGCGCGGTGTGCCGAGACGGGCGCGGCGGTATTCGGCGTCGCATGATAAAATCGCGTCAGTTCAAGGACTTGCATGCGAGTGGGTCGCCTGAGTGCCGCTGCGCCAGCCAAGTCCTTTGGCGTTTCTGGGCGGACCTTTTGCGCTGCAACCCGGCATGGGAGCGGCCAGGGCGACAATCGGCAACTGGCACCAAAGCTTTCGCCCGACGATCGGTATAACGCCCAGCGACTCTGCGCGCGGAAGGCGCGGCCTATACTGATTTGGGCCGGCAGCAATGCCGGCACGCGTCGCGTTGCTCGCATGGCGCACCTCGCGCAGCGCGACGCGGCGCTCATCATTCACGGAGTTTCACGGTGATCCGCAAAGACGCTAAACGTAGCGCTCTCGTGCTGTTTTCCGGCGGCCAGGATTCCGCCACGTGCCTCGCTTGGGCGCTCGAACGCTACGAAACGGTCGAGACGCTCGGCTTCGATTACGGTCAGCGGCATCGCGTCGAACTTGAATGCCGCGAAGGATTCCGTCAGGCCGTCGCGCGCGCATTTCCGGCGTGGGCGAAGCGCCTCGGCGACGATCATATGATCGACTTGTCGGTCTTGGGCTCGATCAGCGATACCGCCATGACGCGCGAAATCGCGATCGAAGCCACGGCCAACGGTTTGCCGAATACGTTCGTGCCGGGCCGTAACCTGATGTTCATGACGATTGCCGCGGCCATCGCGTATCGGCGCGGTTTGCAAGTGCTGGTCGGCGGAATGTGCGAGACGGATTTTTCCGGCTATCCCGATTGCCGCGACGACACGATGAAGGCATTGCAGGTTGCGTTGAACCTCGGCATGGACTCGCGTTTTCTGCTCGAAACGCCGCTCATGTGGCTCGACAAGGCGGACACGTGGCGTCTCGCGCACGAGCTGGGCGGCGACGAACTGGTCGAGTTGGTGCGCGTTGAAACGCATACATGCTACGTCGGCGAGCGCGCGGAATTGCATGCGTGGGGTTTCGGTTGCGGCGAATGCCCGGCGTGCCGCTTGCGCAAGCGCGGCTACGAAGCGTATCTGGCCGGCGAAAAGGTCACCGAGCCGGTGTGAGGCCGGGTCTGGTTTTGACGCCGACGCCGGCATACGCCGCGCGGCGAACTTGAATACGGGGCGCTGGGCAGCACCTACGCCTGGCCCCGGCAGCATGCGAACAGGCAGTATCTTCAGGAACACGAGGCAAAAAGCAGCATGACTTACGCGGTCAAGGAAATCTTCTACACGTTGCAGGGCGAGGGCGCGAACGCCGGGCGTCCGGCCGTGTTCTGCCGGTTCGCCGGCTGCAATCTGTGGTCGGGCCGCGAGGAAGATCGTGCGGATGCCGTGTGCCGCTTCTGCGATACCGATTTCGTCGGCACCGATGGCGAGAACGGCGGCAAATACCGTAGCGCCGAGGAACTCGTGCAAATGATCGCGTCGCTGTGGCCGCAAGGCGAGGGCGAGCGCTTCGTGGTGTGCACCGGCGGTGAGCCGATGCTGCAGATCGACCCGCCTTTCGTCGACGCGCTGCATGCGGCCGGCTTTGAAATCGCCATCGAAACCAACGGCTCGCTGCCGGTGCTCAAGACCATCGACTGGATTTGCGTGAGCCCGAAAGCCGACGCGCCGCTCGTCGTCACCAAGGGCAACGAACTGAAGGTCGTGATTCCGCAGGACAACCAGCGCCTGTCCGACTATGCGAAGCTCGACTTCGAGTATTTCCTCGTCCAGCCCATGGACGGCCCGTCGCGCGACATCAACACCAAACTCGCGATCGACTGGTGCAAACGCCATCCGCAATGGCGCCTGTCGATGCAGACCCACAAGTATCTGAACATTCCCTGACTTGCCGTGCTGACGATTACACGAAAACTCGAATTCGACGCGGGTCACCGCATCCCCGATCACCGCAGCCAGTGCCGTAACCTGCACGGCCACCGCTACGTGCTCGAAATCACGCTGCAAGGCGATCTGGTCGACACCGAAGGCGCGCCCGACCGCGGCATGGTGATGGACTTCGCCGATGTGAAGTCGCTCGCCGTCGAGCATCTGGTCGACAAGTGGGACCATGCGTTCCTCGTCTACGAAGGCGATACGCAGGTGCGCGGCTTTCTGGAAACGATGGCCGGCCACAAGACGGTCGTGCTCGACCGCATCCCTACTGTCGAGAATCTTGCCGCCGTCGCGTTCGACATTCTTGCGAACGTCTACGACGCGCATTACGGCGTGAATCTGCGTCTACACAAGCTGCGTCTGTACGAGACGCCGAATTGCTGGGCCGACGTGGTCCGCGATTAAGCGCCAGGGCCGATCGCGCACGCCGAACCCCCGCGTTATTGTCACGGTATGATCGCTCCGATAACCATACGGAGCGAGACATGCCGGTCACCGCATTGCGTCGCAGCAGGCAGCCGGGCCGCGAGAGTCCTGGCGTTCGCCTGCACTGCATCACCCGCATCCTGAGTCGCTTTCCGCGCGACGTATCCCGTCGCCGTGACGGAGCGCGCCGATGAGCACTTTCACCAATCCCCTCAAGCAACGTTTGAAGGAAGCCGATCCGCTGTTCGGTCTGTGGCTGTCGCTCGGCAGCGACGCCGCGGCGGAGGCGCTCGCGCACGCGGGTTTCGACTGGTTGCTGATCGACATGGAACACGCGCCGAACGATAGCGGCGACGTTACTTCGCAATTGCGCGCGATCGCGGCGGCGCATCTGCCGAGCGAGCCGGTGGTGCGCGTGCCGGCCACCGAGGCGTGGCTCGTCAAGCGCGTTCTGGATGCCGGCGCGCGCACGCTGATGTTCCCGAATATCGCGTCGGCGGACGAAGCGGCGCATGCCGTGCGTCTCACGCAATATCCGAGCGCCGAGGCGCTCGACGGTCAGCGCGGCGTCGCCGGCATGGTGCGGGCGGGAGCCTACGGCATGCGGCGCGATTACGTGCAGACGGCGAATGCGCAGATCTCGACCATCGTGCAGATCGAGTCGGCGCGCAGCCTCGAAGAAGTGGAAAAGATCGCGGCGACCCCAGGCGTCGATTGCCTGTTCGTGGGACCGGCCGACCTGGCCGCGAGCCTCGGTCATCTCGGCGATTCGAAGCACGCCGACGTGCAGGCGGCGATGGCGCGCATCGTCAGCGCCGCCGACAAGGCCGGCATCGCGGCGGGCATTTTCGCCATGGACGCCGTGAGCGCGAGGCAGTATCGCGATGCCGGTTTTCGTTTTATCGCGCTGGCCGCCGACGTCTTGTGGATGTTGCGCGCGACTCGCCAGGCGTTGCAGGAGGTGAGGTCATGAAGGTGAAGGTGCAGGGCGTCGTCGCGCGCCTGGCGATTGCGGCGGTGTTCATGGCGAACGTGGCGGCGCATGCGCAGGACCGGGTCGCGAAGCCTTCCGATGCCGAGACGCAAACCGCGGTCGCGGACTACAACGCCGGCAATCTGACCGCGGCGCTTGCCGAATTCCGGAAGGCCGCCGAGCGCGGCAGCCGGCTCGCCGAGTTCAATTACGCGATGATGCTGCTCAACGGCGAAGGCACCCCGGCCAACGTCGACGAAGGCAAGAAGTGGCTGCGCAAGGCCGCCGACGCCAACATGTCTCACGCGCAATACGTGTACGGCAAGATGTACGACGATGGCGAGTTCGTCGGGCGCGATCCGGTCGAGGCGCATCGCTGGTTCCTGAAGGCCGCGCAGCAAGGGCACGTGCAGGCGGAGCTTGCGCTTGCCAACCAGTTCCTCGACGGCCGCGGCACCGAGCGCGACAACAAGCAGGCATTCGTCTGGTACAAGAAAGCGGCAGAGGGCGGCGACATGACCGCGCAATACGTGACGGGCTCGTTCTACGAGCGCGGCGGCGACGGCGTGGACAAGAACCTGAACGTGGCGCGTGCCTATTACGCGGCCGCCGCGGCACAGGGCGATCCGGCGGCGCGGCTCAAGTACCAGGAGCTCAGCACGCAGTTACGGGATCGGAAGGAAGTGAAACCGCAGTGAACGCTGCGGTGAACGACGCCGTAAACGAAACAGGGCGCTCCTTCCGGTTCGTCGAATTCGTTGCGGCGCTTTGCTTGCGACAGCCCGCATCGGTTTGCGGTTGCCAGCGCGCTGGAGCGCTAGCTCTGCATCAACCGTTTCTGTCGCGCGACGTTCATGATCAGGCCGGCCGCGACCCCCAGCGTAGTGAGCGCGGTGCCGCCGTAACTCATGAACGGCAACGGCACGCCTACCACCGGCAAGATTCCGCTCACCATGCCGATGTTGACGAACGCGTAGGTGAAAAACGCCATCGTCAGCGATCCGGCCAGCAGACGCCCGAACAGCGTGGCTCCATTGGCCGCGATATAGAGTCCGCGCGCGATCAATAGCATGTACAGGACGAGTAATACGATCCCTCCCGCCAGCCCGAATTCTTCGGCGAACACGGCGAAGATGAAGTCGGTGTGCTTCTCGGGGATGAATTCCAGATGCGCCTGCGTGCCCTTCAGCCAGCCCTTGCCGAGCGGGCCGCCCGAGCCGATTGCAATCACCGCCTGGATCGTATGGAAGCCCTTGCCGAGCGGATCGGAGGTCGGATCGAGCAGCGTGCAGATGCGGTGCTTCTGATAGTCGTGCATGAGCGGCCACTGCACTTGCGGCTGGCAGATCTTGTCCTGAAACGCCGCGATGGAGCCGACCGCGATCACCCCGGCAAGCAGCACCGGCACGATCAGCTTGAAACTCAGACCCGCGAAGTAGATCACGAAGAACCCGGCCGCGAACACCAGCACGGCGGTGCCGAGGTCGGGCTGCTTGGCGATCAGTCCGACCGGCACCGCGAGAATCAGCAGACCGACGAGGTAGTCGTACCAGCGCATCACGCCTTCGCGGCGCTGGTAGTACCACGCGAGCATCAACGGTGTGGCGATCTTCAGCATCTCCGAAGGCTGGATCACCACGCCGACGTTGATCCAGCGCTTCGCACCCTTGCGCGTGAGGCCGAACAACGCCACCGCGACCAGTAACGCGATGCCGAACGTATAAAGCGGGACGGCGAAGCGCATCAGCATGGTGGGCGGCACATTGGCAAGCGCCCACATCAGTAGGAACGTCAGCATGATGTTGCGCAGTTGATCTTCCACGCGGCCGGGAACGTCCAGACTCGCGCTGTACAACGTGATGAGGCCGACGCACAACAGCAGGAACACGATCAGTGCGAGCGGACGGTCGAAGCCCGCGAACATCCGCTTGATGCGGTCGAGCCAGGCGCGCTTGTCGAATTGCATGCCTTTCTCCTTACTCGTCGATGCCGCCGGAAACCGGCTGGCGTGGCGACGTGGGCTGAGTGCCGTTATCCCGCGACGGTTCTCCGACGGGATTTCCTTCCGGGCGTGCGGCGGCGCTCGGCGCCGGCTCGCTACCCGGACGGGGTGGATGCGGAGCGCGGGGTTTGCGCGGCGTCTTTACGGCGGAGGACGCGGGCGTGGCTGCCGACGCCCCCGCACCCGTCGCAGCGGGCGCCGATGAGCCCACCGCCGCCGATGCCGCCGCCGATGCGGATGCCGCCGCCGCGGCAGAAGCCGCCGCTGCCGCCGAAGCCGCGCCCGGCATCGGCAACGCCGTGAAGCCCGCGGCGATTCTGACCGGCTGCGTCGCCGCATCCTGAGGTGCCGGTGCGCCGCCCACTTCGGGCGCGGAGGCATCCTGGGTCGCGGAAGCCGCAGTCGCGATAGCCGCTGCTTGCGCGCCGGGCTTGTTCTTGCCGACGAGGTAATAATCGAGCACACGTCGCGCGATCGGACCGGCGGATTCCGCGCCCCAGCCGCCGTTTTCCACGATCAGCGCGAGCGCGATCTTCGGCTGCTCGGCGGGCGCGAACGCAATGAAGAGCGCGTGATCGCGCAGGTGCTCGGCGGTCGTCGCATGGCCGCGGTAGTTCGCGCCCTGCAGCGAGTAAACCTGGGCCGTGCCGGTCTTGCCGGCCGCCAGATACGGCGCGCCGATGAACAGTTTCGACGCCGTACCGTTGGTCACGACGCCTTCCATCGCGCGCTTGATGATGTCGATATCGGATTGCTTCACGGCGAGCTTGTCGGTCGGATCGCGCACGACCGCGCGCGTGTCCTTGGTGATCGGATTTTCGACGTCGCGCACGAGGTGCGGCTTCATCACGACGCCGTTGTTCGCAAGCGTGGCGGTGGCGTGCGCGAGTTGCAAAATCGTGAACGAGTTGTAGCCTTGGCCGATGCCGAGGCTGATCGTTTCACCTTCGTACCAGCGTTGCTGCTCGGGCTTGCGATACGCCTTGCGCTTCCAGTCGGTCGAAGGAAGAATGCCGCGCGCCTCGCCCGAAATGTCGATGCCGGTGATCTGGCCGAAACCCCACGGCTTCATGAAGCCGGCGATCGCATTGACGCCGAGATCGTGCGCGAGCATGTAGAAATACGTGTCGTTCGACACCACGATCGCGCGGTTCATGTCGACCCAGCCCTGGCCCGAGCGCACATCGTTGCGGAACGTGTGGCCCCCGAACGTGTACGAGCCCGGATCCTGGAAGCCCCAGCCCGGCGTGCGCTTGTGCAGCGTCAGCGCGGCGAGCGCCATGAACGGCTTGTAGGTCGAGCCCGGCGGATAGGTGCCGTGCAGCGGGCGGTTCAGAAGCGGGTGATCCGGCGAGTTGTTGAGCTCGTCCCAGGTTTGCTGATCGATGCCGTCGACGAACGAATTGGGATCGAAGCTCGGCGCCGACACGAAGGCGAGCACGTCGCCCGTGGCCGGCTCGATGGCGACCAGCGCGCCGCGGCGGCCCGCGAATGCCTGCTCGGCGACCTGCTGCAAGCCGATATCGAGCGACAGCACGAGGTTGTTGCCGGGCGTCGCCTGGGTGCGCGACAACGTCCGCACCGGCCGGCCGCCGGCGGTGACTTCGACTTCCTCGAAACCGGTCTGGCCGTGCAGCTCGGTCTCGTAGCTCTGCTCGACGCCGATCTTGCCGATGTAGTCGGTGCCCTTGTAGTTGTTCGCGTCCAGACGCGGATCGTAGTGGTCCGGGTCCTTGTCGTTCTGGTCGCTGGCGTCGTCGATGCGTTCCTGGTCGCGCTGCGAGATCCGGCCGATATAGCCGATCACGTGCGCCGCGGTCGGCCCGAGCGGATATTGGCGGAACAGGCGCGCGCGCACTTCCACGCCGGGGAAACGGAAGCGCTGCGCGGTGAAGCGCGCGACTTCGTCGTCGGTGAGGCGGGTGCGGATCGGCAGGCTCTCGAAGTTCTTCGAGTCTTCCTGCAGCTTCTTGAAGCGGCGCCGGTCGCGTGCGTCGATCGAGACGACCGTGGCCAGGCTGTCGATCACGTTTTCGAGCGAATCGTTCAGCTTCGACGGCGTGATTTCAAGCGTGTAGGCCGAGTAATTCTTGGCCAGCACCACGCCGTTGCGGTCGGTGATGATGCCGCGGTTCGGCACGATCGGCGCGACCGAGATGCGGTTTTCGTCCGCTTGCAGCGAGTACTTGCTGTAGTGCCAGACCTGGAGGAACAGGAAACGGAAGCCGATCAGCCCGAAGCAGACGAACACGAACACGCCCGCCGCCGCCACGCGCACGCGGAACTTCGAGAGCTGTTGCTGAGTGTCCTTGAATTCGGTCATGCGATTCTGCAAAAGGCCGGGTCGCGGCCATCATGAGTGTGCGCCTGATCCGGTCGGAACCGGGAGGCATGAGCGGCGACGTGCGTCGAGCGGGCCGCGGGCGTGGGTTCGACTGGGACGGCCGGCGCGCTCGCTGCGTGATCGATCAAATCGGCCGGGTGTCGTCCGGGTCGGCCGGGCGGCGTTGGGGCATCAACAGCAGGATGCTTGCAATCGGCCACAGCGCGGCTTCCACGAAGCCGTCGATCAGATAACCCCAGCCCGGAAACGCCGCGCCCGTCAGCAGACGGATCACGAACGGCACCAGTTGCGCGACCACGAGAAGCGGCATGACCGCGAACGTCTGCACGCCGAGCGGCATCCACAGCACCCGGCGGTGGATCGTGATCGCGCCATACGACAGCAGCGTGTACGCCAGCGCGTGCTCGCCGAGCAGGCTGGCGTTGTGCACGTCCATCAACAAGCCGAGGAAGAACGCGATGCCCATGCCGACTTTGCGCGGCTGGTGCACGTTCCAGAACAGCAGCACGAGGGCGACGAAGTCCGGCACGCCGACGAGGCGCCCCCACGGCATCAGGTTCAGCAGGAACGCCGCCGCGAGACTGAACGCGATGAAGTACGGATTGACCGGCTGCAGAATGTATTGCGGACGGTTCATGGTTGCGCCCCCGGCGCGGCTTGCGGCTTCACGTTCTTGTCAGCGGTCGGTTTCTTTTCGGCGGCGGATTTTTTCTCCGTGGCGGCGGGCGCGGCCGGAGTTTTCTCAGCAGGCCTGGCGGCGGCCGCGGGTTTTTCAGCCGGTTTCCCGGCTGGCTTGGCTGCGGACTTATCCGCCGCAGCCTTGCTGTCCGCACCCTTGCCGGCTTTCTTGGCCTTCGCGGCTTCTTTCGCCGCGGTGGCCGGATCGGGCTCTTCCGGCGGACGCGGCGGTATGTCGTTCACGTAATGCAGCACCAGCAACTGACGCGCGCCGCGCACCGGTGCGACCGGCAGGCAGATCACGCGCGCAAAGGCGGTATCGGCCTGTTTGTCGACCCGCACCACCTTGGCGACCGGCAGCCCCGGCGGATAAATGCCGTCGAGTCCGCTGGTGACGAGTTCGTCGCCGGTTTGCACGTCGGCGCTGATCGGCACGAAACGCAGATCGAGCGTATCGCCCTTCGGCGTACCGTAAATCACGCTGCGCAAACCGGTGCGCACGATCTGCACGGGCACCGCCTGATCCTTGTCGGTGAGGAGCGTCACCTCGGCCTGCAAGGGGAACACGCGCGTGACCTGGCCGACCACGCCGTCTTCATTGACGACCGGCGAGCCGTTCTGGATGCCTTGCTGCGCGCCACGGCCGATCACGACCTTCTGCGTGAACGGATCGCGTGTGTCGTACTGGATTTCAGCGGGCAGCGATTGCGTGGTGGCGCGCTGCGACAGTTGCAGCAGCGCGCGCAGATGGGCGTTCTCGGCGGCCAGTTCGGCGGCTGTATTGGCTTGCTGCGAGAGTTGCAGGTCTTTCGTGCGCAGCTTGTCGTTTTCGCTGCGCAGCGTGGCGCTGGTCACCGCGAGGTCGGCGGCGCCCATGAAGACGTCGCGCGGCACGAGAGCCGCGCGCTGCAACGGGTAGAGACCGGCACCGAGGACGCCGCGAACGATCTCGAGCGTTTTGAACCGTGCATCGGAGATCAGCAGGGCCAGCGCCAGCACGACGAAAAACACCAGCCGCGCGAGTGCGGATGGGCCTTGCTTGAACAGGGGCGGCGGACTGTATTCCATGGTCGGCGCCGGGGGCGTGAGCGGTTGGGTGAGACGGCGGCGCGCCAGGGACGCGCGTTCAGCACGCGGAGGCTGGAAGGTCCAGCCAACGGCAAACCGGCCCGCAAGGGGCCGTTTGCCTGATCCGCGCTACTGACATGGAGACGGGCTCGCTTACTCGTACGAGAAGATGCTGCCCAGCTTGTCCATGCGTTCGAGCGCCATGCCCGAGCCGCGCACGACGCACGTGAGCGGGTCTTCGGCGACGAGCACCGGCAGGCCGGTTTCTTCCGCGAGCAGGCGGTCCAGATCGCGCAGCAGTGCGCCACCGCCCGTGAGCATCATGCCGCGCTCGGCGATGTCGGCGCCGAGTTCCGGCGGCGTTTGTTCGAGCGCGATCTTCACCGACGACACGATCTGGTTCAGCGGATCGGTGAGGGCTTCGAGAATTTCGTTGCTGGAAATCGTGAAGCTGCGCGGAATGCCTTCCGACAGGTTGCGGCCCTTCACTTCCATTTCCTTGACTTCCGAACCGGGGAACGCGGAGCCGATTTCTTTCTTGATGGCTTCGGCGGTTTGTTCGCCGATCAGCATGCCGTAGTTGCGGCGAATGTAGTTGACGATGGCTTCGTCGAACTTGTCGCCGCCCACGCGCACCGAACCTTTATATACGATGCCGCCGAGCGAGATCACGCCGACTTCCGTCGTGCCGCCGCCGATGTCGACGACCATCGAGCCGGTAGCTTCAGACACCGGCAAGCCAGCGCCGATCGCGGCGGCCATGGGTTCTTCGATGAGATAGACCTGCGAAGCGCCGGCACCGTGCGCGGCTTCCTTGATGGCACGACGCTCGACCTGAGTCGAACCGCACGGCACGCAAATGATGATGCGCGGCGACGGCGAGAACATGCGCGATTCATGGGCAGTTTTGATGAACTGCTTGATCATCTGTTCGGTAACGGTGAAGTCGGCGATCACGCCGTCTTTCATTGGGCGGATTGCCTCGATGTTGCCCGGCACCTTGCCGAGCATCTGCTTGGCTTCCTTACCGACTGCCTGAATGGTTTTCTTGCCGTTGGGACCGCCTTCCTGGCGGATCGAGACCACCGACGGTTCGTCGAGAACGATACCTTTGCCACGCATGTAGATGAGCGTATTGGCAGTGCCAAGGTCAATGGCCAGATCGTTGGAGAAATAGCTGCGCAAAAAACCGAACATTCAAAATCCTGTCTCGCTTGGCGCCGGGCCTCGCAACGTATGCGCAGGGCGGCAGCGGAAAAAATAACAGCCTCAACCGGGCGAAATGGGCGCCGCTGATCTTGAAGCTGCGGGGGAGTCTACCGGAGGCCGGTGCAAAGCCACGTTAGAAAAATCCGAACCATCTTTGAGAACTGATCGGAAAGGCCGTGTTAAGTCGGTCCGGGTTTGGGTCGAACGCGTAATGATACCTTATAATTTTGGATGTTTTGAAGGAAACGGCTGGCACTTTTTGCCACCGCTGGCCCCTTTTTCGAGGTCTTCCTCCTGCGTCGTAACCCGCTGTCGCGGCATTGTTTTTTCGTTGCCGCGGCGGTCCACCACATTTTCCGGTGACTGCATGGCTCTGACCCTGACCGATGTAAAACGCATCGCGCATCTCGCGCGGCTCGACCTTGCCGAAGCCGACGCTGAGCACACGCTCGTCCAGCTCAATGACTTCTTCGGCCTCGTCGAGCAGATGCAGGCGGTCGATACCACCGGCATCGCCCCGCTTGCTCATCCGATCGAGCAGATCGAAGACGTCGCGCTGCGCCTGCGCGACGACGCGGTAACCGAAACAGTCGAACGCGAAGCTTTCCAACGCCCGGCGCCGGCCGTGCAAGACGGCCTGTACCTCGTGCCGAAGGTGATCGAGTAAGAATCGCGCATCAAGCCCGGCACGGCGTGC
Source organism: Paraburkholderia sp. 22099 (assembly GCF_052045835.1). Classification (NCBI taxonomy): domain Bacteria; kingdom Pseudomonadati; phylum Pseudomonadota; class Betaproteobacteria; order Burkholderiales; family Burkholderiaceae; genus Paraburkholderia; species Paraburkholderia sp. 22099. The sequence goes on along the minus strand of NZ_JBQEPU010000034.1, from coordinate 37,914 downwards.
GAACGGAATACCGCTCGAATCCGCGCCATCCGGCTTCCTCGGCTCGGCTTGCCGGCGGGCAGCCGAACGCCCAAACGGCAGCGTTGCCCGCGCTGCCGCGCTCTTCAGGATAAAACGCAATGCATGAAAAAAGCTTGACCGAACTGCGCGCCGCACTGGCGGCCAAGGAATGCTCCGCAGTCGAACTGGCCCAGTTGTATCTGAAGCGGATCGACGCCGCCAATAGCCTCAACGCATTCATCGAGGTCGATGCCGATCTGACGCTCGCGCAGGCGAAAGCCGCGGACGCGCTGCTGCACACCGGCCACGCGGGTCCGCTGGCCGGCCTGCCGATCGCGCATAAGGATGTGTTCGTCACCAAGGGCTGGCGCTCCACCGCCGGCTCGAAGATGCTGTCGAACTATCAGAGTCCGTTCGACGCAACCGTGGTCGCGCGTCTGCAGAACGCCGGCATGGTGTGCGTGGGCAAGACCAATATGGACGAGTTCGCGATGGGCTCGTCCAACGAGAATTCGCACTTCGGCCCCGTGCAGAATCCGTGGGATCGCCAGGCTGTGCCGGGCGGTTCGTCGGGCGGCTCGGCGGCTGCGGTCGCCGCGCGTCTCGCGCCGGCCGCCACCGGCACGGATACGGGCGGCTCGATCCGTCAGCCGGCATCGTTCTCGGGCATCACCGGCATCAAGCCGACCTACGGCCGCGTGTCGCGTTACGGGATGATCGCGTTCGCCTCGTCGTTGGATCAGGGCGGCCCGATGGCGCGGAACGCCGCGGACTGCGCGACGCTCCTCAACGCAATGGCCGGTTTCGACGAACGCGACTCCACGAGCCTCGTTCGCGACGACGAAGACTACACGCGCTATATCGGCAAGCCGTGGCAGGAAGACGGCGCCAGCAAGCCGCTCGCCGGCTTGCGCATCGGCCTGCCGAAAGAGTATTTCGGCGCGGGTCTCGCCGACGACGTGCGTGCCTCCATCGACGCCGCGTTGAAGCAATACGAAGCACTCGGCGCAACGCTGGTCGAAGTCTCGTTGCCGAAAACCGAACTGTCGATCCCCGTCTACTACGTGATCGCGCCGGCGGAAGCTTCGTCGAACCTGTCGCGTTTCGACGGCGTGCGCTTCGGCCATCGCGCCGCGGAGTATCGCGATCTGCTCGACATGTACAAGAAGTCGCGCGCCGAAGGTTTCGGACCTGAGGTGAAGCGCCGTATTCTCGTCGGCGCCTACGTGCTGTCGCACGGCTATTACGACGCGTACTACCTGCAGGCGCAAAAAATCCGCCGCATCATCGCCCAGGATTTCCAGGAGGCGTTCAGGCAGTGCGACGTGATCATGGGACCAGTCGCGCCGTCGGTGGCGTGGGACCTCGGCGCGAAAGGCGACGATCCCGTGCAGATGTATCTGGCCGACATCTACACGCTGTCGGTGAGCCTCGCCGGTTTGCCGGGCATGAGTGTGCCGTGCGGCTTCGGCGCGGGCGCGAATGCGCAGCGTCCGGTGGGTCTGCAGATCATCGGCAACTATTTCAATGAAGCCCGGATGTTGCAGGTGGCCGACGCGTTCCAGCGCGCGACCGACTGGCACCGCAAAGCACCGGCAGGAGTGTGAGCACCATGACCAAGCAATGGGAAGTCGTGATCGGTCTGGAGACCCACGCGCAACTGTCGACCCAATCGAAGATTTTCTCGGGCGCTTCGACGCAGTTCGGCGCCGCGCCCAACACGCAGGCATGCCCTGTCGATCTCGCGTTGCCGGGCACCTTGCCCGTGATGAACCGCGGCGCCGTCGAGCGTGCGATCCAGTTCGGTCTCGCGATCGGTTCGACGATCGCCCCGCGCAGCATCTTCGCGCGCAAGAATTACTTTTATCCCGATCTGCCGAAGGGCTATCAGATCAGCCAGTATGAAATCCCCGTCGTGCAGGGCGGGCAGGTGAAGATCCAGGTGCCGGCCAACGAAAAGGCGGGTAAGGAAGCGTACGAGAAAGTCGTCAATCTCACGCGCGCTCACCTCGAAGAAGACGCCGGCAAGTCGCTGCACGAAGACTTCGCGGGCATGACCGGCATCGACCTGAATCGCGCGGGCACGCCGCTGCTGGAAATCGTCACCGAGCCGGAAATGCGCAGCGCGGCGGAAGCGGTCGCCTACGCGAAAACGCTGCACACGCTCGTCACGTGGCTCGGAATTTGCGACGGCAACATGCAGGAAGGCTCGTTCCGTTGCGACGCGAACGTGTCGGTGCGCCCGGTCGGTCAGGCGGAATTCGGCACGCGCGCCGAAATCAAGAACCTGAACTCGTTCCGCTTTCTGGAAGAAGCGATCCAGTACGAAGTGCGCCGTCAGATCGAATTGATCGAGGAAGGCGGCACGGTGGTGCAGGAAACGCGGCTGTACGATCCGGACAAGCGTGAAACGCGTTCCATGCGCAGCAAGGAAGACGCGCACGATTACCGCTATTTCCCCGATCCCGATCTGATGCCGCTCGTGATCGATCCGGCGTGGGTCGAGCGTGTGAAGCGCGAGATGCCGGAATTGCCGGCAGCGATTCAACAACGCTTCGTGACGCAATACGGCCTCACGCCGTACGACGCGAACATGCTCACGTCGAGTAAGGCGATGGCCGCGTACTACGAAGCGGTGGTCGCCAAGGTCGGCCCGGCGAACGCCAAGGTCGCGGCCAACTGGCTCATGGGCGAGGTGTCGTCGCAACTGAATCGCGAAGGCCTGGATATCGCCGAAAGCCCGGTTTCGTCCGCGCAGCTTGCGCTGTTGTTGCAACGTATCGCCGACGGCACGATCTCGAACAAGATCGCCAAGGAAATTTTCCTCGCGATCTGGGAGGAAAAGGCCACGGACGAAGCCGCCGCGGATCGCATCATCGAGGCCAAGGGTTTGAAGCAGATTTCGGACACCGGCGCGCTGGAAGCGATCATCGACGAAGTGCTCGCCGCGAACCAGAAGTCGGTCGAGGAATTCCGCGCCGGCAAGGACAAGGCGTTCAACGCGCTGATCGGCCAGGCGATGAAGGCGACCAAGGGCAAGGCCAATCCGGCGCAGGTGAATGAGCTGCTGAAGAAGAAGCTGTCCTGAGCCGGCGCGCAGTTCAGACGCAGTTGGGGAAACCCGGTTGAAGCGCGAGCTTCAGACATCGCGGGCCGTTGCCGGAAACGAAAGTGGGGCAACGGCCCGTTTCATTTACGGGCCCGTTTGAACGCAGATCACGGAGAGTGTGAATGGCGAAGCAACCCGAACTCGACGACTTCCGCGTGCCGTATTTCGAGGCCGGCAAGAAGAACGGCAAGTTCTCGCTCGGCAACGTCGACCCCGCCGCAAGGCCGTTTTCGAGCGGTTCGAAAGACGCCGACCGGGCGCGCTTGTCCGAGATCGGCGCGAAGCTCGACATACAGCAGGAGTGTCTCCACGCGCAGCAGAAGCGTCGCGTGCTGCTGGTGCTGCAAGGCATGGACACGAGCGGCAAGGACGGCACCATCCGCGCGGTGTTTCATGAAGTCGATCCGCTCGGCTTGCGCATCGTGCCGTTCAAGGCGCCCACGGCCACCGAACTCGCGCATGATTTTCTGTGGCGCGTGCATTCGCAGGCGCCCGCCGCCGGCGAGCTGACCGTCTTCAATCGCAGTCACTACGAAGACCTGCTCGTGCCCACCGTGCTCGGCACGTTGGATGCCCAAGGCTTCGAGCAACGCTGCCGCCACATTCGCCAGTTCGAGGAGATGCTGGCCGATAGCGGCACGACCATCGTCAAGTGCATGCTGCACATTTCGAAAGACGAGCAGCGCGTGCGCTTGCAAGCGCGCATCGACGATCCGAGCAAACACTGGAAGTTCGACGTGTCCGATCTCGATGCCCGCAAGCACTGGGACAAATATCAGGCGGTGTATCGCGACGCGTTGGCGGCGACGTCGACCGAATACGCGCCGTGGTACGTGGTGCCGGCCGATTCGAAAACGCACCGCAACATCATGATCGCCGAGTTGCTGCTGCGCACCTTCGAATCGTTGAAACTCGAATATCCGCCGCCCAAGGAATCGCTAAGGGGTGTCAGGGTCGCGTGACCCCGTGCCCTCCGCTACCAGAAACGAATCGACATCAAAAAGGAACGACATGTTGCGTGTGATTACCGCCAACCTGAACGGCATTCGCTCAGCGGCCAAGAAGGGTTTTTTCGAGTGGTTCGGCGAGCAGCAGGCCGACGTGCTGTGCGTGCAGGAAATCAAATGCTCGCAGGACGATATGACGCCGGAATTCATGGCGCCGCACGATTTCACCGGCTACTTCCAGCATGCGGTGAAAAAAGGCTATAGCGGCGCGGGCGTGTACACCCGCCATGAGCCGGACGAAGTGGTGATCGGTTTCGGTAGCGAGGAGTTCGATCCGGAAGGGCGCTATGTCGAACTGCGTTTCGGCAAGCTGTCGGTGATCTCGGTGTATGTGCCGTCGGGATCGAGCGGTGACGAGCGTCAGCAGGCCAAGTACCGTTTCATGGACGAATTCATGCCGCATCTCGCTGAACTCGCCAGGGAGCGCGAGGTGATCGTGTGCGGCGACGTGAACATCGTCCACAAGGAAATCGACATCAAGAACTGGAAGAGCAACCAGAAGAACTCAGGCTGCCTGCCGGAAGAGCGCGCATGGCTGACGAGGCTGTTCGACGAAGTGGGTTACGTCGACGTGTTCCGCACGCTCGACCAGCGGCCGGAGCAGTACACATGGTGGAGCAATCGCGGCCAGGCTTATGCGAAGAACGTTGGGTGGCGGATCGATTATCAGATCGCGACGCCGGGCATCGCGAGCAAGGCGAAGCGCACCGGCGTGTTTCGCGACATCAAGTTCAGCGACCATGCGCCGCTGACCGTCGATTACGATCACCAGATCGACAAGTAGCCATTGCCCGCGCCGCACGCGGCGTGCGGCTCGCGAAATTCATTCGCGGGCCAGCTTGCGGCGCGGACGGCCTATGCCGCCGTAGTCGGGCAACTCGTCGATCGTTTTGTCGATGGCCTTTGCGTAGAGCGGCAACATATCCGGCAAGCGCTTGACGATGTCCTGGCGGCGCGCCTGCGTGTACGGATGCACGTAGATGAAACCTTGCTCGCGGTTGGCGCGCGTCGCCGCCGCCAGTTTGTCCCACAGCCCGATGGCCGCGCGCGGATCGAAGCCGGCGCGCGATGCGATATCGCTGCCGATTACGTCGGCTTCCGTCTCGTCGGTGTTTTCGTACTTCATTTCGAGCAACTGCGAACCGATGCCGAGCGGCGCCACGCCGAGATCGGCGAGACCGAAGAGTTGCGGGATCGCGCCCGACGAACTGATCTGTCCCGCCTGCCGTTCGCCGAGCCGCTCGCGCGCATGCTCGCGCAGCGCGTGCGCGATCTCGTGCCCGAGCAGCATGCCGAGTTCGTTGTCGTTCAGACGCACCCGGTCGAGCAGTCCGCTATACACGACGATCTTGCCGCCAGGCAGACAGTACATGCGGATATCGTTCGAGCGCACCACCGCGACGTCCCACTTCCAGCCCTTGGCCCGCTCGTTCCATTTCAGCGAGTAGGGAATCATCTTGTCGACCATCGAACGCACGCGCGTGACGTGCGCGTCGGCATCGCCGTACAGGCGATTCGCGTGCTCCGCGCCATAGGCGATCTGATCGAACTCTTCGGCGGCTTGCGTTTCGAGCACCGGCGAGGGGATCAGGTTGCGGAACACCAGGTAGCCGCCGTAGCGTAGCTGTGTGTTGGGGCCGTACGAGGGCGACGCCGGCACGCTGGCGGCGGTTGCCGACGTGGCGGCGGGCGCCTTGGCGGCTGCCGGCGGTGACGATGTGGCCGCGGGCGTGCGCGGCGTCACCGGCGCCGGGGGCGGTTGCGGCGAAGGCGGCGTGACGGCCGCGGGCGCGCTGCCGGCGTTGGTGGCGCTGTTCGCGCCGGGCGTCGATGTCGAATTCTCGGGGCTCGCCGGGCTCTGCGCCGGTTTTGCCGTTGGCGCTGTGGACGGTGGCGTTGCGGTTGCCGATGTCGGTGCGCTAACGCCGGCCGCCGGGGCCGTGGCGTAGGCGTTCAACGGCACGACGGCCCATGCGAGGCCCGCGCAGCCGAGCGCCCATACGACATGCAGCGCGGCGCGGCCGGGCTGGAACGCCTGCGCCTCGGCGCTATCCCGGCGCCCCGCGCGCGTAGCCGCAAACGCCGTCACGACTGAGTCCTCCACGGCGCGATGCGCAGCAGAAGCAGCATGCCGGGCAGCGCCAGCACCGTGCAGACGATGAAGTAGTCGAACCAGCCAATCTGCGCGACCACGTAACCGCTTGCCGCCGACGCCAGCGTGCGCGGCACCGAAGCGAGACTCGTGAAAAGCGCGAACTGCGTGGCCGTGTAGCGCGGATCGGTGGTGCTGGCGATATACGCGGTGAAAGCCGCCATCGTCAGGCCGGTGGAAAAGGTCTCGAATCCGTAGACGAGGGCCAGCGCGACCGAGCGCGGCTCGAGCTGCACGGCCCAGTCGATGCCCACCAGCGCCAGCAGCTTCGTCGTGCCCTCGCTCAGCCACACGGCGATGTCGTAAATCACCACGAGACCCGGCGAGGCGGGCCCGAGATGCGCGAGCCACGCGAAACCGAGCGTCGACACCATTTGCAGCACGCCGAAGATCCACAGCCCGCGGCCGATGCCGATCTTCATCAGCCAGATTCCGCCGACGATCCCGCCCGCGAGACTCGCGCCGAACGCGGTAGTCTTCGCGATCACGCCGACCTGCGTGCGCGAAAAGCCGATATCGAGGAAGAACGACGTGGACAGCGTGGTCGCCATCGTGTCGCCGAGCTTGTACAGAAAGATGAAGCCGAGCACGAACAGCGCGCCGCGCCAGCCGTCGCGGTGAATGAATTCGCTGAATGGCTGCACGATCGCCTCGCGCAGATTCTTGGGCGGCGTGCCATGCACTTCGGGCTCGCGCACCACTAGCGTCATCACCATGCCCGGCAGCATGAACGCTGCCGTGACGATGAAAACGGTGGTCCACGGCAAATGGTCGGACAGAATCAGCGCGAGCGATCCAGGGACCAGCGCCGCGATCTTGTAAGCGTTCACATGAACCGCATTGCCGAGCCCCTGCTGGGTATCGCTCAGCAATTCGCGCCGGTAGGCGTCGATCGAGATATCCTGGCTTGCGCCGAAGAACGCGACGAGCGCCGTCAACGCGGCCACCGTCCAGATCGAATCGCGCGGCGACACGAAGCCGAGCGTCGCGATCGCGCCGGCGACCAGAATCTGCGTGACCAGCATCCAGCCGCGCCGTCTGCCCGGACGCCAGCCAGGAAAACGCGGCACGTAGCGGTCCATCAGCGGCGCCCAGATGAATTTCCAGGTATAGGGAAACTGAATCAGCGCAAACAGGCCGATTTCCTTCAGGTTGACGCCTTCAGAGCGTAACCACGCCTGCACCAGATAGACGAGCGTGAACAGCGGCAACCCCGACGTGAAGCCGAGAAAGACGCAAATCAGCATGCGCGTATTCAGGAATGCGCGCCAGCCGGGATGTTCTTCGTGAGCGGTAAGTGCGGGCGCCTCATGCGGCGGGTTCGACATGTGGATAACTTGCGTTAGCTTTTCTTGACGCGATAGACCGCAAGACTACCACGCCAGTTCGCCCCCCATCGCACCGCCTGACCTTCGTGGAGGACGACGCGGTCGAGAATCTCGATGCCGACTTCGGGCGCGAGCGCCTCGAAATCCTTGATGGTCAGCACCCGCACGTTCGGCGTGTTGTGCCACTGATAAGGCAGCGACTTCGACACCGGCATGCGGCCTTGCAGGACCGAAAGCCGGTGCGCCCAGTAGCCGAAATTCGGGAACGAGACGATGCATTCCTTGCCGACGCGCACCGTCTCGCGCAGGATCGCCGCCGTCTGATGAATGGTTTGCAGCGTTTGCGACAGAATCGCGAAGTCGAAACTGCGGTCTTCGAACAGACGCAGGCCGTCTTCCAGATTCTGCTGGATCACGTTCACGCCGTTTTGCGTCGATGCCAGCACGCCCGCGTCGGTGATTTCGATGCCGTAGCCTTGCACGTCCAGCTCTTCGGTGAGCAGCGACAGCAGCGAGCCGTCGCCGCAGCCCAGGTCGAGCACGGTGGCGCGCGTTTCGACCCAGCGGGCGATCGCGCGGAAGTCCGGGCGTAGCGCCAGGTAATCGAGTGCTCGCTGGTTCATGCGTTCACCTCGTTCGCAATGCGTTCGTAATAGGCGCGCATCAGGTTGTGATAGCGCGCGTCGTCGAGCAGGAAGGCGTCGTGGCCGTGCGGCGCGTCGATTTCAGCGTAGGTGACCGTGCGCTTGTGATCGAGCAGCGCCTTCACCAGTTCGCGCGAGCGGGCCGGCGCGAAACGCCAGTCGGTTGCGAAGCTGGCGATCAGGTATTTCGCCGTGGTGTGCGCGAGCGCGGCGGTCAGATCGCCGTCGAAGGCCTTGGCCGGGTCGAAATAGTCGAGCGCGCGGGTAATCAGCAGATACGTGTTCGCGTCGAAGTAGTCGGCGAATTTGTCGCCCTGATAGCGCAGATACGATTCCACCTCGAATTCCACGTCGAAGTTGAAGTTGTACGCATCGAGCGCGCCTTCCGCGCGGCGCAGCGAGCGGCCGAATTTCTCGGCCATGTCGTCGTCCGACAGATAGGTGATATGGCCGATCATGCGCGCGACGCGCAAGCCGCGCTTCGGCTTCACGTTATGCGCGTAGTAATTGCCGCCGTGGAAGTCGGGGTCCGACAGGATCGCCGAGCGCGCCACCTCGTTGAACGCGATGTTCTGCGCCGACAGCTTCGGCGTGGACGCGACCACGATGCAGTGCGCGACGCGCTCGGGATACATCATGCTCCACGCGAGCGCCTGCATGCCGCCGAGGCTGCCGCCCATCACCGCGGCAAAGCGCGTGATGCCGAATTCATCGGCGACGCGCGCCTGGGCGTTGACCCAATCTTCGACCGTCACCACGGGAAACGTCGCGCCGTACGGTTTGCCCGTGGCCGGATCGATGCTCATCGGCCCGGTCGAACCGAAGCACGAGCCCAGGTTGTTCACGCCGATCACGAAGAATCTGTTGGTGTCGAGCGGCTTGCCGGGGCCGACCATGTTGTCCCACCAGCCGAGGTCCTTCGGATTATCGGCATACACGCCGGCCACGTGATGCGAGGCGTTGAGCGCGTGACACACCAGCACCGCATTGCTGCGCGCGGCGTTGAGCGTGCCGTAGGTCTCGACCATCAGGTCGTAACCGGCCAGCGAGCTGCCGTTCTGCAAACGCAGCGGCTCGGTGAAATGCATTTTTTGGGGAGCGACGATACCGATCGATTCCATTCATTCCGCCATTTGACAAAGACAGGGCGGCTAGATGGCGTCGGCGAAGCACGGAGAGGAACGACTGTGTGCGCGGCTGACGACCTCTTTAGCCGCATTTATAGTGAACCGCGGGATCTTCCCGGCAGTTCGCGCGCCCGCAATCGAGTCAGCAAATCGGCGCGTGATGGATGTTCAGGAGCGCGGCCCCGGATGCTTCGTGGTGCCGCAGTCAGGCGCAAAGTATAGCGGAAAATCCCATGCGGCAGCGTCGCGGGCACGGTCCTGGCGCGACATCATCCGAGATGCGCGGCGTGGACTATTGGAGAATCAGCAGGAGCTGCGCGTCGGCATGTTCGGCGGGCATGCGCGCGAAACCGCTGCGCACATAGCGATGCCAGCGGCCGATGATATAGCTCAGCAAAAGGCTCGCGCGGACGGCGGGGTCGTAGCCGGCGGGCAGCGGGACGGCAACGTTTTCGCCCGTGATTGCTCCTGCTTCCATGTGTGCCACCCGCAGACATTGTTTCAACGACGCCTCGACGCGCTCCAGCATCTGATTCACACGCTCGGTCAGCCGTTCGTGCTCGCCGACCAGCGCCTCGCACGTCAACACGCGCGTCATGCCGGGATTCTTCGCGGGGAAGTTGAGCAGCATCAGCGCGATCGCGCGAGCTTGCAGCACGCCGTTGCTTTCCTTGTCGGCGATCTGGTTGATGAGCCCGAAGATGGTTTGCTCGATGAACTCGATCAGCCCTTCGAACATTTGCGCCTTGCTGGCGAAATGGCGGTAGAGCGCCGCTTCCGACACGCCGAGCCGGGCGGCGAGCGCCGCCGTGGTGATCTTTTCGCTCTTCGGCGCCTCCAGCATGGCGGCGAGCGTCTGCAGGATGTGGACGCGGCGCTCGCCCGGCTTCAGGCGCTGCGCGCGCCCGGCGACGGGCGCTGTGCGCTCGTGTTCGGCTAAGGCTTCGTCGGGCTTGTCGATCGGCTGCATGGCTGTCGTCCCTGCTGTCCCTTCAATCGAACCGAGCGGGTGCCCAGTCGAAGCGATTTTAACGAACGAATGGTCCGATCGACATAGTGCGGCCGGCCGGTGCCCGGCAGGCGCGTCGGCACGCCGTCCGCATGCGGCTTGCGCGGCAGATGGCCGGTGATCCACACGGTGCGGATGCCGAGGCGCCGATAGTGCTTCAAATGCGAGCGCGTGTCTTCAACGAGGATCACGTCCTTGAGCGACACATGCGCGTCGCGCATCGCCTTGCGCAACATCGCGTGGTCGGGTTTGGCGCGCCAGTTGCGGCGATCGCGCATGTGCTCGATCGCGATCACCTGTTCGAACAGACGCTCGATGCGCAGCTTGGCGAGCACCGCGCGCGCATAGCTTTCGGGCGCGTTGGTCAGCACGATCTTGCGGCCCGGCAGCGCCGCGACGAGGCGCGCGACACCGCGTTCGTGGCGAATCATCGAACCGAGGTCGGGAAACGTATGCACGACCTTCAGGAAGTCGTTCGGATCGAGCGGATGATGGCGCGCGAGACCGAGCAGCGTCGCGCCGTAGCGCTGCGTGTAACCGGTGCGCAAGCGGTTGGCTTCGTCCATTTCGACTTGCAGCGCGTCGATGATGTACTGCGTCATCGCCTGATTGATCGCCGGAAAGATCGCGTGCGAAGCGCGGTGCAGCGTGTTGTCGAGATCGAACAGCCAGACCGGGCGGCCGCCAGCGATGTGCGGGCGGCGGCGTCGGGAAGTGGGAGTGCGCATGATGAAAGGCGCCGTTCAGGCGCGAGCGGTCGCATTACGCGGCAAACGCGGACGGTTCGCGGCGCGGACGGCGATCGAGGAAGGGTGAGTGTGTCGGCGTGAGACGCTGGCGTGCAGCGGGATAACGGCCAACGAAGCAGTGAAACGACGCGGCACACATGGCGCGTCTTGCGAGCGCGCCGTGCGTGCCGGGTTTGAGGCAGGAATCAATGCGAGCGGATCATCGTGCCGAACGGCTGTTCGGTGAGGATTTCCAGCAGCACCGAGTGCTCGATCCGGCCGTCGATGATGTGCACCGAACGCACGCCGCTCTTGGCCGCGTCCAGCGCCGACGAGATTTTCGGCAGCATGCCGCCGGAGATCGTGCCGTCGGCGAACAGGGCGTCGATTTCGCGCGCTGAAAGATCGGTGAGCAGATTGCCTTCCTTGTCCATCACGCCCGGAATGTTGGTCATGATGACCAGCTTTTCCGCGTTCAGCACCACGGCCAGCTTGCCGGCGACCAGGTCCGCGTTGATGTTGTACGACAGGCCGTCTTCACCGAAGCCGATCGGCGAGATGACCGGAATGAACGCGTCGTCTTGCAGCGCCTTCACGACGGCCGGATTGATTGCCTCGACTTCGCCTACCTGGCCGATGTCGACGTATTGGCCGGGGTTGTCGCGATCCGGCATTTGCATCTTGCGCGCGTGGATCAGGCCGCCGTCCTTGCCGGTGAGGCCGACCGCATGACCGCCGAAATGATTGATGAGCGTGACGATGTCCTGCTGCACCTCGCCGCCGAGCACCCATTCGACGACTTCCATCGTCTCTTCGTCGGTGACGCGCATGCCCTGGATGAACGTGCCCTGTTTGCCGATCTTCTTCAATGCCTGATCGATTTGCGGACCGCCGCCGTGCACGATGACCGGATTGATGCCGACCAGCTTCAGCAGGATCACGTCGCGCGCGAAGCCTTGCTTCAGGCGCTCTTCGGTCATGGCGTTGCCGCCGTATTTGATGACCACGGTCTTACCGTGATATTGGCGAATGTAGGGCAGCGCCTCGGCCAGGATTTCAGCCTTCAGGGTGGGCGCAATCTGCGAAAGGTCGGGAAGCTCGGACATGGCGGCAGGCTCGGGCACGGGACGGTTAAAACAGGGCGAATTGTACAGGACTGGCGCGTTGCAACAGGGTTTTCGACAGCGACGGCGACGCCTGAGCGCGCCGGTTTTGTACACCGCGCAGGGGCGGCCGGCAACCTGTAGCCGACGATCGAGCGTACCGTCGTTGAGACGCGCCCCGCAATTGGCCGAATGGACGACTGACGGAGCTTCGCCAGTCGTGGCATCATTTCCTGACCAAGGCTGAAGCGAGACCACCTGACACGTCATGAAACCGTCCGCCTCCCGCTCCGAAGGCAGCGCGCGCTGCCCGCGCTGCGGTAACGCTTTTGATTGCGGCATGCATGCCCAGCCGTCCGAGTGCTGGTGCCGCGAGATGCCGGTGCTGCCGGCAGACAGACTCGATCCGGCCGGCCGTTGCCTGTGTCCCGAATGTCTTGCCGCGGAAATTGCACGAGCGGCTCGGGAGCGACCGGACGCCGGTTCGTCCTGAAGCAGGCGCAAGCGGCGCAGCTTCGACGAAACGCGGCGCTCTATGTCACGCGATGCTGGGCCGCGAGTGCGCTCAGGTCACGGGCGACGGTTTCCAGCACCGGCTCCCATTGCCCGAACCGTGGTTGCCGGTACAGCGTCGCGCTCGGATACCACGGGCTGTCGCGCCGATCGAGTAACCAGACCCAATGCGGGTTGACGTCGAGCAGCACCCAGGTGCGCTGGCCGAGCGCGCCGCTCAAATGCGCGGCCGACGTGCACACCGTGATCACGAGGTCGAGCGCGCTGACGAATGCGGCGGTATCGTCGAAGGTTCTGAATTCGGCGGTGTAGTCCGTCATGGGCAGGCCGGCTGCTCGCGCGGCCGCAACGTCCGCGTTCGCGCCCGGTTGCAACGAATAGAAGGACACGTTCCGCATGCCGCTGAAATGGGCCGCATAACGTTCCCAACCGACGCGCCGGAACGGATTGCGCTGATGGCCGTGGCTGCCGGTCCACGTGAGTCCAACCTTGAGCCTCGTTTCTCCGGCGAGCCGTTCTTGCCACGACGCGCGGGCTGCCGCGTCCGCGTGCAAATACGGCGTGGCGCGCGGAATCGTGTCTTCGCGCGTGTCGAAAATCAGCGGCAGGCTGAGTAGCGGTATTTCGTAATCGAATGGCGGGAGCGAATCGACACCGCCGCCGGCCGAATAGGCGTCGACATGGTGACCGAGGCTGCGCGCGAGCAGTGCGCCCATCTGCGGAAACGAATTCCAGACGAGACGGCCGCCGTCGCGATGAACACGCTCGGCCAGCATCGGCATGTAGCGGCAGAACTGCAAGAGATCGCCCATGCCCTGTTCGCCCCACACCAGCAGCGTTTTGCCGCCGAGCGGTTCGCCTTGCCAGGTGGGCGCCGGCATGACGGGGCGGTTGCCGCTCAGTTCCTGGGCGCCGTCCCAGCGCGCTTCGTGCGAGAGCCAACCGGCTGCGTAATCGCCTCGCACGAGTTGCAGCATCGCGAGATTGGAGCGCATCTTCGCGTCGTCGGGCGCCAGCGCGCAAGCCGCTTCTCCCGCTTGCGCCGCCTCGTCCCAGCGTTGTGCCTCACGCAGCGCCAGCGCATAGTTGTTGTGCGCCAGCGGGCTGCCCGGCGAGCATTGCACGGCTCTCGCGCCGGCTTCGATCGCGAGCGGCACGTTCATGCTCATGCGGTATACGTTCGCGAGATTGGTCCAGCCGTCCGCATCGTCGGGATCGTCGCGGACGGTGCTCGCGAGCAGCGCCAGTTGCTCGCTCAGGTCGCCGCCGGTAAGCATCAATGCGGCGGCGAGATTGCCGCGCAGGCGCGGTAGCTGCGGATCGATTGCGAGCGCGCGGCGATAGGGCGCGATTGCGTCGGCGTGCCGATTTGTCATCTGCAGTGTGTAGCCGAGGCGGAAGTGCGGAATGGCGCTTTGGGGATCGAGTTGGGCAATAATGGCGGCGAGTTGGATCGCGTCGGCGTGCCGGTTGCGCTCACGCAGCGCGGCGGCGAGCGAATCGAGCGAGGCGTCGTCGAGCGGATGGATTTCGGCCGCGGCATTGAGCCATCGAGCCTCCTCTTCGGCCGCGCCGTTTTTCCTGGCCGCGGCGGCGCGCAGCAGGAAGGTCAGGAACGCTGAGAGGGCGTGCGTCTCGCTATCAGAGGTGGGCTGCATGAGTGGATTGTGCGGTGGAAGAACCGATGATGACCGATCGGTCCGTGCGAGGCGTTCGCAAAAAATGCCATCTTACCCGCGCGAGGTGGCTGCATAAGTCGTACCGGTCCGAACAGGTGAGCTAAAGAGTCATGCATCGTATAACCAACACCGGCCGGGTCAATCTCGGTCATCTGTTCTGGCTGCGCAGCCTCGCCATCATCGGGCAACTGGTGACGATCGCGGTCGTGCAGATGTTCGTCGGCGTGCACTTGCCGTTGCCTGCCATGCTGCTCGTGATTGCCCTCGAAGTGATCTTCAACGCACTCACATGGTGGCGCGTCTCGCAGCAGCGGCCCGAGTCCAATATGGAGCTGTTCGGCCAGATCTGGGTCGATCTCGGCGCATTGTCCGCGCTGCTGTTTCTCTCCGGCGGCACCACCAATCCATTCGTTTCGCTGTATCTGCCGTCGCTTGCGATTGCCGCCGCCGTGTTGCCGTGGCATCTGATGGCGTGGCTCGCGGCGTTCGCCGTGGCCTGCTACGCGGTACTCGGTTTCGACTCCGTGCCGCTGAATCTCGACAACCCCGCGAATCTGTTCGACTACTATCGGGCCGGCATGTGGGTGAACTTCATGGTCAGCGTCGGGCTGATCGCGTGGTTCGTCGCGCGTATGTCGCGGGCTCTGCGGCTACGTGACGCAGCGCTCGGAGAAGCGCAGCAGCGCTTGCTTCACGATGAACGCGCGGTCGCGCTCGGCGTGCAGGCCGCCACCGTCGCGCACGAAATCGGCACGCCGCTGTCCACCATTGCGATGCTGTCCGAGGAATTGCGCGACGCGGCGCGCACCGACAAAGGACTCGCGCCGTACAGCGCCGATCTGGAATTGCTCGAACAGCAGATGACACTGTGCACGTCGGCGCTTGCCCGATTGCGTAGCCGCGCATCGACAACCACCAACCGTCAACTGATCGGCGAGTGGCTGGAGTCGTTCGGCGAGCAGTGGCGCTTGCGGCATCCGCATGTGAAGTTCGAACGGCTCGGCGTGCCGCCCGCGGACGTCAGCCTTGACGATACGGTTGCCGTGAGTCAGATTCTCACGATTCTGCTCGACAACGCCGCGCGCGCGAGTCGCGATCACGTGACGTTGTCCTGCGCGCTTGCGGCTCGCGGCGACCAGATCGTATTCGAAGTATGCGACGCGGGCCCCGGCATTCCGGCGCCGCTGCGCGGGTCGCTCGGCACCATGCCGGTCGACAGCACGCAAGGCGGACACGGCGTGGGCCTCTATCTGGCGTTTTCGGCGGCCGCGCGTCTCGGCGGATCGATCGAACTGACCGATGTCAGTCCGATCAAGCCGCGCGGCACGCGCGCAGTCCTGAGACTGCCGCTCGCGGGGCGCAAATTAGCAGGCGCGGGCCGCCAGGGCGCCGCACCATCCAACACGGAGAAACAGGCATGAGTGACAAGAATTTTCTGGTGATCGACGACGATGAGGTGTTCTCCGGCATCCTCGCCCGCGGTCTCACCCGGCGTGGTTATACGGTGAGCGAGGCGCATAACGCCGAGGAGGCGATCAAGCTGGCGAATCAGCAGAAGTTCAGCCAGATCACGGTGGACCTGCACCTCGGCAACGACTCCGGCCTCACGCTCGTCGCGCCCTTGCGCGACTTGCAGCCCGACGCGCGCATGCTGGTGCTGACCGGCTATGCCAGTATCGCGACGGCGGTGCAGGCCGTGAAAGACGGCGCCGACAACTACCTCGCCAAGCCGGCCAACGTCGAGACGATCCTGTCTGCGCTGCAAAGCGAGGCGAGCGCGCTGCAAGCCGAGGAGGCGATCGAGCATCCGACGCCGTTGTCGGTCGCGCGTCTTGAGTGGGAGCATATTCAGCGCGTGCTCGCCGAGCATGGCGGCAACATTTCGGCTACTGCGCGTGCGTTGAACATGCACCGCCGGACGCTGCAGCGCAAGCTGGCGAAGCGGCCGGTCAAGCAGTAAGCGCGAGCCGATTCCTCCGCTTGCGTCGCGGCGGAAAACAAAACGGGCTGCCTTGGCAAAGGCAGCCCGTTTTTTATCGTGACGCTTGATCTGCTTCAGGCAATGCGCGCAGCTCGTATTGGCATCAGCAGCGGCATCACAGCACGTAACGCGACAGATCTTCGTCTTCGGCCACTTCGTTCAACGCGCGATCCACATAGGCGGCGTCGATCTGCACCGTCTTGCCCGAATGATTGCCGGCCGCGAACGAGACTTCCTCGAGCAGCTTTTCGATCACCGTGTACAGCCGGCGCGCGCCGATGTTCTCGGTCTTCTCGTTCACCGAGTACGCGATTTCGGCAAGACGGCGAATGCCGTCGTCGGCGAATTCGAGGTGCACGTCTTCAGTGGCGAGCAGCGCCTGGTATTGCTTGACGAGGCTCGCATCCGTGGACACCAGGATCGATTCGAAATCCTTCACCGACAGCGAATCCAGTTCGACGCGAATCGGAAAACGGCCCTGCAGTTCGGGAATCAGATCACTCGGCTTGGCTAGGTGGAACGCGCCGCTCGCGATGAACAGGATGTGATCGGTCTTCACCATGCCGTACTTGGTGTTGATCGTCGTGCCCTCGACGAGCGGCAGCAGATCGCGCTGCACGCCCTGACGCGACACCTCGCCGCCGCCGGCTTCATTGCGCGACGCGATCTTGTCGATTTCGTCGAGGAACACGATGCCGTTCTGCTCGACGTTCTGCACCGCCCGGGTTTTCACTTCCTCGTCGTTGAGCATCTTGCCGGCTTCTTCGTCGGTGAGGACTTTGAGCGCTTCCTTCACCTTCATCTTGCGGCGCGTTTTCTTGCCGCCGCCGATGTTCGCGAACATCGAGCGGATCTGCTCGGTCATGTCTTCCATGCCCGGCGGCCCCATGATGTCCATGCCGACTTGCGGCTGTTCGACGTCCAGTTCGATTTCCTTGTCGTCGAGCAGGCCTTCGCGCAGACGCTTGCGGAATGTCTGACGCGTGGTGCCGCCTTCATCGGCGGTGTCCACGGCGCTCGAACTCGCGCCAAAACCGACCGGGCGCGCGCTCGGCAGCAGAATATCGAGGATGCGGTCCTCGGCCTGATCCTCCGCCTTGGTCCGCACCTTGCGCATTTCGGTTTCGCGCGTTTGCTTGACCGAAATTTCCATCAGATCGCGCACGATGCTGTCGACGTCGCGGCCCACGTAGCCAACCTCGGTGAACTTGGTGGCCTCGATCTTGATGAACGGCGCGTCAGCCAGTTTCGCCAGGCGCCGCGCGATTTCAGTCTTGCCGACACCGGTCGGGCCGATCATCAGGATGTTCTTCGGCGTGATTTCCTGGCGCAGCGGTTCTTCCACCTGCTGACGCCGCCAGCGGTTGCGCAGCGCCACGGCCACCGCTTTTTTCGCGCGGCCTTGGCCGATGATGTGTTTGTCGAGTTCCGAGACGATCTCGGCAGGGGTCATGGTGCTCATCGTGGGTCCTTACTCGATCGTCTCGATAACGCGGTTGTGGTTCGTGTAGATGCACATGTCGCCGGCGATCTCCAGCGACTTCTCCACGATTTCGCGGGGCGACAACGCCGTGTTGTCGGTGAGCGCTTTCGCCGCGGCCTGCGCGTAGGCGCCGCCCGAACCGATCGCGCAGATGCCGCCT
Source organism: Paraburkholderia sp. 22099 (assembly GCF_052045835.1). NCBI lineage: Bacteria > Pseudomonadati > Pseudomonadota > Betaproteobacteria > Burkholderiales > Burkholderiaceae > Paraburkholderia > Paraburkholderia sp. 22099. Next base: position 19,891 of record NZ_JBQEPU010000034.1, on the reverse strand, counting down.
TCCGGATCGAGCACGTCGCCGTTACCGGTGATGACGAGGGTGGTGGTCGCGTCCGCCGCGATCAGCATGGCTTCGAGACGGCGCAGCATGCGGTCGGTACGCCAGTCCTTGGCGAGTTCGACGGCGGCGCGCGTGAGATTGCCCTGGTGTTTTTCGAGCTTCGCTTCGAAGCGGTCGAGCAGCGAGAAGGCGTCGGCCGTGCCGCCGGCGAAGCCGACCAGCACCTTGCCGTTGTAGATGCGCCGGACCTTCTTCGCCCCGCCCTTCATGACGATGTTGCCCAGCGTGACCTGGCCGTCGCCGCCGAGCGCGACCTGGTCGCCGCGGCGCACGGAGACGATCGTCGTGCCGTGAAATTGCTCCATATGCGTTCCTCTTTGCAAAACGGGTAGGACGCGGCAGCGCAGCCACCGCATGAATCCGGCAAGCGGACGGCGCGCGACGCTGAAACCGGACCGGCCGGTGCGCGCGCTCGTACAACGCATGTTCGATTTATTTTAGGGCGTACGCGGTCATATCAAGAGCCGGCAAATGGCATAAGACAAAAAACCGTGTTTCGGCGGAAGTGCGCTTGCGGAGTAGGCAGTCTTCGCGGGCCGGGCGGGCGAGGCGCTAAAGCGCCGGCAGCAGGCGTGGAGCGGGATGGTCGGCGGGAACCGACGGGTGTCGCGCAAAAGAAAAAAGGCGCACGGACCACCGTGCGCCTCTCGACGAAGCAGCGTAACAGGGCGCGGAGCCAAAGCCGCGCCGCAGGCGTTCAGTCGCCGAACAGCTTCTGGCGCAGTTCGCGGCGTTCCTGCGCTTCGAGCGACAGGGTGGCAGTGGGGCGGGCGAGCAGACGCGGGATGCCGATCGGCTCACCGGTTTCCTCGCACCAGCCGTAATCGCCGGAATCGATGCGCGCGAGCGATTGCTGCACCTTCTTCAGCAGCTTGCGCTCGCGGTCGCGCGTGCGCAGTTCGAGCGCATGCTCTTCCTCGATCGTTGCGCGGTCGGCCGGGTCCGGCACGATTACGGTTTCGCGCAGGTTCTCGGTTGTTTGGCCGGCATTGCGGAGAATTTCCGCCTGCAGCTGTTCGAGCTTGTTCTTGAAGAAAGCGAGCTGATCCTCGTTCATGTAATCCTTGTCGCTCATCTTCAGGATTTCGGCTTCGGTCAAGAGTCGTTTCGTCGTCATCTGGCTTACTTCTTCAATGTGAGGCAAAACTCTTACATAGTGCCCGCACTTTCGTATTGCCCGCAAAGGCGCTTGTGGACGCTGAACGCGGGGCTCGCACCGACGCTGAACTGTCGTGACGCCCAAGCGCCTCCGCGCCCACACACCGGGCGTCGCTACGCCAATGCGGGGCCGAACTCCTCTGGAAACCGGTTCTCAAATGCTCCTGAGGCATTGCTTGCCGTCAGCACGCCTTTCAGGCTGTGCCTGCCGGCATCATCGGCGCGTTTCCGGATAAGGTTTTCCAGCGCCGCTTCAGGCCCGGCACGGTGAACGCGCTGACCGGGCAATTCGTTGTCATTCTCCAGTGGGCACGTATTGTAACTGAACCACAATCCGGCACAGCAACTGGTGAAAATCCCCCTGCGCTGCCGTGATATCCCGAAAATATAACGCGCGCAGCACCAAAAAGCGATGCTCGTGCACGTTTAATACAGCAGGGTTTTCACGCGTTTTTCATACATACGACTTTTCGCCCGCCTTTCGGCGCCGTTCAGCCGGATTCGGCAGAGGATTGGCCCTGATTTTCCCATTGCGCATAGGTGCGATTCGAGCGCCACGCATGGCGGACGCCGCCGGCTGGCCGGCCTGCGGCGATGTCGCTCATGCTCATGCGCATGGGCATGCGCTTACGCTAGGCAAGCGTCCAATCCGTCCGTGATCAGGTCTTGCGGCAGTTCGATGCCGATGAACACCATCTTGTTGGTCTTCTTCTCGACCGGTTGCCACTTCGCGGCCAGATCGCTGCCCATCATTTGATGCACGCCCTGGAACACGACCTTGCGATCGACGCCTTTCATATACAGCACGCCCTTGTAGCGCAGCAGGCGCTCGCCGTAGATTTGCAGAATCCCGCCGAGGAAGTCCTCGAGCTTGTTCGGATCGAACGGACGGTCGTTGCGGTACACGAACGACTTGATCTTGTCGTCGTGATGCGCGTGGTGGTGGTTCGTGTGAGCGTGGCCTTCGTGATCGCAATGGCCGTGGTCGTGATCGCAGTTTTCGTGATCGTGGTCCGCGTGCGTATGGCCATGCTCGTCGTGCGCGTGAGCGTGGCTGTGCGCATGGTCGTCTTCGACGAGGAAGTCCGGATCGATCTCGAGCTTCGAATTCAGGTTGAAGCCGCGCAGGTCGAAGATTTCCTTGATGTCGGCATCGCCGAAATTGACGACCTTGATCGCCGCCTTCGGGTTCATGTGCAGCAGGCGGTGGCGCAGATCGGCCACGTGCTGTTCGTCGACCAGGTCGGCCTTGGTGATGAACAGGCGATCGGCGAAACCGACCTGGCGCTGCACCACTTCATGCTCGTCCAGTTGTTGGTTCGCGTGCTTCGCATCGACCAGCGTGATGATCGCGTCGAGCAGGAATTCGTTGGCGATCTGGTCGTCCATGAAGAAGGTCTGCGCGACCGGGCCCGGATTGGCGAGCCCGGTGGTCTCGATCACGACGCGGTCGAAGTCCAGCTTGCCGGACTGTTTCTGCGCCGCCAGATCGCCGAGCACGCGCGAAAGATCGCCGCGGATCGTGCAGCAGATGCAGCCGTTGCTCATCTGAATGATCTGTTCGCCCGTGTCCTGCACGAGGATTTCGTTGTCGATGTTCTCTTCGCCGAACTCGTTTTCTATCACGGCGATCTTCATGCCGTGCTTTTCGTTCAGGATGCGCTTGAGCAGGGTGGTTTTGCCGCTGCCGAGAAAGCCGGTCAGGATGGTGACTGGAATCATGTTGGTCGCCTGTATGTACGTGAAACGGTCCGTAATGGAAAGCATCGCGGGCGCGGCGGCCTGGCGGCGCGCGGCCCTGTCTAGCCGGTTATTGAAACATATCTGTCAAGCCGGCGCTGGCCGGCGGGGTTCGAGCCGGCACGGCGCGCACGCCATGTGCGCGGCATGGCGCGGCAAATAGACCCGAAACTATGGGCGATCACGCGATTTGCAACAATAGGCCTTTCAGGTATTCGCCTTCCGGGAAAGCGGTGAGCAGCGGATGATCCACCCCGGCGCCGAGGCGCTTGAGAATCCGCGCATCCACGCGCGCGTCGGCCGCCGCGCTCGCGACGATCTTCTGGAACAACTCGGAGTCGATCGCGCCGGAGCACGAGTAGGTGAAGAGCAGCCCGCCCGGGCGCAGCAGCTTCAGGCCAGTCAGATTGATGTCCTTGTAAGCGCGCGACGCGCGGTCCACATGTTCACGCGACGGCGCGAATTTCGGCGGATCGAGCACGATCAGGTCGAAGCGCTCGCCCTCGTCGTACAGGCGCCGCAGTGTCTTGAAGGCGTCGGCGTCGAGCCACGTGGCGCGTTCGGCATCGAAGCCGTTGGCCGCCACGTTCTGCTGCGCGAGCGCCAAGGCCTCGCCCGACGAATCGATCGACACCACGCGTTTGGCGCCGCCTTTCAGGGCCGCCAGCGAGAAACCGCCCGTGTAACAGAAGCAATTGAGGACGTCGCGATCCTGAGCGAGTTGCTGGACCAGCAGGCGGTTGTCACGCTGGTCGACGTAGAAGCCGGTCTTGTGGCCGTTGCGCACGTCGACGTGATAACGCACGCCGTTTTCGCTGGCGATCAACGTCTCCGACGGCGCTTCGCCCGCGAGCACGCCGGTGATCTGTTCGAGTCCTTCCTTCTGGCGAATCGACACGTCCGAGCGCTCGTACACGTTCGGGCAGCCAGTCGCTTCGACCAGCGCCGCCACGATCGCCTGTTTCCACGCTTCGACGCCCGCCGCCATGAACTGGCAGACCAGCTGGCTGCGCTGTCCTTCATCCTCTGCGACGTAGTGATCGACGATCAGGCCGGGCAGTCCGTCCGCCTCGCCGAAAATCAGCCGCACCGCGCCGGTGTCATGCACCATCGTTTGACGATGCGCGAGCGCGCGCTGCACGCGGCGCTTGAAGAACGCGTGATCGATCGGCTCGGTTTCGTCGAAGCTCCACACGCGAGCGCGGATTTGCGAATGCGGGCTGTACGCTGCGCGCGCGAGAAAGCGGCCGTCGTGCGCGCGCACCAGCACGGTGGCGCCGGGAGCGGGATTGCCGTCGACCCGGTCGATCGCGTTGGCGTAGACCCACGGGTGGCGGCGCAGCAGCGATTTTTCTTTCGACGGTTTGAGCGTAACGGTATTCATCGGGGTGTCAGCAGGGCAATGGGCCGTGGGGTAGAAGCATGCGGCCGGTGAAGCAAGGCGGAAACTGCAAACCGCAAAAAGAAGGCGGAGTCAGTCGCGTTTTTTGGCGCGCGGGTGCGCCTGATCGTAGACCTGCGCGAGATGCTGGAAATCGAGCGCGGTGTAGACCTGAGTGGCGGTGATGCTGGCGTGGCCGAGCAGTTCCTGCACCGCGCGCAGGTCGCCGCTCGATTGCAGCACGTGCGTGGCGAACGAATGGCGCAACACGTGCGGATGCACGTTGGCGGGAATCCCGGCGACCAGCGCCGCGCGCTTCACGCGGTCCCGCACCACGTTCGGCGACAGACGATTGCCGCGCGCCGACAGAAACAGCGGATGCGGATCGTGCTTGATCATCTGCTCGCGCACCGCGAGCCACGCGTTCAAGGCCTCGATCGCCTTGCTGCCGACCGGCACGACGCGGCGCCGGTTGCCCTTGCCGAGCACTTCGACTTCGGCGGACTCCAGCTTGAGCCAGCCGGCGGAGCGGTAGCCGTCGGCATCGGCGAAACGGGCGTCGAGGCCCACCAGCTCCGAGAGACGCAGGCCCGACGAGTAGAACAGTTCGAGCATGGCGTGATCGCACAAACCTTCGAGCGACGCGGCGGGCGGGCTTTCCATCAGGCGCGTGGCGTCGTCGACGGAAAGCGCCTTGGGCAGCGCCTTTGGCTGTTTCGGCGCGCGCACGGTGGCGACCGGGTTGGCCGGCAGATCGACGCGGCCGGCGAACCAGCGGTAAAACGCGCGCCACGCCGAGAGCCGATGGCTGATCGAGCGCGCCGTCAGTCCGCCCGCATGCGCACGCGACACGGCGCCGCGAATGTCGACGGCGGTGAGGCTGGCGAGCGGCCGCCCCTTGGCCAGCAGCCGGAGTTCCTCGAGTTCGTGGATGTAGCTGCGCAGCGTATGCGCCGACAGCCGGCGCTCGTGTTCGAGATTCGACAGATAGGCGGCGATCGGGTCGGCTTCGGTCACGATGTTTTTATAGCGGCGCGATGTGCTCAGCGCGGCAGCAGACGGCTCAGCGCCGCGCTCGCCAGCGCGCCGATCTGCGTGAGGAAATCGGTGGCCATCCCCTCGTGGAACCTGCGCGGGTCGGCCGAACCCATCACCAGCAGGCCGAAGGCGGGCGCTTCTTCCTTGCCTTCCGGGTCGCGCAACGCGAGCAATGCGATCGATTCGGTGACGTGCGCGGATTCGGCGGTGCTGCCCGCCGCCGACGCTTCCTCGCTCACGACCGCCGCCGGCAACAGCCATTGCGCCGCCTCAAAGCCGGTGTTCGCGCCGCAATACGGCGTGGCGAGGCTGTTCGCGAAGAGCCGCACTTCCTCGCCGACATGGCGCGCGAAGTCGGCTTGCGCATAAGGCTCGGCCACGTCCCACACGCGCAGCGCGGCTTGCGGCACGTCGAAAATATCGCGCAAGCCGGTGGCGATCGTGCGCGGCAGCGCATACGGATCGCGCTCAGAGATTACGCGGATGGTCCAGCGATTGAATTTCGACGCGATACTGTCGTTCTCGTGACCATAACGCAGCAGTTCGGCGAGGCGCCGTTCCAGATGCTTGTTCTTGTCGCGCAGCATTTCCATCTGCCGCTCCTGCAGCGACACCGCGGCTTTGCCGTGCGGGTTCGCAAGCCGGATCGTCGCGAGCATCTCCGCGTGTTCGGCGAAGAATTCGGGGTTGGCGAGCAGGTATTCGGCGACTTCGCGATCGTTCATGGTTTCAGCTAGAGGACTACGGGCCGACGCGGTGAGGGGCGCATCGGTCAATGGGTTTAATCGGCCGCTCGACCGGCAGGTTCATCGGAGAACCCGGTCGGGCAATTCAGTCGCAACTCAATCGGCCAACTCGATCTCGCCTTCGAAGACGGTCACCGCCGGGCCGGCCATCAGGAGCGGCTGGCCGTCCTGCGTACTGTCCCACGAGATCGTCAATTTACCGCCGTGCGTGTGCACGAGCACCGGCGTGTCCAGCAGTCCGCGGCGGATGCCCGCGGCGACCGCCGCGCACGCGCCCGTGCCGCACGCCAGCGTTTCACCGGCGCCGCGTTCGTAAACACGCAGCCTGATTTCGCCGCGGCCGACGATCTGCATGAAGCCCGCGTTCACCCGCTGCGGGAAGCGGGCATGCCGCTCGATCACCGGGCCTTCGATCAGCACCGGAAATTCCTCGACGTCGTCCACTACTTGCACGGCGTGCGGATTGCCCATCGACACGACGGAGATCCAGCGGGTCTCGCCGTTCACGTCGAGCGGCCAGAGCGTATCGGCGCCTTCGCGGCGGCCTTCGAGACCCTTGGTCGCGAACGGCACGCGCTCGGGATCGAACACCGGCGTGCCCATGTCGACCAGCACTTCGCCGTTTTCCTGCATGGTCAGCGTGATGATGCCGTTCTGCACTTGCACGCGCACGCTGCGCTGATCGGTCAGGCCGCTGTCGCGAACGAACTTGACGAAGCAGCGCGCGCCGTTGCCGCAATGCTCGACCTCGCCGCCGTCGCAATTGAAGATGCGATATCTGAAATCGACACCGTCCACGGTGGGCTTTTCGACCAGCAGCAACTGATCGGCGCCGACGCCGAAATGCCGGTCCGCGAGCGCGCGCACCTGCGCCGGCGTGAGGTTGACCGGTTGGCGGTAGCCGTCGAGCACGACGAAGTCGTTGCCCGCGCCGTGCATTTTGGTGAATTTCAGTTTCATCTCGCTATTGTAAGTGACGCGCCCGCGGCTGAGCCGAACGCCGCATTTTTTCCACCGGCTCACCCGCGGCGGTTGTCTGTGCGCTCGGGCACGTTTTTCGAAGACCGCTTTGAAAACCTTGGCGCAAGCCGCGTCGAAAACCGCTCAATACACGCTCGGCTGGCCCGGCGGGCGCGTCTTGAAGCGCTTGTGCACCCAGTAATACTGCTCGGGAATCAGCGGAATCTGCGTTTCGAGGAAGGCGTTCATGCGTCGCGCATCCGCGTCGTCGTCGCCGCTCGGGTAGTGTTCCCATGGCTCGAACACCCGCAGCCGGTAACCCTTGTAGTTCGGCAGCACCTCGCCGATGAACGGCACCACTTGCGCATGCCCGACCTTCGCGAGACGGCCCACCGCGGTCAGCGTGCAGGTCGGCACGCCGAAGAACGGCACGAAGGTGGAATTGCGCGCGCCGTAGTCCATGTCCGCGCCGAGCATGACCGGCTTGCGTTCGCGCAGCCAGCGCAACACGACGCGCGCGCTGTCGGCGCGGCTCGCCATATCCGCGCCGAAGCGCGCGCGCGCCGCCTTGGCGACCTGCTCCAGTTCGGGGTTCGACATCGGCTGATACAGCGAGCCGCAGTGGCGCTTGAGCGAGTAGTTGAGGAAGATCGAGCCCGCCTCGATACCGACGAAGTGAAAGCCGAGAAACAGCGTGGGCGGCAGGTTCGGGTCGGTGAGATCGATTGCGCTGTCGAGTTCGATCAGCTTTTCGAGCTTCTTCGCCGAGCCGAACCACTGCACGCTGCGCTCGACATAGCTGCGGATCGCATGACGGAAATGCTGTTGCGCGATCTCTTCACGGCGCGCGTCGCTCCATTCGGGGAAGCACAGCTTCAGATTGATATGGACGATGCGCTTGCGGTTGCTCGGAACCTGGTAGAGCAGCCAGCCGAGCCCGTCGCCCAGGCGGGCGATGAAACCATAGGGCAGCAGCGCGAACAGTTTCAACAACCCGATCGCGAGCCTCGCGCCATAGCGGCTCAGCATGCGACCTCCAGGGAAGACGTGGATGAGGCGTTCTGCGTGACGGGTTCAAGGAAAGCGGAAGAATTGACGTAATACCGCACTCGTGGACACTCTGTGACAATCAAGGGAAGTCGCTATAATAAGGGCTTCGCCGAGTTAATAGACAACTTGCGGGGCGAAGCCGGCGGGTGCGATCCACGTGAAATGACGTGATATGCGCCCATCGGTAAGGTAATCCGCTAAAGCGTCGCCGCTTCAAGGCTCCCGAAGCTGGCTACGTGAAACTCAACCGTAACCACACAACAGGAGTCTGCAACGTGGCAAACGACTATCTCTTCACCTCCGAATCGGTCTCCGAGGGCCATCCCGACAAAGTCGCGGACCAGATTTCGGACGCCATTCTCGACGCCATCCTGACGCAGGACAAATACTCGCGTGTTGCAGCGGAAACGCTGTGCAACACGGGTCTCGTCGTGCTGGCCGGTGAAATCACCACCACCGCGAACGTCGATTACATCCAGGTCGCGCGCAACACGATCAAGCGCATCGGCTACGACAACACCGACTATGGCATCGACTATCGCGGCTGCGCGGTGCTCGTCGCGTACGACAAGCAGTCGCCGGACATCGCCCAGGGCGTAGACCGCGCGCACGACAACAACCTCGATCAAGGCGCCGGCGACCAGGGCCTGATGTTCGGTTACGCCTGCGAGGAAACGCCCGAACTGATGCCGTTGCCGATTTACCTGTCGCATCGTCTGGTGGAGCGTCAGGCGAATCTGCGCCGCGACGGCCGCCTGCCCTGGTTGCGTCCGGACGCGAAGTCGCAAGTCACCGTGCGTTATGTCGACGGCAAGCCGCATTCGATCGACACCGTCGTGCTGTCCACGCAGCATTCGCCGGACATCGATCTGGCCGTGCTGCGCGAAGCGGTGATCGAGGAAGTCATCAAGCCCACGTTGCCGGCCGACCTCATCAAGGGCGACATCAAGTTCCTGGTGAACCCGACTGGCCGGTTCGTGATCGGCGGTCCGCAGGGCGATTGCGGTTTGACGGGTCGCAAGATCATCGTCGATACCTATGGCGGCGCGGCGCCGCACGGCGGCGGCGCGTTCTCGGGCAAGGATCCGTCCAAGGTCGACCGTTCGGCTGCTTACGCCGGCCGTTATGTCGCGAAGAACATCGTGGCCGCCGGCCTCGCTTCGCGCTGCCTCATCCAGGTGTCGTACGCGATCGGCGTTGCCCAGCCGACTTCGGTGATGGTGAATACCTTCGGCACGGGCCGCGTGTCGGATTCCACGATCACGAAGCTCGTGCAGGAGCATTTCGATCTGCGCCCGAAGGGCATCATCCAGATGCTGGATCTGCTGCGCCCGATCTACGAGAAGAGCGCGGCCTACGGCCACTTCGGCCGCGAAGAGCCGGAATTCACATGGGAAGCCACGGACAAGGCGCTGGCGCTCGCCGAAGCGGCCGGCACGGAACCGGTTGTGGCGTTGGCGGAATAAGCCGGCAAGTCGTTCGCCGGTTGCTTTTGTAAAAAACCCCGTCGGCGTGAGCCGACGGGTTTTTTCTATCTGTGCGATCCGCGTGGACGCGGCGCGCCGACGGTCGACGCCACAGCGGCGGCGGGCACGCGCTGTCGCAAATGGACGCGCACGGCGTCACGCGAGGCCAAGGATTGCGACGTTCGGCGCGCTCAATGATCCGCGAGGCGCCGGCTCACAGCGGCGGGCTCCAGCGCGCCAAGCTCAACGCGCCGAACTCAAGGCACCAAACCCAGCGCACCAAACCCAGCGTACCAAACCCAGCGCACTAAACTCAACGGCTCGCGAATGCAAACGCAAACCAGCCGGTGCTGCCGCTCGTCGACATGCGGCGCGGCCGGCGGCTCGTGCTCTGCGGCACGGTGACCGGCGCCGCACGGCGCGTAGCGGCGAGGCGCAGCGGCGTCGGTTTGCGCAGCAGCGTGCGCAGCGAAAAACGGCGCGAACCGCCTTGCAGACGCAGTGCCGAAAAGAAGGTATGGAACCAGGTGCGAATGCCGTCGACCGCTTTGGCCTCGCGCCATTGTTCGCCCAATGCGCGAGTGCGCGTGGCGTGGTGACGCAGCGCACGCACGACGTGGCGGCGCGCCGGACGCGCCGCTTTCAACGCGGCGCGAGTAAGACGGGTGCTCAGAAGAGTATGCATGGCTTCAGAAGTGGGCAACGTGTCACGCGACGGAATGTGTGCCAACCGCAGCACCAAATGTGCCAATGGCGTGGTCGCGAGGGACGGCGTGAAAGCCCGGAATTCGATTTGAAAGGGCACGAGGGACGGCGGAATCGGCGTGGACGGCCTGTGCGCGCCGTGAAAGTGCGGGAATGGCGATCAACATGCGTGCAGGCTACACGCGATTCGTGACGTCAGAAAGTCCGTTTTTACCCTGCGAGTCAGGGTTTTCACGGGGCGCCCGATTGCCGCGCGCGCCCCTCGGCCGTGCCCTCCATGATCGACGATCGTGCGTGTTTGCCCATCGAGCGTGCTAGACGGTTCGTCGTTGGGAACCGGGGTAATGCGTATCTCATGACCTTTCGCAAGGCGAACAGCACGCAGCCTGATCGCGCCCGTTTTACAATCGAGCATCAGCTAGTCGACAGTCGCGGAGCACCATGTCACTTCACTCGAAGAAAGAGCAGATTCACACGTTGCGGGAGCAGGGCTTTGTCGTCGTGCCCGGACTGGTGTCGCCGGAGCGTTGCAGTGAACTCAAGCAGATTGCCCAGCGGCAGTTAGAGGAAGCCGCGGCGCCGATCGAGTTCGAGGCGGATCTGCAGTACCCGGGCGCGCCGACGTCGAGGCATGCGGCAGGCGGTCATACGGTCCGGCGGCTGCTGGATGCGTATGGGCGTCATCCGAGCTTCGCGCAATGGGCCACCGCGCCGGAAATTCGCGGCTGGATGGAGCTGTATTTCGGCGAGGAACCCCGCCTGTCGCGGGCGCATCACAACTGCATGATGACCAAGCATCCCGAGTACGGCAGTTTGACCGGCTGGCATCGCGACGTGCGTTACTGGTCGTTCGAACGGGACGACCTGGTGTCGGTGTGGCTCGCCATCGGTTCGGAGACGGTGGACAACGGCGCACTGTGGCTGGTGCCGAAGTCGCACAGTGCGGCGTTCACGTCCGACCGGTTCGACGAAGCCAAGTTTTTCCGTTCCGATCTGGAAGAGAATCAGGCATGGATTCGCAACGCGGTCTCGCCTGAGCTCAAGGCTGGGGACGTGGTGTTCTTTCATTGCAACACACTGCATTCGGCCGGCAAGAACCTCAGCGATCAGGTGAAGTTTTCTCTCGTGTACACCTATCACGGCGCGAGCAACGTGCCGTTGCCCGGTACGCGCTCGGCCGCGAAGCCCGAGATCGCTTTTTAAGTTTCTGACGCGAGCGGCGGCGGCGCTCGTTCGCGTGCGTCCCAGGCGCGCGGATGCAACGCGCCGCCCGCGCGGCAAGCCGCTTACCGCTTGCGCCTTATCGCTTACGCTTACCGCTTGCGTCCGGACAACGCCATCCCGGTCAGTCCCGCGATAGTGGCGATGACACCGCCCACGATCAGCATGATCGCCTTGTTGGTCGGCGAGCCGGTAAACACGCGCGACACGTCGCTGCTAACCGAATTGAACGCCTGCCCGCCGAAATACAGCAGCACGATACCGCCGACAATCAGCGCGATTGAAATCGCCTTCGCCATGCACTTCTCCCATCAGCCTTGATCGGCGAAAGTGTAGGGGACCCGCCAGCAATCGTCCATCCCGCATGCTGGGCGTCTGCACGCATTGCGTCGATTGGCTACCATAACGATCTTGCCGCACGCAGTCGCACGAACATTACATAAACATAAAGACAGCACGCCTCCCGCACCATGCGATTCCACACGCCCGACATAATCGGGCGGCCTCAACATCAAGGACTCTAGCAATGGCTTACGAAGCAGCTTCAGAACGCTATTCGGACATGCAGTACCGCGTCTGCGGCAAGTCGGGTCTCAAACTGCCGGCGCTGTCGCTCGGCTTGTGGCACAACTTCGGCGATACCACGCCGATCTCCACGCAGCGCGACATTCTGCGCACGGCCTTCGATCTGGGCATCACTCACTTCGATCTCGCCAACAACTACGGCCCGCCGTACGGCAGCGCGGAAACCAATTTCGGCCGGCTCTTCAAGGACGATTTCAAACCGTATCGCGACGAACTGCTGATTTCGTCGAAGGCGGGTTGGGATATGTGGCCGGGCCCATACGGGCAGGGCGGCGGCTCGCGCAAGTATGTGCTCGCGAGCCTCGATCAGAGCTTGCAACGCATGGGCCTCGATTACGTCGACATTTTCTATTCGCATCGTTTCGACGCCGACACGCCGCTCGAGGAAACCGCCGGTGCGCTGGCGAGCGCGGTGCAGCAGGGCAAGGCGCTCTACATCGGCATCTCGTCGTACTCGGCGACCAAGACGCTCGAAATGACGAAGCTGCTCGCCGAATACAAGGTGCCGCTGCTGATTCATCAGCCCGCGTACAACATGCTCAATCGCTGGATCGAACATGAACTGCTCGATACGCTGGAGAAGGTCGGCGCGGGCGCCATCGCCTTCACGCCGCTCGCTCAGGGCCTGCTGACCGGCAAGTACCTGAACGGCGTGCCGGAAGACGCGCGCGTGAACAAGCCGGGCGGCGGTTCGTTGAAGCAGGAGCATTTGAGCGCGCAAAACATCGAGCACGTGCGCAAGCTCAATGACATCGCCGCGCGTCGCGGGCAAAGTCTTGCGCAGATGGCGCTCGCCTGGGCGCTGCGCGATTCGCGCGTCACGTCGGTGCTGATCGGCGCGAGCCGTGCGGAGCAGGTGCGCGAGAACGTCGGCGCGTTGAAGAACCTCGCGTTCTCGAAGGAAGAACTGGCGGAGATCGATCGCTACGCGACCGAAGGCGGCATCAACCTGTGGGAAAAACCGTCGACGGATCAGGCGATCTGATCCGCGCGAGTTTCACGCCGCGGATATGCCGTGGAGATAGAGAAAGTCGCCCGGGAGGCGGCTTTTTTTCGCTATACCAGCGCGGGTAAGCCTTCGACCAGCACGACCGCGAACACCACACCGAGGAGCGCCCCCAGGACCCGCAGCACGTTGTGCCGGAATTCCGTCTTGCACGGAAGCGCGCCGACAAACAGCGCCCCGGCCAACGCCATCGGAATCACCAGGATGAAATCGCCGATCGTGAAGTAGGTCGTCATAGTCGTCTCCTTATGTATTACCGGCGCAAGCAGCGGCTCTGTTTGGTGGAGTCGTGCGCTGCCAACGTCCGATACGAGTATAGGTGACGCTCCAGCCAACGTAACGACGCATCGAGCTGCGGCCTTGCTTATTCGCAAGCCGCTGAGCCCGCGCTGCCAAGGCGCGCCGCAATTGGCGCGCCGCAACAAACAGCGCCAAAACGGCGAAGCGCATGCTTACGCGGGCCTTACTTTCGATGGCGATCCGATGCGCGGCGAATCGACTCGATCAAGCGGCTGTGCGTTCGCGTGCGCGCAAATCACGCAATCTCAAGGCCGCCGCGAGGCCGATGACGAGCAGCACGCCCACTAGTCCCGCGACGCCGTTCCATCCGTAACCGGCCCATATGTGACCGCCATACGAACCAACGAGGCTCGAACCGAGGTAATACGCGAGCAGATACAGCGCGGCGGCCTGGCCCTTGGCTTCTCTCGCGAGCCGGCCGACCCACCCGCTTGCCACTGAATGTCCCGCGAAAAAGCCAAAGGTCACGCACGCGATGCCGAGCGCGATCGCCGTCAGCGGATGCAGCAGCGTGAGCGCGAGACCGAGCGCCATCAGCGCCAGGCTGCCGATCAGCACGCGAGCGCGGCCGAACGTATCGGCCATGCGCCCCGACAACGGCGAGGCGATCACGCCCGCCAGATACACGATGAAGATCGCGCCGATCTCCGCCTGACTCAATCGATAAGGCGGCGCCAGCAGCCGGTAGCCGATGTAGTTGTACAGCGTGACGAAACTGCCCATCAGCACGAAGCCGAGCAGAAACAGCAAGGGCAGGCCGGGTCGCGTGAACTGTTTGAGCAGCGCGGTGCGGTGATGGTTGAAACCCAGCCCGCGCCGCGGCACGAAATGATGCGACGGCGGCAGCAGCGCGCGAAACGCGAGCGTCGACAGAATGCCGAGCACGCCGATCGTGCCGATCGCGACCCGCCACGAAAACAGATCCGCGACAACACCGGTAATCACACGCCCGGCCATGCCGCCGATCGCGGTGCCGCCGACATAGAGGCCCATCGCCAGGCCGAGCCCTTCGGGGTGTACTTCTTCGGCGAGATACGCCATCGCGACGGCGGGCACGCCGCCGAGCGCGAGTCCTTCGAGCGTGCGCAACACGAGCAGTTGATGCCACTGCGGCGCGATCGAGACGCCGATCGTCAGCAGCGCGGACGCCATCAGCGATAGCGTCATCAGATGGTGGCGGCTCCAGCCTTCCGAAACGAAACCGGCGATGAACACGGCAAGCGCGAGCGCCGCCGTGGTCAGCGACAGGGACAAACTGCTTTCGGCCGGCGTCACATTGAACGCCGCTGAAAACGACGGCAGCAACGGCTGCACGCAGTACAACAGCGAGAACGTGGCATAGCCCGCAAACAGCAGCGCGATGCTGGCACGCCAATAGGCACGCGTGCCGCGTTCGAGATAGGGAATGGGGTGGGCGTCGGGCACGGCGGGGAACATGAAAGAGGCGGAAAAAGGAAGAGCCGAAGCGATAGGCCGATGACACTCCGGCGGCGCGACCAAGGAATCTCCGTTGGCGGGTGCAACGCATTGAAAGGCGTTAACGATACGCTGAAAAAAGCGCTGAGGTGGCGCGCCGGCCATGATGGGCGGACTGTCGGACCGCTGCCTGTTTTTGATATCTCGCCCTCGCAGGGTTTATGATGGTCTCGTTACGACGCGCTCGGCATCATCGGCTCGGCGCACCGTGATGGGGATGACGCGAAACGACGGGTGAAGTCGCTTTTGTTCGCGCTATCCACGGCCCCGCAAAACGGGAACAATGATTCGAAATTCTCACGCGGTTGACGCGCAGCAGATTGGGGGCGTTCGCAACGTCATCGGCGAAGCGGCGCTTTTATCATCACCTTGACCGGCGAGGAAACCATAAAGCCGGCTATGGGAGAACGGGGAAACATCATGCAAATCGGTTCCATTGTCCGATCGGTGCATATCGCCGTGCCGCAAGGCGCGCGCGGGATCGTCATGCGCATTCTCGGCGACATGGCCATGGTGGCGTGGTATGCCGGCGAGCCCGGCGCTTCGCCGCAACTGAACACTGAACCCTTTTTCCTCGAAGACCTGATCGATACCGGCGAACTCGTGCGTCCGTCGAGCGCGCAGATGCATTGAAAGCAGTTTGCGTTCGACTTGTCTGTCAGTTGTAAGACGCGCGACGAGCGGCGTGGTGAGCCGTGACCCTCGTCTTTGACGACGGCACGGCGCACAATGCGCCCATGAACAACGACACTCCCGATTCGCGGGACGACGCCGATAGCGCCGTCCCTTTCGCCCGGCTCAGGCCGGAAATCGTGCTCGACGCGCTCGACAGCGTGCTCGCCAGCGTCGGTGTGCGTACCGACGGCCGCATGCTCCCGCTCAACAGCTACGAGAACCGCGTCTACCAGGTCGGCGTCGAAGACGGTCCGCCCGTGGTCGCGAAGTTCTATCGGCCGGCGCGTTGGAGCGACGCCGCCATTCTCGAAGAACACGCGTTCGTCGCCGATCTCGCCGCGCGCGAAATTCCGGCGGTGCCCGCGCGTGTTTTCGAAGGCCGTACCCTGCATGACTTCGACGGTTTTCGCTTCTCGATCTTCGAGCGGCGCGGCGGCCGCGCGCCCGATCTGGACCGGCGTGACACGCTCGAATGGCTGGGGCGTTTCATCGGCCGCATTCATGCCGTTGGGCAGACGCAGAACTACATCGAGCGTCCCACGCTCGACATCCACACGTTCGGCTATGAGCCGCGCGACTTCCTGCTGTCGCACCGCTTCGTGCCCGACGATGTGCGCACGGCATGGGAAACCGTGGTGAACCTCGCGCTCGAAGGCGTCGAGCGAGCGTTCGAGCGCGCGGGCGAGATTCGCATGATCCGCATGCACGGCGATTGCCATCCGAGCAATGTGTTGTGGACCGACGCGGGGCCGCATTTCGTCGACTTCGACGACAGCCGCATGGGTCCGGCCGTGCAGGATTTGTGGCTGCTGCTGCCGGGTGAGCGCGCCGAGGCGTCGCGTGCATTGACGGATCTGCTTGCCGGTTACGAAGACTTCTGCGATTTCGAGCCGCGCGAACTTCATCTCGTCGAAGCGTTGCGCACGCTGCGTTTGATTCACTACCAGGCGTGGCTCGCGCGTCGCTGGGACGACCCGGCGTTTCCCGCCGCGTTCCCGTGGTTCAACACGCAGCGCTATTGGGAAGAGCGCATCCTCGAACTGCGCGAGCAGCTCGGCGCGATGCAGGAAGGCCCGTTGTGGCCGGTTTGAGCGGTCGGTGTTCGCGCGCCCGCGCGGCTCAATGTGTTCAGCGCTTCAAGGCGCCTGCGATGCCACATTCGACGATTCCATCAGCGTCGACTTGACGATCACTTCGGCGCGCACGTCGCGCCCGATCGCTTCGATCGCGGGGCGCATCTGCGCGAAGTCGTCGGGCGTGCAGACGTCGCTGTCGAAATGGGTGGCGCCCTCGCGCGTCATCGTCACCGCGTTGCTGTGCGGATCGAGCGTGTACTGCGACTCGAAATCGACGAAGCGGTTTCGCGTTCGCTGCGCCTCCGGCATGTCGAGCACGCGAAAATTGGCCGGCAATTCGACGCGCGCCCGTTCATGCAACACGAGGTTGTGGCAGACGAACGGCTGCGTGCGCTCGCGTTCGCCGAGCCAGTAACGCGCGTCCGCCGCGAAGCCGCCGGCGAGGCTCGTCAGCGCCGGAATGGCCGCTGCCGCGCCCGGCACCACGAGATTCTCCAGCGTGCCCTTCATCGTGATGGTCAGCGGGCCGTCGGCGACCGTCAGGTCGCTGGTGGCGAGCGTCGCGGTGCCGCGCAGATTGGCGCTGCGCAACTCGGACTGGATCGACTCCTCGCGTTGCGCGTGAGTCTGCCGGCGTAGCAGGGCGCGCGTCTGCTCAACGGAGGCGCCGGACGCTTCCAGCCGATACGTGAAGCTCGCGGAGCCATCCGGCTGGACCTTGATCGACAGGTCCGTGCTGCGCGTCACGAGCGCGGTGGCGGGTGTTCGCGCGAGCACGCCCTGGCCGACGAGCACGGTCGGCCGGTTCATATCGGACGAGGGCAGAAAGCCGAATTCCACATTCGACGCCGTGGAGTCGGCGTAGAGCTGCAAGTCCGGCAGCCATGTGATGACGTGATTGATGACGCCATAGCCCGGCACGCTCGGCAGCGTGTAGATCGTGCCGCTGCTGATCAAGGCCGGCTCGTTGCGGATGCCGACCGCGTCGAGCAGCGCGCCGTAGAGCGCCACGTGATCCTTGCAGTCGCCATAGCGGTTGACGAGGACCGCGCTCGCGCTGTGCGGCACCACGGCGCCGCGTCCGACGTTGATCGCCACGTAGCGGATACTGCGGCGCACCCAGTCGTACAGCGTCTTGGCCTTGTCGCGCGGTGTGCGGTCATGCGCCGTGAGGTTCCGCGCGAGCAGCGTGACAGCGGCGTCGCGCGCGCCCGGATCCGCGGCGGACGCCCGATAGCTTGCGGCGAACGTGGCGTAGTCGGGGAAGGTGGACACCATCAGCCGGTCGCCGTATGACACGTATGCAATCGAGCCGCGTTCGAGGCGGCTGAAATGCGCCTTGTCATAGCGGTATTCGTAGCGCGTGCGGCCCTCGCGCGTCACCGGTTCGAGCGCCGTGAAGCCGCGCGCGTCCGCATAGAGCGGCTTGTTGGCGGGCAGATCGTAGATCAGACGGAAGTTGCGCGTCGGCGCGAGTTCGGGCGCCGTGAAGTCGCTGAATTCTCCCGGCACGATCGGCTGCTTTTGCGTTTTGCGGTAGGTGAGATGCACGCGCGCGCCGGGTTCGACGGCAGGGAACACGATCACCTTTTCCTGGATGTCCTGGAACATCGGTGCGTCGAACGAGCGCGCTTCCTGCACGTCGCGGATCTGCTCGGGCTGCACGTCATGGCGTACGCCGTCCGCGGTGGTCGTGTAGGCCTCGAGGATCTGCACGTCCGCCATGTTGCGGTTGAACCAGACGTATTGCTGCGCCGCCCGCGCGACGCCTGCTTCGTTGTTGACGCGCAGCGTCATTGAATCGAGCTTCGCGTAGGAGCCGTCGGCGTTGACGGTGAAGGTCTGGGTTTCGCCTTCGTTCGTATAGGGATCGTCCAGTTTCGCCGCGCTGTTCGCGTTCGCGGCGTGGACGCCGGCAAGCCAGCCCAACGAGGCAAGACAGACCCAGGAGAAAAGACGCATGGCAGGCAGGTATCCAGAACCGCAACATTGACGGGATCGCCCGCTAGAGTCCGTTTGCGCCGTCTGGATGTCAAGCGGATGTCGCGCGCTGCGATTGAGCAAATACCATTATCGTGTAATGATAGCGATTCTCAATTGAAAGGCATCGCCAGCGTTCGTCACATTTCTCCTCCTCTGTGACGGCCAGCCAGCCTCTCAACCGGACGGCCCGGACCGCAAGCCGGGTCGTCTGGCCCCTCCTTTCGATACCTCATTCACTGCTGCTGTGAGCGTGCGCGTTGTCGCCGCGCGCCGGCGATGATTAACCTGCTGCGCCTGGAGCCTGGATGTGAACGCGCCTGAATCGATCGACCTGAAACCTGCCGCGGGTGGCACGCAATACAGCGCTCACGCTCCAGAGCGCGGTCGTCATCTGATGGACGACGCCGAGCAGGCGGCGCGGCGCCAGCGTTCGCGGCGCGCGAATTTCATCAAGTGGCTGCGCAAGGTGCATGGCTGGGTCGGCTTGTGGGGCGCGGTGCTCGGGCTAATGTTCGGCGCGACGGGTTTCCTGTTGAATCATCGGGCCGGGCCGCTGAAGGTGTCGTCGGGTGAGCCGCAGGTCGAGGAGATGCAGATTTCCGTGCCGCAAAAGCCGCTGCACTCGCCGATGGACATGGCGAAGTGGCTCAAGAGCGAACTGAAGATCGACGGCAAGCCGGGCAAGGCGAAACGCGAGCCGGCGCATCCGGTGGCCTGGGGCGATCGCAGCACGATGCAGCCGGAATTCTGGCAGGTCGGCATTTTTGGGCCGACGCAGAATGTGCAGGCTGAGTACTGGGTGGGCAATGGCTTTGTCGCGGTGAAGCGCACGCACAACTCGTTTCTTACCACGATGAATAATCTGCACCGCGGCGTGGGATTGAGCGTCGGGTGGGTGTTGTTGATCGATACGATCGCCGGCGGGATGATTCTGCTTTCGTTGACTGGTGTGTTGCTGTGGACTGAGCTGAATAAGCGTCGGTTGGTGGGGGTGGTGTTGGTGGGTGGGTCGGTTGTTGCTGCTGTGGTTTGTGGGTTGATGTAGTGGTTTTTTTGCCTGGGCGGCGGTGGTTGTGCTGTTATGGGCGTTGGCCTTTCCTTGTGTTGTTAGTGGTCTATTAGCGTTGCCCCTGTGCGGGGCGGCACCTGTAGTGGTCCAATGACTCTGGACACCTCTAAAGGGGATAATCTCCAACCGAGGTGAGAAATGAGCAGACGGAACATAACCGACGAATTCAGGGCCGAAGCGGTGCAGCTGGTTGTCG